>NZ_VOSM01000002.1:300000-600000 GCF_007997015.1 Lujinxingia vulgaris
TCCGAAGACGTAGTAGGGGCCGTCGAATTTTTCGGTCGCACCGGTGCGCGAGTCGCCCACGGTGATGCCCGGGCGGAAGATCGTGGTGGGGATCTCCGAGGAGCGCCGCTGCACCTCCACCTCGGCCCAGAATTTCGTCTCTTCGTAGTGGTTTTTAAAGCCCTGACCCAGGTCGAGCTCGTCTTCGCGGAAGGTGCCGCGGCGGTCGCCGGAAACGTAGCAGGTCGAGACGTAGTTCAGGCGCGAAAGTTCGGTGCAGGCCTCGCAGAAGTCGAGCACATGGCGAGTGCCGCCGACGTTGACCTTAAAGGCCACATCGCGGGAGACCGCCAGATCGTAGATCGCGGCCAGGTGCCAGACCACACCCACCGACTCGACCAGCCGCGTGTGGTCAGCGTCGCTCAGCCCCAACTTCTCGCGGGTGATATCGCCGCGCACCAGACGAGCTCGCCCCTGCAGCGAGGGATGCCGCTCGCTGAGGGTAGCAAGGCGACGGGTGGCCTGCTCGTACTCCGAGGCCAGCACCAGAAGATCGAGGGAGGCTTCGGTGCGTCGGGCAAGTTCCTCGACCAGATGGGTGGCCAGAAAGCCCGGGAAGCCGGTCATGAGGATGGGGCGGTCGATCGTCTCGGGGGTCGTCATAAAAGCTCCGTGGCGCGGGGGACGGTGTGGCCGGTACGCGCGTGAAGGCGGCAACCTAGAAATGGCGGGCGCGGGTGTCAACGCGCGGGAGCCGCCGGGTGCGCCGCCCCCTTTGCGTTGACCGTGAGGTCAGGCATCGCGCAGGGGGTGTGCACTTCTGTCACACCTTATCGGGCGCGTTGGGGGCTCAGGTCCACATGATCGGGTGAGGACGGGCGAAGCTGACCGATGGGTAAGTGTCTGTGGTGAGGTGTGAGGAGTTGTCCTACATAAACTTACCCGTGCCGCGATCCCCCGATATAGCGTCGAATTACGGCTGTGACGGGAATAAATGCGATCCTCTTTTGCGGGGTCGGTATACTTCGTGCACACTCAACCCACCGTGCCAGTGGCGCGGCCTGTCCGGATTCATCGGTGTGACTTCGGAGCCGCTCTAACGGAAATCGACTCAGCAGAGGACGACACAATGGCGAGGATGGTGATGAAGATGTGGCCGGCGATGGGGCTGGCGCTTCTCGCGTCGATGGTAGCCGCGGGTTGCGGCTTCAACGACGGATTGGATCTCGATGATACCGTGGAGGTGCGGGTTCAGGAGCTGAGCTCCTTCTGCTCGGTTCAAGTCGAGGGTTACGGGGCGGTTGATGTTGAGGAGGATTACCTCCCCAGCGTCATTGCCTGTGAGAACGGCAACGCTCCGATGGAGGCGCTCAAAGCGCAGGCAGTGGCCGCGCGTACGTACGCGGCGTTTATCGTGGAGGCGGAGCGTCGCCCGCTGGTTCCGACCACCCGCGACCAGGTCTACGACTGCAGCCACGCGCAGGTTGAGCAGCGCCACCGCGACGCTGTAAACGCCACCCGCGGTCAGGTCCTGACGCATAACGGTCGCCTGGCGGCGGCGTTTTATGTGGCCGGGGCGATTCCCTCGACCAACAGCTGTCGCGCGGCCCGCGGGGATCGCGATCCGACGGGCACCGAGAAGTGGGTCACCTACAACCAGGGTCGCACCGGCTCCGGCGTGCGCGGCACCCCCCTGGGAAGCCTCGCCAACCCGGCCAACCGGGGCGCCAAGAGTCAGAACGGCGCGGCCTGCCTGGCCAACAATGGCTGGGACTACAAGCGCATCCTGCGCTTCTACTACGGCGACGACATCCGCCCGATGGTGCCGCCGAACAGCCAGTGCGCCGAGGGCGGGGGTAACCCCGGCGGCGGCGACGTCTGCTCGGGCCTGAGCTCGGGTGGTTCGGGCAACAACTCCGGCGGCCCCAGCTGCACCGATTCGAGCCAGGCGGTTCAGATCATGCCGCGCTCGGCCTGGAATGCCCGTGCGCCGCGCTACAACACGCCCTCCCACACGCCCAACCGCATCACGGTGCACCACACCGTGACCGCCAACGGGGTGGCCGACGGCGCCAACGAAGTGCGTAAGATTCAGCAGATGCACTTCAACCGCCGCTTCCACGATGTGGGCTACCACTTCCTGATTTCCCACGATGGCACCATCTACCAGGGGACCCCGGAGAATAAGGTCGGCGCGCACGTCGGTAACCAGAACACCGGCAACCTGGGCATCTCGCTGCTGGGGAGCTTCCACCTGAGCACGCCGCCCTCGGACGCCCAGCTGAGCAGCCTCTCGCGGCTGATCCGTCACCTGAGCGACAAGTACAACATCCCCATTAACCGCACCCAGGTGAAGGGTCATGGCGAGCGCGCCGCGACGCTGTGCCCCGGCCAGCAGGTGATGAGCCGCTTCGACTCCATTCTGGCAAACGCCAAGGCCGACGCCGTCTGCGAAGGTGGCGACAGCTCCGAAGAAGAGCAGGTCGATGGTCAGGACGTGGCCTCCTACCGCTACGTGCGCGTCAGCGGCGTGGACCTTGCGCCCAATAACAGTGACAGCCCGCTGGACGGCTATGAGGTCGACGCCATCTACGTGGAGAAGGCCGACGGCACGGTGGTCAACGCCGCTCGCGTCGCCTGCAGCCCCGGGGTGCAAAACGCCAACGCCGCGATCGGTGCCAGCGACAACACCAGCTGCGATAACCGCGCACAGACCGCCGCCGGCGTTCCCCCCGGTGCCGACCTCATCGTGGAGCTGCAGGAGCCCGTCAAGAAGGGCGATGTGCTCTACGTGACCCAGGCCGGCTACCCGGTGGCGCTCTCGGAGTGCTCGCCAAACGGCACCGCCAAGATCAGCCTCTCCAATGACGGCTCGATCTGGAAGGTCCTCGACACGACCGCCCAGGGCAACCAGCGCTGGACGCTGGGCACCGAGCACTTCGTGTATGATGAAGACGATGAAGCCGAAGGCCCCAACGGCGGTGGACTGGAGTTCATCGTGCCGCGCGCCGGCCACTGGTACCGTCCCGACATGACCTTTAAGGTCGTGGCCAGCGACCCCCGCATCGTGAAGGTCCGCTACGAGGCCGAGCACGACAACTTCCACCTGGGCACCTCCCAGGATCGCGCCTCGAACTTTGAGGAAGGCTACACCTACGAGTTCTTCGGTGAGCGCGTGATCTTCGCCATCGGACTCGACGCCAACGGCAACGAAGTTGCTCGCCGCGAGGTGCGTGTGACGATTACTGACTTCGACGGCACCATCCCCGAAGATCGCCGTGCGCTGCCTTACTACCCCGACGCCAACGTCGACTCGGCGATGGCCGAGCGCCTGGCCACCGAAGGTGCCAAGTGTCAGGAGACCGGTGGGCCGCAGCGCTGCTCTCCGGGTAACAACAGCTACAGCCTTGGCCGCTGCTGGGCGGGCGTGAAGGGTGCGCTTCGTCGCGCGGGCATCAACTTCGATAAGCTGCAAGGCCACGGCCCCTGCTCGGCGTATACCTTCCAGCTCTCGGCCTTCGGCTTCCGCTGCAACGCCGACGCCAACCCCGATGTGCTGCGCTCGATTGGCCTGCAGAAGGTCGACATCCCCACCACCGAGGCCCCTCGTGGCGCCATCATCTCATGGAATAAGGGCTGCATCGGCTACCACGCCGTCCACGGGCATATCGAGATTGTGCGCGAGCCCGGCATTGCCTGCTCCGACTTCTGCGGACGCATTCGCGGCAATGCCCCTCACTGTGCCAGCGTCTATATGCCGATCAACTAAGCCAACACGAGGTCTTGTGATGCGAAACGATAGCGAACAACGAGTCTCCCGGCGCCTGCGGGCGCTGGGCCGAGCCCTGGCCATCATCGCGCTCCTGAGCCTGAGCGCGGGCTTCAGCATCGGGTGTGAGCGCGAGAGCGTGACGGTCCCTGGCGACAACCAGAACCAGCCCGACACCGAAGTCCCCGATGAGGATCCCGATACCGGAGATCCTATCTCGGAAGACGACGAGAAGATGATGGACGATGACGCCGAGCTCATTGAGACCGGCATCCTCAGCGGCTCCTGGCGCGTGGCGATGGTGGAGGGCGACGCCCCGGTGGCCTTCTTCGACATCTTCCACGACCAGGGTGCCACCGAAGCTCAAGGCACCTACTGGATGATGGACGGTCTCTCCGAGATGCTCGACGGTCTCACCGGCGACTTGAACTCGGTGGAGTTGCAGGGTGATGATCTGACGATCACGTTTAACCCCACCACCGACATCGACGAGCTCTACACCCTGGAGCTCAGCCGCGATAACGACGATCTCTTCACCGGGTCGATGACCGCGGTCAACAACCCCAACGAGTACGAGATCACCTTCGGGCGTCGGGTCTTCGAAGACGACGTCGACGCGCAATAAGGCAGTCGCGGCGTTTGCGCCGCGGTGCACGCTGTGAATAATGAGGGCCCTCTGGCGGTTGATTTTCGCCAGAGGGCCCTTCTTTTTGTTCTGCCCTGTCGTGTTGCCCAACCTTTTCATCGAGCAAGTGAGCCTCCATGAGCGCGCCCATCGCGATTCGAATTCAGGTCCCCCAACCTCAGACCCACCTCATCGAGGTGGAGATGCGCGTGATGGCGCTCTCCGACGACTCCGAGCTGGTCTTGCGCATGCCGGTGTGGAGCCCGGGGAGCTACCTGGTGCGCGAGTACGCGCGCCACGTGCAGCGCTTTGCAGCCTTTGACAAAGATGGCGAGCGCCTGCGTTTCGAAAAGCTCGACAAGGCCAGCTGGAAGATCGATGTGGCGCATGTCGACCAGGTGCGCGTCACCTACCAGGTCTACGCCCACGACCTGACCGTGCGCACCAACCACGTCGACACCAGCCACGCCTTCTTCAACTGCGTGGCCACCTGCATGTACCCCGAGGGCCGACTCGACGACGCCATCGACCTGCACATCACCCCGCCGGAGGGATGGGAGATCTTCTGCGGGCTGGCGCCGGCCGAGGGCTCGAAGACCTACTTTGAGGTCGCCGATTTCGACGAGCTCTTCGACACCCCGGTGGAGCTCGGGCCGCACCCCTACTTCGACTTCGAGGTTGAGGGCGTGCCCCACCGCTTTGTGATGTGGGGCGTGAGCAACGCCGATGTCGACGCGCTCAAAAAGCACGTGCCGGAGCTTGTGAAGGTTAACGCGAAGATGTTTGGCGAGATCCCTTACGAGCGCTACGTCTTCATCAACCACCTGGTCGACGGCGGCTTTGGCGGGCTGGAGCATCGCCACAGCAGCGTCAATATGTTTGACGCGCGCGGCTTCGATAAGGTTGCTCTCGATGAGGATGGCAACCTCGGCGACAAGTACGGGAACTTCCTGCGTCTGCTCTGCCACGAGCATTTTCACGCCTACCACGTCAAACGCCTGCGCCCCGAGGCGCTGGGGCCTTTTGACTATCAGAATGAGAACTACACCCACGACCTCTGGGCGGTCGAAGGCGTCACGAGCTATTACGACACCTACAACCTCATGGGCACAGGCCTGCTCTCGCCGGCGGCATATATTGAGCTGCTGGAGAAGCGCGTGCTGGAGCTCTCGCAGTACCCGGGGCGGCTCTTGCATTCGCTGGAGATGGCGAGCTTCGATGCCTGGATCAAGTTCTACCGCCCCGATGAGAACACCCGGAACTCCACGGTGTCGTATTATCTGAAGGGCGAGCTTGTGAGCTGGGTGCTGGACCTGTGGATTCGCACGAAGACCGGCGGGGAGCGGGCGCTGGCCGATGTGCTGCGCAAGCTCTACCGCGAACATTATAAAGCCCGCGATGAGGGTTACCCGCGTGGTGCGTTTGAGGCGGCCGTTGGCGAGATCAGCGGCGCGGATCCCACCGAGTTTTTCGATCGTTATATCCGCGGCACCCACGAGATCGCCTGGGAGGAGTTCCTCGCGCCGGTGGGGCTGCGACTTAAGCCCGTGCACGATGAGCGAGGCGGGGCGAGCATCAAAGCTGTGACGCGCGCTGAAGATGATCGGCGTGTGGTGCGCGAAGTGCTCGGTGGTGGCCCCGGTGAGCAGGCCGGCCTGTGCGCCGGCGATGTGCTCGTGGCCATCGACCGCTGGGAGGTCGCCGAGCGCGACCCCGACGAGCTCTTGATCGACTATGAGGAGGGCGACGTGGTCGACGTGCACGTGTTGCGCCGCGGGCGGCTGCACACCCTGACGATGACGCTGGCCAAGCCCGGGCCGAAGTTCTACAAGCTGGAGGTGCGCGCGGACGCCTCGCAGAAGGCGCGCGAGCTTCGCAAAGGTTGGCTCGGAGTGGAGACGTGGTGAAGACACAACGACAGAAAGGCGCAGCATGGCTGCTGGTGCTCGTATTGATGGCTCCGGCTTCCCTGGCGCTGGCTCAGGACGTGGCGCGCACCGCCGATGAGGTCTCGCGCATGACCCGCGAGATCTCCCAGGAGATCTACAGCCCCTACTGCCCGGGCAAGACCCTGGCGATGTGCCCCTCGGCCAACGCCGGCGTGGCGCGCATGGACATCCAGAAGATGGCCAGCGATGGCATGGAGAAGGATGCCATCAAAGCCGAACTTCTGGAGCGCTACGGCGAGGGCTTTGAGGTTGTGGAGCCCCCGGCCGAGGATAACGCCAAGCTGCTGGGCTCGATTTTTGTGGGCCTGATTGTGGCGGTAGTCGCCGTTGTGGCGCTGGCCCGTCGGCGTATGTCTGGCGAGGAGGGCACGAGCGATGAGGACGCGCTGGCGAGCTCGACCGACCCGGTCGACGATGCCGATGGCTACCTCGACGAGCTGCGCGATGACTATTTGAGTTAAGCGCTGAGCACCGCAGACAGGCTACGATGCAACGAAAAAACCGACGCGAGAGCTTCGGTTTTTTTGTTCAGGGAGCAGGGTGTGTGTCTTGTAAGTGTTTGAGAAGATTGGTGAATCTGGTGATTTAAGGGCGCATGAAAAACCCCGGTGCCAGATGACACCGGGGTAACTCGCAACGCCGAGATGTTCCGAGACCTTTAGTTCTCGGTCTTCGTTTCTTCTTCGGAGCTTTGCGCGTCGGCGTCGTCTTCATCGCCGCTCACAACGTCGTCGGTCGTTTCCACGACGTCATCGGTGGTCGCCACCGCCTGGTCGGTCGTCTCCACGACGTCATCGGTGGTCGCCACCGCCTCGTCGGTCGTCGTGACAACGTCCTCAGCGCTCTCAGCGGCGGCCGCGCTCTCGCTCTTCTCGTCGGCAGCGGCGTCGTCACTCTTCTCGTCGGTGCTGGCCGCAAGTCCGAGGCGATCGCGCAGGATGTCGCCCAGGGTGGCGGCCGAGGCGTCTTCGTCGGCGTACTCGCGCAGGTTGGAGGACTCGTCTTCGAGCTCGTCGCGCTTGAGCGAGAGGCCGATGCGCTGGTTGGCGCGCTCAAAGCTCATGACCAGCGCGTTGACCTGCTGGCCGGGGCGCACCACCTCGGCGGCGGAGTTGACGCGGTCGTTGCTCAGCTCCGAGATGTGGATAAGTCCTTCCACGCCGGGGATGATCTCGGCAAAGGCGCCAAAATCCATCAGACGCGTGATGGTCACATCGACCTTCTGGCCGGGCTTGATGGTCTCAGCGGCCTGCTCCCAGGGGTCGTTGGTGAGCTGCTTGATGCCCAGGCCGATGCGCTGGTTGTCGGCGTCGGCGTCGAGCACTTTGACCTCAACCTCCTGGCCGAGCTCAAAATGCTCGCGGGGGTTTTCGATCTTCTCGGTCCAGGAAAGATCGCTGACGTGCACCAGCCCCTCGACGCCTTCTTCAAGCTCCACGAAGAGGCCGAAGTCGGTGATGTTCTTGATCGGGCCTTTCTGCACCGAGCCCACCGGGTAGCGCTCCACCACGGCGTTCCAGGGGTTCTCGCTGAGCGCCTTGACGCTCAAGCTCAAGCGGCGGTTCTCGCTGTCGATGCTCAGGAGTTTGACGGCGATCTTCTGGCCGAGCTTGAGCACGTCCTGGGGGTGGTTGATGCGCTCGGTCCAGGAGAGCTCGGTGACGTGCACCAGGCCCTCCAGGCCGGGCTCCAGCGCCACGAACGCGCCGAAGTCGGCCAGACTCACGACCTCACCCTCCAGGGTCTGGCCCTCGGAGTAGCGCTCGTCGATCTTCTCCCAGGGGTCGGCCAGAAGTTGTTTGCGGCCCAGGCCCAGGCGCTTTTTGGCCGGGTCCCAGGAGAGCACCACGACCTCGACCTCATCGCCCGGACGCAAGAGCTCGGAGGGGTGGTCGATGCGGCCCCAGCTCATGTTGGTGACGTGCAGCAGCCCGTCGATGCCGCCGATGTCGATGAAGGCGCCGAAGTTTGTGATGTTGCGCACCGTGCCGGTAAAGCGCTGGCCTTCGGCCAGCTCTTCGATCAGGGCCTTGCGCTCGGCTTTGCGCTCGCGCTCCAGGAGCGCCTTGCGGCTCACCACGACGTTGCCGCGTTTTTTGTCGAACTCCACGACCTGAAACTCGGCACGACGGCCGATGTAGGGGGTCATGTCGTTGACGCGGTGCAGATCGACGTGGCTGCGCGGCAAAAAGGCGCGAAGTCCGATATCGACCGAGAGGCCGCCCTTATTTTCGCCGGTGATCGTGCCCTCGACGACTTCGCCGGATTTGGCCAGGTGCTCAAGCCACTCCCAGGTCTGGAGTTTCTGGGCCTTGGTGTAGGAGGCGCTCCAGGCGTCGGCAAGCGGCTGCTCCACCAGGATGCTGACCTCCTGGCCGGCGGCAAAAGGAAGCTCGGCGGGGAGCTCCTCGCGGGCCACGTGCGCTTTGCGCTCCTGACCCAGATCAAAGATCAGGGCCTTTTCGGTGGCGTCGACGAAGGTCGCTTTGACCACGGCGTTGTGGAGCGCGTCTTCATCGAGGGTGGTGGCCAGCTGGGCGCGCTCAAGGAGGGTGGTCTCGGACATGTTCAAGATCCGGGGTTATGCGGGTTCGGGGCCGGGTGTTGGCCTGCGGGGCATCGAGGGGTGCGTCGGTTGTAGTGATGGCAAGCCGACGCTGTCAATCCGGGCTCAGGACTCGGTCTTGTCGCGCTTGCGGATGAAGACGCCGCCGCCGGCTTTCTGGCGACCGGCCAGGCGCTCTTTCGAGGGGGTCTCCTGCTCCTGGTGGCAGCGCTTGCAGAAGAAGTCTTCGCCGGGTTTGGGGAAGAAGGGCAGCAGATCCTGGCGGCCGCATTCGGCGCAGGTGAACTCCCAGGAGGTTTTCGACTCGCGCTCTTCCTCGCGGCGTTTGGCCTGCTCGGTGCGGGCCCAGGGCGAATCGCTGCCGAAGAGCGTGCGGGCGCAGGCGGTGCAGAGCACCTCTTCGAGTTTGGCGCCTTTGGGCATGTAGTCGAGGGTGTCGGGCTTGCCGCACTCGCTGCAGGTAATAGGCAGCATCACGCGGGTGCCGTGCTTGCGGCGCGGGATATGCTTTTTGTCGCCTTTGCGTTTGGCGATGCGCGCCTGCTGGCAGGACCCACAGATCGCGCGCGTGCCGGGAGGAGGAGCCTGCGCGACATCTTCGATCGCTTTACATTCGGCGCAGATAATCTTGGGCATGAGCGGATCCTATGAACTTGTGGGGGGGGAGGGGGTGTGTCGAGGGTCAGCAACGCGCCGGGGGGCGAGCTTCTTCCAGAAGGTGCGGCCGGAGCGCCGGGGTGCGCGTCGCGAAAGTGGGTAGGTCAGCCGTGATCAAATGTCAACGATCGGGCGAGTTTTGGTGGTTTTTTGGGCTCACCGCGCCCCCCGCGTCGGTGATGGGGGCGCGTGTGAGAGCGCAGGCACGTGTGCGATGTGCGCAGGCGGCCGGAGCTTTGATGCTACTGCGGTCCGAGACGGTAGATTTGGTCATCGCCCTCGCGCGGGGTGCCGCGCCCGTCGCGGTTGTTGCTGAGCACCCAGATCGAGCCGTCGGCGGCCTGGACGGCGGCGCGCAGGCGGCCCCATTCGTTGACGAAGAGCGCCTCGGATTCGACGACCTCGGTGCCCTCTTCGTTGAGCACAAGGCGCCAGACGCGCTGGCCGCGCAACGAGGCGATGAGCAGGTTGTCGTCCCACTGGGGGATGGCGCCCTGCACCGACGCGGTCAGCCCGCTCCAGGAGGCATCCGGGGGTTGTTGCACAAAGATCGGGTCGGTGAAGGCTTCCTGGTTGGACTGGCCGGTGACCTCGGGCCAGCCGTAGTTTTGGCCGGGGATGATGCGGTTGACCTCGTCATTCTCATTGGGGCCAAACTCGGTGGCAAAAAGGCGGCCCTGGCTGTCCCAGGCCAGGCCCTGCACGTTGCGGTGACCCATCGAGTACACAAAAGAGCCCGCGGTGGGGTTGTCGTCGGGGATCTCCCCGTCGGGGGTCATGCGCAGGATCTTTCCGGCCAGCGAGTCCGGGTCTTGCGCCAGATCGGGGCGCGCGGCGTCGCCGGTGCCCACGTAGAGCATGCCGTCGGGGCCAAAGTCGATGCGGCCGCCGTTATGGATGCGTGACTGCGGGATACCCTCAAAAATGAGCTCCGGCTCGGCGCGGTTATCCGGGTTAAAGCGCACAATGCGGTTATCCTCCTCGGTCGTGTAGTAGACGTAGAGGAGGTTGTCCTGAGCAAAGCGCGGGGAGTGGGCGATGCCCAGAAGTCCGCCTTCGCCGGCGTTAGCGACGGGGAACTGGCGCAGGCGGCGGGTGCGTCCGTCAACGTATTCGCCGACGCGGCCGGAGTCGCGCTCGGTGAGAAAGACGCGATCGTCGGGCGTCACTGTCAGATCCCAGGGGGCCGCCAGATCGGTGGCGACGATGGAGGCTTCCCATTCGACCGGGTCGCGGGGAGGATCGGGCTCCTCCTGGGGCGGCTTGTCATCGGGATCGCCATCGGGCTGACCATCTTCCGGGTCATCGGGGTCGGGCTCTTCCAGGTCGAAGTCGCCGGGGTCTTGAGGGCCGTCAGCGGGCGCGTTGCGCTGGTTGGAGCAGGCCGCCGCGGACATAAGGAGCGCGATGAGCACACAGGGGAGAAGACGCCTGAACATCATAACCTCGGCAGCACGAACGAGCGTTCGGGGAAGAGGAGAAGGGCTCGGGGGTTGATCCACGTGGAGAGAGCCTAAACAAGAGCGGTGAGATGTCCAAATCCGGCATCTTCGACAAGGGCTGCGAGCACCGGGGATGTGCGATCGGGCCAAAAAAGCCGGGCGAACACACACGACGATTGAACGTAAGTAGAGGAGAGCGATATGTGCACGATTCTGATTGCGACGCGATGCGCGCCCGATTGCCCGCTCTTTGTGGTGGCCAACCGCGACGAGTCTTATGTGCGACCGGCCTCGTCGCCGGCGTTGCGGGAGATCGGGGGGATGCGGGTGCTGGCGCCGCGCGATGAGCGTTCGGGGGGAAGTTGGCTGGGGCTCAATGAGGCCGGGATCTTCGTGGCGATCACCAACCGCTTTGAGGTCGAGCGGCGCCCGCACCATCGCTCGCGCGGCGAGCTTGTGTGGCAGTCGCTGGGCCGGGCAAGTGTGGAGGAGGCGCTGGAGGGCGTGCGAGGTCTTTCGCCCGCTGACTACGGCGGGTTTCATCTGCTGCTGGCCGACGAAACACGCGCGCAGGTGATCTGGAGCGATGGCGAGGTGTTTCGTGAAGAGGTGCTGGCGCCGGGGTATCACGCGTTGAGTGAGCGTAGCTTTGGGGCGGGCGCCTCAAAACGTCTGGAGCGACTCGCCAGGCAGCTTCCCGGGCAGCGACCGCTCAACGACGGGATGCGCCGAAGCCTTATTGAGGCGATGGCCTGGCGCGACGAGGAGCACCCCTTTGAGAGCACCTGCGTGCATATGCCGGAGCTCGATTACGGCACCCGCTCCTCCACGCTTGTGGCTTTGGGGGAGCGGGTGCGCTTTGAGCACGCGGAGGGGCCGCCCTGTGAGGCGGATTATGTGAGTTACGCGGCCGAGCTTAAAGCGTTGGGGTTGTAGTCCCGGTGCGGAAAGTCGGGCGTAGTGTGGGGTTTCAATCTCTGGCGATGCCGCGGGCGTGCTCGACCTGCGCATCGGCCGGAGCTTTGCCCTCCGAGAAAGCGATCGGGGCTGAGAGCAGCGTGTCGGGGATCTGGAAGGCGTCGACAAAGGCCACGGCGTCGGGGCGAAGCTCGGCGCAGAGGGTGTTGACGCGGTCGCGGATCGCGGCGGCTTTGTTGCCCTGGACGTAGCCGTTTTCCAAAAACCAGGCCATGTCCTTCTCGATGATGCTCAGGGCGAAGAGCTTACGAAGTTGGCTCAGCGCGCGGCGAAGCGCGGCGTCCGTGGTGTTTTTCTCAGCCTCAATGAAACACTCAAGCACGAAGCGCTCGACGTTGGCGTTGGCTACCGCGATGACGTGATCCTGGCAGTCGTTGAAGGCCTCAAAGCTGTCCATGCCCTTGTCGATGCGGCTCTTGATGCGGCGCGCCACCCCGGAGACCAGATCGCTCTCGCGGTAGCTCAGGGCGTCGAGCTGAAAGTCGGCGTCGTCGAGGTGCTCGGTGTCGGTGTTGCGGGTGACGACGGGGTTGGTCTCGGAGAGGGTGCGGGTGGCCTGACGTGTGAGCACCCGGGCCATGGTGAAGAAGTTGCCGTCGTTGAGCTCGTGGGCGTATTCGCCGATGCGGGCCTTGGCGACCTGCTGAAGCATGACCACGTTGGCGCCTTCAAAGGTCGCGAAGACGTCAACATCGGTGCGGATGGCGGCGATGCGGTTGAGCCAGAGGTAACCCTGGCCGCCGCAGGCTTCGCGGGCGGCCTGGGTGGCGCCGAGCGCGAAGTTGGAGGCGTAGGCTTTAAGCCCGGCGGCCAGCGCTTCGGTCTGGCGTCGATCGGGATCGACGCTGTTGTAGCGACGCGTGAGCTCGCGCAGCGCAAAGGTCAATGCGTAGGCGGTGGCGATGCGGGGCAAGAGCGCGCGCTGCTGCATGCGGTAGTCGAGCACCGGAATCTCGGGGGCGCCGGCCGGGCCGAACTGGCGGCGTTGATCGCTGTAACGGGTGGCAATGGTCAGCGCGGATTTGGCCGCGCTCAGCCCGCCGGCGCTCACGCCCAGGCGCCCGGCTACAAGCGTGCCGAGCATTGTGAAGAAGCGCTTGTTGGGGCTGGGAATGGGGCTCTCATAATGCCCCTCTTCGCTG
This sequence comes from Lujinxingia vulgaris, assembly GCF_007997015.1. Lineage (NCBI taxonomy): Bacteria > Deltaproteobacteria > Bradymonadales > Lujinxingiaceae > Lujinxingia > Lujinxingia vulgaris. The sequence goes on from NZ_VOSM01000002.1 coordinate 313,108, forward strand.
ACGTTGCCGTAGCGGTTGAGGAGGTTCTCGCGGGGCACGCGCACCTGGTCAAACCAGATGCGGCCGTTGTCGACCCCGTTGAGCCCCATCTTCAGGCCCTGATCTTCGATGCGCACCCCGGGCATCGGCTGGCCCTTCGCATCGCGGATGGGCACGAGCAGGGCGTGCACCCCGTGGTTGACGCCCTCGACGATGAGCTGAGCGTAGACGGTGGCCAGGGTGGCGTAGGTACCCGCGCCGCCGATCCACTCTTTGCGGGCGGTCTCGGTAGGGGTGTGAATGATGAAGGATTTGGAGTCGGGGTCGTAGGTTGCGGTCGTCTCCAGGTCGCGTACGTTGGAGCCGCGGCCCATCTCGGTCATCGCGTAACACCCCTGAAGCTCCAGGCTGGCCAGGCGCGGCAGGTAGGTGCGGTGGTGATGCTCGGTGCCCATGAACATGATTGAGCCTCCGAAGAGGCCAAACTGCACGCCGAACTTCACCAGCAGGCTCAGGTCGAAGTGGCCAAGCGTCTCGAAGATCGCCAGGAACTCGCTCATATCGCGGGTGCCGTCGGCGCGTTTGTCGGGCACGCAGCGATCGCCAATGCCGGAGTCGGCCAGGGCTTTGAGCCAGGTAACGACGAGCTCGCGGTAGTCTTTGAGGGGAAGCCCGTCGGTGTATTCGAACTGATCGCCAGCGAGCAGCTCCCGCACCATCTCCCGGGTGGCGCGATGGGGAGCGTCGAGGAGCTCGCCGAGCTTTTTCGGATCAAAGTCGAGGTTACGCGCTGGCAAGGTCGCCGAGGTGTCGCGAGCTTCGGGGCGAAGTTGTTCGGTGGCTTCAGTGCCCACGACGCCCAGGGCTTTTTCGATCTCGCGCAGCGAGGTGCGCAGCTCCTCGTTGGCCGGAGAGCCCTCGGCGGGAGGGGCGGCCAGGGCCATGCGCATGCCCAGCTCGGCCAGGCTGAGGCGCTCGTCGGTGGCCAGCGCGCCACCGTCGCGGTGCAGGGCGCGCAAAAGGTAGCGCAGCGCCACCGGACCGGGAGGGTTTTCGGGATCGAGCCAGCTGGCGAGGACCTCCTGATCCTCGGAGCTCAAACCCAGCATCTTCGTCATACGTTCGCGAAGCTCCAGGAGCTCGCGCTCGTGAAGCTCACCGTCGGCCCAGGCCACATAGATCATGGGCAGCAGGGGCAGGAGCTGGCGGGCGTCGAGCAGCGCTTGCAGCGCTTCCAGGTCGGGGTGCGAGGTGCCGGGTGTGGATGCAGACATCAAACCTCCATCATCGTCAGTGTGCGAGCGGGCGCGGCGAAGGCGTGTGCGGGCCGCGTGTGCGCAACGTCAAAAGGCCTCGTGTGGGAGAAGCCCACAGGGGGCGAGGCCGGGGATCGCTTGGAGCATCGGCGAGCCTAAGCACCACCGGGGGTGGGGCGAGTGATTTTCGGCGTGTGCTCTTTCTATTTTGGGACGGTGGATCTATACCATGAAGCCTTACGCGGGAGGAGACGCATGGCGAGGTGGAGCCGATGAACGAGTCAACCAGCGAGCTGGAGGGGCTGCGTAAGCTCTATGAGTTTACGAGGCATGTGCTGTCGGGCCAGGCCCGGGGCGGTGCGTTGCGACGTCTGGTCGAGGCGACGCGCGAGCTTACCAACGCCGATCACGTCTACCTCTTTACCCACCGCAATCAGGGGCTGGAGATCCGCGCGCGTGCCACCAGTGAGTACGGCGATGATCTCGGGGACAGCCACGATGAGGAGGGGTTCTCCACGAGCATCGTCAATCGGGTCTTTGAGAGCGGTCAGCCGCTGCTGGTCAACGATCTTCCCAACCACCCGGTGCTGGGCCGCGCTCCGTCGATTATGGAGTTGAGCCTGCGCAGCGCGATCTGCGCGCCCTATGCGATTGAGGGGCGTATCGCGGGGGTGATCTACGCCTCGGTGCATCGCATCACCGATGCGTTCACCGCCTGGCATCTTGAACTTCTGAAGGTGGCCGCCAGTCAGGCCGGGCTGTTGTTGAGCAGTGCGCTGGTCAGCGAAGCGTTACGGGAGAGTGAGGCGCGGCACCGCTCGGTGGTGGAGATGTCGCGCTCGGCGATTGTGGTCGTGGGCGGCGATGAGGTGCTCTTTGCCAATCAGGCCGCGCACAGGCTCTGGGGGATGAGTCCGCAGGACTTTGTGGCGAGGCGGCTGGCTGAGCTCTTTGATGGATGGCGCTCAGGGGCGTACCTGGAGTCGGTGGAGCAGCGCGAGAGCGTGGAGAGCGCGGAGGCCTGGGCGGTGCGCGGCGATGGCAGCACGTTGAGCGTGGAGGCCAGCGCGCAGCCCATTGTGTTCGACGGGCGAGATGCGATGCAGCTGATGATCAGCGGGGTGGCCGAGAAGAAGGCGATCCTGGCCGAGAGGTTGCGCATGGATCGCCTCGTGGTCATGGGCACGATGGCCGCCACCGTCGGCCATGAGATCAACAACCCGCTCTCGTACGTGCACGCCAACCTCGACTATGCGCTCGAAGAACTCGATGTGTGGATGAGCGCGCGCGGCTATGATGACACAAGCCACGGGCTGGGAGAGGTCTTCGACGGACTGCGCTCGGCGCTGGAGGGGGCGGAGCGCATCCGCGGGGTGGTCGAGAGCATTCAGAGTTTCTCGGCGCTGGAGCGGGGGATGCCCTCGGCGACCTGGATCGATCAGCCGCTCTACTCCTCGGTGCGCATGGCCCGCGGGGAGATGGGGCCGCGCATTGAGATCGATCTTCAGCTCGCGTCGACCTCACCGGTGACGATGAGCCAGGCGCAGCTCGGTCAGATCTTTATGAACCTGCTGATCAACGCAGCGCACGCGCTCAGTGATGCGTCGGTGCCGCAGCCCCGCGTGGTGGTGCGATCGCGTCAGGAGGGCGACTGGGTCTGGGTGGAGTTTGAGGACAACGGGCCGGGCATCGATGAGGCGGTGCTTCCCCACGTCTTTGAGCCCTTCGTCACGACCAAGGAGGCTTCACGCGGCACCGGGCTGGGGCTGGCGATCTGCCACCAGATCGTGGCCGATTGCGGCGGGATCATCACCGCGGAGCGCGGGGCAGATGGTGGCTGTTTGATGCGACTTCGACTTCCGGCGGCCAGCGACCCGACCACGCAGATCTTCGAGGTGTTTGAGAATGAGGGGGAGAGTGAGCGGCGGGGAAAGGTGCTGGTGGTTGACCCGGACCCGACCATCGGGGCCAGCCTCAAGCGGGTGCTTCGCGCCCAGCACGACGTCGATGTGGTCACCGACGTGGAGGAGGCCACCCGTGCACTGGGGCGCGCGATGCCGGAGTACGATGTGGTGCTCTGCGATGTGCGCCTTCGCGGCGGCGCGGGCCTGGAGACGGTGCAGTGGGTGCGTCGGCACGCGCCCCGTTACTGGCAGCGGTTGGTGGCGATGACGGCCAGCGCCTGCTCGAGCTCGCAGCAGCTGATGCTCGATGAGTTGCCCAATCCCTGGTTGCGTAAGCCCTTCGAGCTTGCCAATTTGCGCGGCATCGTCGCCGCGCTGGTGACGGCCAATGAGGAATCGCGCGCGCGCGAGCAGGCCCGGCGACTCTCCGGGCCGCGCGTTGAGGCGGAGCGCGATGGCGAGAGCTGACGTCGGGGGGCGCAGGACATCGGGTCGGATAGGTCCATTCGGCCCCAACTTTACGGGTTCATACGAGGAGTGTGCAGATGAGCGAGCGCGACGATGAGTTGATGGGGAAGGTTCGCAGGCTCTTTCCGGTGCAAGACTCCAGTGAGGAGGGAGGCGACGACTCCGAGGGCGCTGACGCGGCTGAAGAGGCACGCGATGAGGACGCGCCGACGTCTTCCGATGATGTCGATGATGTCGATGATGTCGATGATGTCGATGCCGATGGCGGGGCCGGGGTGGAGGAGGATGCCGAGGACGACGCAGAAGATGTCGATAATGTGGTGCGTCTTCCCTTCGGGCGTCAGGACACCCGGCGCTCACCCGCGCCGAACCAGCCCAAAGCCCCCGACGATCCCCGCGCGGCGGCCAAACTCGCGCTCTTCTCTCGCCTCATCGAAGAGGGGATGGTGATGGTCACGCTCGACCCGCGTGTCGATGGGGTCGTTGTGCCCTCGCGTTTTCTGGGTCAGCCGGAGCTTCGGTTGAACTTCTCCCATAACTTCCACCTGGCCGACTTCGACTACGACGGCCAGGGGGTGCGCGGCTCACTCTCGTTTCAGGGCAAACGCTTCTTCTGCGACATTCCCTGGGCGGCGATCGATATGCTCTACGCCCATGAGACTGGCGAGGCCTATGTGTTTGAGCCGGTGATCGGCGGGCCGAAAGGCTAAAGATGTGAGTTTTAAGGGGGGCCAGACGACGCTGTGGCCACGTCAGCGGGCTTCGGGCTCTTGAGGCGGGGGTGTCTGCTCAAAATGCTCGCGGACCTCTTCTCGGGCCTGCTCGTCTTCGGGGGGCACCATCGTGTAGCGCACGCAGAGCGACATCGATGCGCTGATGCCGACCAGGATGGCGGTGATGAGCGCGGCCTGCTTCCAGGACATGGTGTCGCGTTGCTCGATCATGCCGAGCTCTTTGAGGAGCTCGGCCGAAGGCGTGTGCTGCGGTGAGAGATCCTGGCAGCGGATGGCGAGCTGGCGAGCCTGCTGGCGCAGCGCGATGTCGCCTGAGGCTTCAAAGCGGCGGGCGTAAAGGCTGGCCAGGAGCATGTGCGCCTCCAGCCGCACTGGCGAGAGAAGCACCGCCTGGCGAAGATGTGGCTCGGCCAGCTCGGGGGCGTCCTGGGCGAGGTGGTCGCGGGCCCGGGCGGTGGCCTTGAGCGCGCGGGCGTCGGCCTGCTCGGAGATGTCTGCGTCGAAGCCCGCGTCGATAGCGAGCTGGCGAAGCGTGTCGGCGTCGGGAAGTTGTGCGTCGTCGGACCAGCGCGCTTCGGCGCGCGCCAGGTAATCGTCGATGGGGTCGGGGGTCATGGTCGGTGTGCCGCAGGAGGTGGGGAAGGGGAGGCTCAGCGATCGCTGGTTTTGAGCGCGCGGCGCCCCTCGATGTGCAGGGAGACGTCGGCGACGAAGGCCTTGAGCAGGCCGCAGGCATGCGGGCTGGGGCGGTGGATGCGCTCGGCGTAGGCCATGGCTTCTTCGAAGGTCTGGCCCTCGGGTTTGTAGTTGTTGAGGTAGTTGCGAAAGCGGTCCAGGTTTCCTTCGCGCCCCAGCTCCGGGTGAAACTGGGTGGCGATCACCGGCCGCCCCCGCACCCTGACCGCCTGATACACGCAGCGCTCGCTGGCGGCCAGGTGCACCAGCTCATCGGGAAGCGCAATCGCGCTGTCATTATGCCCGAGCTGCGCATCAAAGACTTCCGGGAGCTCGCCAAAGAGCGGGTCGTTATGCCCCTCCTCGGTCAGTGTGATGGGGAAGGTGCCCAGCTCGGCGCGCGCCGGATCGCGCTCCAGCGTGCCGCCCAGCGCCTGCACGATGGCCTGAAAGCCGAAGCAGGACGCGAACATCGGCACGCGGGCCTCGATCACCTGGCGGGTCAGATCGAGGAAGTCCTGGTGCCAGTCAAAGCCTCCTTCAACAAGCGAGAAGGCGCCGGCGCCGCCGACCATCACCGCGTCATACCCCTCCCGGGGGAAGGTGTCGGCCGGGGTGGTGGCGATGTTGAAGGTGGCAAAGGCCTCGACGCTTAAGTCGCACTGGGTCGCAAAGGCCTCCAGCTCATGGCGAGCCATGGGGTCGTCGGCGGTGCGGGCCTGGATCAGGAGGATACGGGGGGAGCTGCGGGGCATAACGCGAGGCTTGGGCGAAGGGGGGATGAGGTCGGCCAGGGAGGGAGCCGCTTGCGACCTCATCATGATCAGGTCAGCGCCACTCCACCACGTTGACGCGGTAGTCGGCGACGCTTTTGGCCAGGTCGGCGATGATGACGGCGGCCATCCGCGTCTGACCCGGGGCGAACGCAGGATAGCCAGAGCCGACAAGGTAGCTCAAGCGCTCATCGACCACCTCACCGGCCTCATTGATGAGATCGATGCGCAGGCGCACAAGCTCCAGGGCGCGGTCGCCGGTGTTCTCGATCTCCAGGTGAAGACGCATCGAGCGGCGATCGAGAAGTTCGCTGGTCTTCATCTCAAAGTGGCGCTCGCGAACTTCCAGCGAGGGGATCACCCCGCCGGAGCCGGGGGTGATGGTCGCTTCGAGCGTCGGGCTCTCGGTGTAGCTCGAAGGAGCGGGCCGGGTCTCAATGGTGTCGATGAGGACCTCGATGCTCGCAAGATCGGCGGAGGTCGCCATCTGGTGGCGAAACGCAAGCTCATCGCCCGGTCGCAGCGCCGGCATGTAGGAGGGCTTGATGGCCAGGGGCATCGGTTGACCGATGGGCGCGCCCTGGTCATTGAGAAGTTGCACGCGCGCCTGAACGTCGTGCACCTCAAGCTCGGAGCTGTTGGCGAAGAGGCCGTTGAGCTTGAAGAAGGAGCCGTTGGGGTAGGTGTTGAGCTCGGCGTGCACGTGGCCGAGCGTCACCGGGGGAAGTTCGCTGGCGAGCACCAGGCGCACCTCGATGTTGCCGCTGGCCTCGACCGGATCGCCCTGCGGGCTGCGCGCTGCGGGGGGCTCGTTGAGCAGCGTTTTTGTAACCGGCGCATGTCCGACGTTCTGGGCTTGAATATCGGCGGGTTGAGGAGGGCTCGGCTTCCCGACAAGGAGGAAGGCGCCGGCAGCCACAGCCATCAGCAGGATCATCGTCAGGGCGATGGCCACGACCCTGGAAGAGGTTTTCACCTTCGGGGATTGTTTGGCCTGCGCGCTCAGGCGTCCGAGTAGCTCGTAGGCCGTGGCGTGTTCGGGGTCGATGGCCACCACGGCCTTGCAGGTGGCCATGGCCTCGCGAAGGTCGGCCGGATTCTTGTCGCGCTCCCAGCGCGCGGCGTAGGTGCGGGCCAGCTGGTCGAGGATCTGCGGATCGTCGGGCACCAGTACCAGGGCCTCTCGGAGCTCGGTGATGGCCTCGTCCAGAAGCCGATGATCGGTGAACCCGCGGGCGCGCTGCAGGTGATCGGCGGCGGCCTCGGCGGCGCGCTCCAGATCGGCGTTGCTCAAGCCGACGTCGCGCGCGACCTGGCGAAGTTCGTCGTGGTTGAGGCTGCGTTCGTGCTGGTCGCGGAGCGCGGTGACGCGCTCCAGGTAGGCGTGGAGCGCTTGATGTTGGTCGGTCATAACAGAGGAGCCAGGGGCTATTCGTCGCGGATGGCGCCGTTGGTGATCCAGGTCTGGATATCACCCAACTCGCCCTCGCGCAGGCTGCCTTCGCCGGTCAGAGGGTTGTAGGGCATGGGGTAGCCCTCGATGCTCTCATCGTTGATGAGCTTGAGCCACAGGTAGCTGCGCTCGGGGGCGCCGGGCTCAATGAGCTGGAGCTCGGGGTTTTGCACCGAGGCGTCAAAGAGGTGCTCGTAGGCGTCTTCGCTGCGCAGGTCAAGGTCTTCGGCGGGGTTGTTGCCGCCGTGGCAGCCGCCGCAGTTGGCCTGAAGAACCTTGGAGACGCGCCCCTTCCAGGTGACGCCTTCGCCCAAAAGGTTGAGGTTTTCGGGATCTTCGCTGTAGCTGCACTCGGCGTAATTGATGGGCGCGCCCATATCGGGCCAGCTGCCATCGGCGGGCAGACCCTCCACAAAGCAGAAGAGGGCGAGCATCTCGGGGATGCTCAGGGGCTGGTTGGCCAGGGGCATGCGCGAGCCGGCCACCGGCTCACCCATCATCGTGCCGCGCATGCGTCCGATGAGGTAGCTGCGCTCGGGGCTTCCCGGGGTGAGCAGCGAGGCGGGGCGCTCCTCGCGGGCGCCGTAGATGCCGTTGCGGTTCATGTCGCCCTGGACGATCCCGACCGAATTGAGCTCGTTGACCTGGTCGATCTGGTAGTTACGCACCTCGCCAACGAGGTGGCGGCCGCCGTCGAGGATCCACCAGCGGGTGGTGAAGGTGGCGTAGGGAAGATCTTCGATGATGCCCTCATCGTTGATGAAGGTACGGATGAAGCGTCCTCCGCCCCAGACCTCCTCGCGCTCGATGGGCAGCGGGTCGCGCAGAAAGACGTGGAAGCCGGGGCTGCCAGGCTCGGGCACCAGGTCTTCGGCGCGGTAGTCGCCGATGTCGCCGGCGATGTATTCGACGTGGCCGATCTCGACCTCCGCGACGTTCTGGCCGGCGATGATGAAGCGGTCGCCGCTCTGCTCACAGCGATCATCGACCGAGGTCCAGTCACCGGGCTGCACGTTGCAGGGGGCGTTGATGGTGGCCAGGAAGTTGGCCGGGGTGCGCAGATCGGGGTACTCCGACTGGTTGTGGCAGACGCCGCCGTTGGGGCTGCAGGTGCGGGTGACGACCTTTTTATGCAGGTCGTTGCCGGTGCGGTAGCGCTCGATGGCCTCAATGACCATCTCGTTGTCGCCCTGGTAGTCGGGGATGGAGCCTTGCTGCTCATCGCCGAAGTCGGGGCGCTGCGGGTCGAAGTCGGAAAAATCGCCCAGGGCGTCGGCGGAGAAGTCGGGGCCGCAGGCCGCTAAGCTGCCGACGAGGGCGGCGCCGGCGGTGAGGCCGGCGCACAGAAGCAGAGTGGGAAGTCGTTGCGCGAACATCGGTAGCTCTCAGGCGAAGAGATCGTCGAAGGGGCGATCGGCGGGGAAGAACTCACGGTGATCGCAACCCAGCGCGTCCATCAGGGTCTTGAGCAGCGAGCGGTAGCTGTAGACCTGGCCTTCGGGGGCCAGATCGGAGGGGCGAGTCATGCCGAAGGATTTGCCGCCGTTTCCGGCAGCGGTGACAAGACCGCCCATCACGGGCATCGACATCCAGCGGGTGGCGTAGTCGCCGGCGTGGTCGCTGCCGCGCGCGGAGTTGAAGCGGCTGCCGCGGGCGGTGCGGCCGAACTCGCTGCCGCAGACCACAAGCGTGTTGTCCCAGTAGGTGCCGCCCTCGGGGTGGTCCATGGCTTTGAGAGCAACTTCCAGGCCGCTTAAGATGCGCCCGAGCTCCTCCATATGACGGGGCAGGCCGGCCTCTTCGCCGGAGTGCATGTCGTAGGAGCCCTGGTTGAGGTAGACCGCCGGGCATCCGAAGTGGAAGAGGCGCAGGGCCAGGCGGATGTTTCGCGCCGCGCGGCTGTCGCCGAAGATCGTGGCGAGCTGGCGGTTGCTCAACCCGTCGATGGCCTCATCGGAGTTGTTGCGGATCTTGAGGATCTCGTCATTGAAGATCTCGGCGTAGAGCTCGGTGGCCGCGCGGGTCTGCATGTAGGCGTCGACGCCGGCGCGGTTCTGAGGGTGATGGATCGCGCGGTAGCGCTCATCGACGGAGCTGGCCATCGACTGCGCCCAGTCCGGCAGGGTGTTGGCCGCCGAGAAGCCGAAGCGCTCAAAGCCGTCGCCCTGCATCACCGGCGGGCGGTGGGCGGCGTAGACGCCCGCACCCATGGCCATGCCGGAGTCGCCGAGTGAGAAGGCCGGAAGCGCCACGGTGCCCTGCTCGCGGGCCAGGGCAAAGCGCTCGCGCAGCCCGTAGTTGATCATCGTCAGAAAGCTCGTGCCGCCGCCGACGTAGCCCGTGTTGAAGCGCTGCAGGCCGGTGTTGTGGTTGCCGTCGGCGCGGGCCGAGAGGGGTTCGTGATCCACGCAGGGCAGCACCGCCATCTGGTCAGACATCTCGGTGACCGGGCGCATGCCGAGTGCGGCGCGCTCGGCGCCCTGGTCGCCGTTGAGCCAGCCGGCGAGCTCAAAGAGTTTGCCCACGCCCCACTCGGTGGCGCTGGCGACGTTTTCGGCTTTGCCGAAGGGGTTGAACTCCGAGGCGGTGTCGCCGTTGAAGGCCGCGCTGAAGCGGAAGCCGCCGGAGAGGCGAATGTAGATCAGGTGTTTGGCCGCGCCGCGCGCCTCGGTCTGGGCCAGCGCCTTGTTGGGCACCCAGACATGCGGCATGGCGATGGTGGCTGCGGCCACGCCCATGCCTTTGAGAAAAGTGCGCCGCCCGGGCTTAAAACCTTTGGGGGATTTTTGATCGGTCATCGTGGTCCTCGTCGAGGTTGGGCAGGCGCTCAGTAAAAGAGCATCTCGGAGCTGGAGAGCAGGGCAAAGCAGCCGGGGCGGGCGAACTCGGCGGCGCGGCAGCGTGCCCGCTCGCAGGTATCACCGTGGGTGGCGGCCATCTCGCGTTCGTCATCGGTCAGCGGGCGGCCGAAGAAGGTCGCCACCTGGTGCTCGACAATGTCTGTGGCCAGCTGCGGGGTGACCGCGGCGTCGGGGTGGACACCGGCGGGCAGGAGTTTCTCGATGGCGGCGCCGCGGCCCTCGGCCATCGCCGGGTTGCAGACCTGGTTGACGAAGTTGAGCTGGGTAGAGGTGGTCAGGATGCTGACGATCTTAAAGCGTCCACCGACCTCGTTGGCCGGGCAGCCGCCCAGGTTGCGGGCCAGGTCGCTGTAATCGCGGCGCACATCTTCGCCATCGTCGCGCATCTCCCATTTTGAGGATTCCAGGAGCGCGATGGCGCTGATGGAGTCGGCGTCGAGAAGATCGCGCGGGTCGCTGATGCGGTGGTCGCAGCTGGAGAGCTCGTAGTCGACGGAGTGTTTGATGGTGTCGAGCCAGACCTCCGAGTCGACCTGCTTTAAGGGGCCGAAGGTCCAGCGGTGGTCGGTGTCGGTGAGCCCGCGCGCGCTCTGCAGGTAGGCCACCGAGGTGAGGATGGCGTGGTGTACCGAGCGGATGTCGCCGTCGTGGGCCAGCAGGTGGTCGACGAGCGCGGCGCGCACCTCGGGCACCATCGTGCCCAGATCGTAGCCCAGGTAGCGCTCGATCACGTCGTCGACGGCCGTCTCCCAGAAGGCCTGTTGCCTGGCGAGCAGGCGGCCGGGCATCTGCAACTTCTCCCACTCATCGGCGCGCAGAAGTCCGCTCCACATCTGATTATCTTCGCCGACCGAGCGGATGTCGGGGGTGAGGATAAGTTCATTGTAGCCGTAAAGGATGCTGGTGCACTGGCCGCGGCTCTCCGGGTCGACGTTGCCCTCCTCGTCGACGCAGCGGTAGCGGATAAACGAGTCGCTCAGGCGCATGTTGAGGGTGGGGTGGTCGTAGTAACCGTTGGTCCACAGGGTGTAGAGGCGGGCCAGGTCGCTGCGCTCGCTGCCCAGGGGGGGGCGGCCCATAAAGAGGTGAAAGAGGGCCTCGGCGCGGTCGCCGGCGGTGTCGTGGCGGCGGGTGAGCACCGGGTGGGCGCTGGCGATGGCCGCGAAGTGATCGTAGGCGACCTCACCGCGGTAGAGTTTGCCGACGAGCACATCCATATCGAAGATGCGCTCGATGCTCAGGGCGCGAGTATTGTAGAGGAAGCGATCGGCCCAGTAGCGCTGGTTGACCTCCACAAAGGCTTCGGAGTCGAGGAGCGTGTTGACGATGTCGTCCCAGGTCTTGCCGGCGCAGAGACGGTTGACCTCGTCGCGGGTGGGGAATCGCCCGGTGAGGTCAACGTGCAGCCGGCGGCAGGCCTCGTTGGCGTAGACGGGCTGGGGCTCAAGTCCCACACCCCAGAGGCTTGTGCAGAGCCCCTGGTGGACGGGGTTCTCAAAGCCCTGCGACTCGCAAAAAGAGAGGCAGTCGGCGCCGCAATTTGGAACTTCAGCGCCCTGAGGGGGCTCGACGTCGAGGGCGGCGGGAATCTCATCGGTGCCGCCGGGGAAGTTGCCGTCGGTGATGGTCGAGCCGTCGCCGACGGCGCTACCCGGCCCGCGGGCGGGATCGCGCGGGTCGAAGTCGCTCTCGTGGCAGGCGACCAGCGCCAGACTCAAGGCCAGCGGGGCTACCCATCGCAGCCAGCTTAGGCCGGGGGTGGGGCGAGCTTGGGGACGGTTCACGGAGCCTCCCTGAGGGATGGTACGGGGCCAGGTTGTTGAGCGCGAAGCGAGTACTGAGAGGGTATCGGCGCTGATCGGGGCGGTCAAATCAGCCGGCAAATCGTGCGCTTAGAGTTGGATCTCCAGAGCCAATCCCACCCGGGTGCGGACGGTGCTGGCGGTCCAGTCTTTGCGGAAGGCCACGTCGTTGACGGTCTGCTCGGTGTTGAAGATCCAGATGGTCTGCCACTGCACGCCGGCGTCGGCGCGCAGCGCCAGGCGATCGTCGATCTGATAGCGGGCCGAGACCTGGGGAGCGACGCTCCAGCCCAGGCGCGGCAGCATGAAGGTGCTTACGTCCTGGTCCTGAAGCTCGAGGATCTCTTCGCGAAGATCGCCGCGGGGGAAGAGCCCGGAGAGGCCGAGCTGAGCGCCCAGGCCAACACCGATCTTCTCGGTGATGTTGATGCCCCACTCGGCGTGGGCCAGCACCTCGAGCAGCGGGCCGAACTCATAGACCTCGATCGGGTCCTGGGGCTGGCCCTCGTCGTCGAGCACGCTGGCGCGGTAGTTGCCAATGAAGTCGATGCCGCCGCCGATGCGGAAGCTCTCTTTGAAGGGGCGAAGATAGAGGATGCGCGTGCTCAGAAAGTCGGCGTTCTCATACGAGAAGCTCTCGTCGTTTTCCTGGACGCTGATCTGCTGCTCGCCGGTGAGTTCACCGCTCTCGGAGTAGGCGGTGCCGCCTATAATCAGGCGCGACTGGGCGGCGGCAGGAGCGGTCATGGCGAGGGTGAGCCCGACAAAGGCGCACATGGCGAGGACTGGCGAGTGGTTGCGAGACATCGGCACCATCATCTTCAATGTTGGGGTCAGTATAGCGAGCAGTGGGTGGGACACAGTGAACGCGCAGCGGGTGTGCGCTGTCAAGGTGAAGCGGCGGCATCTTCAAGCTCGGCGTAGACGAGCTCGCGGTACTGGCGCAGGCGCTCCAGAAGGGCGGTGGCGTCGCGGGCGGCGCGCGCGTCCCGAGGGTGGATGCGCACGACGTGGTGGTCGAGCAGGAGATGCAGATCGGGAGGTTTCACTGTGGCGATGATATCATCGAGAGCGTCGCGGTCGTCGGCCCGGTAAATGGTGACTTCCAGGGTGGAGGGGCCGCGGGCGAGCACGGTGGCTTCGTAGGAGAGGCCCTTGATGCTCACCGGGGCGCGTGCGCTGACGACACGCCAGCCTTCGGAGCGCGCCGCCAGCAGGATGCCCTCGGTGGAGAAGGGTGAGGCGCGCTCAGCCGGAGGTGGGGAGACGGGGGCGGTGTCGTCTGCGGCGGGGTTGGGCTCGGCGTTTTCGGCGAGTGTCGCGGGCTCCTCGGGGGAGGTCGCGTTCTGGTAGCTCCAGATGCCGGCGGCCAGCGCGATAAGGGCCAGCGGGGCGATAAGGATGAGCGCGCGTCGACGCCCGGGGGGGCGTCGGGCGCGGCGCGTCGTGGGTGTGGCGGCGGCCAGGGGGCGTGTGGTTGGTGCGTTCTGGCGCGGCGTGGGCGTGGCGCGGTTGGAGCGCGGGGGAAGATCAAGCTCCAGGTCGGTGTCGATGACGCTGTGCGGTCCCGATGCGGTGGGAAGCGGCGCGGGGCGTGTGGCCGGGGTGTGGCGCGGGGGCCGTCCGGGGGTCGGGCGTGGTTGGCGTTCCGGGGTATGGCGAGGGGAGCGGGCGGGGGAGGGCGGCGGCGTGGAGCGCTGCTCCCGGGGCTGTGATGCCCACAGAAAGTAGTTCTGGGACTGGTCCGGGTCGAGCACGTTGGGATCCATCAGCCGACCGCTGGCACCAAAGAGCGACTCTTCTTCGCTGGTCGGGTCCGGGAGATCTTCGCGGGCGACGACCTCGCAGGCCTCCAGCGCCTGAAGCATCTCGGAGGCCGAGGCGTAGCGCTTTGCCGGATCTTTGTTGACCGCGCGTTCGATCACCTCCACCAGGGCGGGGCGGATGTTGAGCGAGGACGGCACCTTCCAGCCCGTGGTCTCGCGGACCTCGCGCGCGCAGTCGCGCAGGGTAGAGGAGGCGATCATAGGCTGGCCGACCAGCGTCTCGTAGAGGAGGGCGCCCACGGCGAAGACATCGGTGGGAAAGCTCAGATCAAGGCCCCGCAGCTGCTCGGGCGGGGCGTAGCGCGGTGTCCCCAGAAAGAGTTTACGCCCGTTGGGCCCGGTCTCCGGCGCCGACTCACCGACGATGCGCGCGATGCCGAAGTCCAGGACTTTGACGATCTCCTCGCCCTTGAAGTTGCGGGTGAGCATGATGTTGGCCGGCTTTAAGTCGCGGTGGAGCATGTTGCGGTGGTGCGCTTCTTCCAGGCTGGCCAGGATCTGCAGGAAGGTGGTGACGGCGGCGCGCTCCTCAAAAGGGCCGCGCTCGTTGATGGCTTCTTTGAGCGTGGGGCCGTCGATGTACTCCATCACCAGGTAGAGCAGGCCCTCTTGATCGACGCCGTAGTCGAAGATCGTGACGGTGTTGGGGTGGGTGAGCTTGCTGACCAGGCGGGCCTCGCGTTCAAAACGCTCGGCGCGGCGCTGCGCACGCGCGGGATCCTGGTTGGCGGGCAGCGAGGGATCGAAGATCTTGACGGCCACTCGCCGATCCATGCCGGTGTGCACGCCGCCGTAGACGTTGCTGAAGCCCCCGCGCCCGATCACCTCATCGAGGCGGTATTTGCCGCCGATGATCGTAGCGCTCTCTAAGAAGTCCCCGGCATCCATCGTGGTCACAACGCTCCTGAGGGTCGTGTCATGTGGAGAGGTTCGGAGCGCACCGACCGGGGTTTTAAGGCCGGAGGCTGCAAGGTGACCGAGAGGAGGCTCGGCGCCGCAGAGGTGCTTGCTCACTGAACTTCGGCAACGTTACCATAGCGGCCGGGAGGTTAGAACAGCCGTGCTTGTAAGGGATCGTAGAGTTTGGGGGGTGATGCTGGTCGTGCTGGCGTGCCTGGGCGTGAGCGGGTGCGCAACCGGCGCGTCGGTGGCGGTGCCGCAGACGCTGGGGAGTTCCGCGGAGTCGGCGTCCGAGACGGCCGGTGAGACGGATGGCGAGGACACCCTCTGCGATGTGTCCGCGGCCTGCTCCGGGCTGGATCGTTACCTCTGGGATGGGACGCCCATCCCCGAAGAACTCACCGAGGCGATCGTCGTGCTGGAGGATGGCTGCGCGCGCGGGGTGGGCTCGGGATGCTCGGCCCTGGCGTCGCTGCGGGTGCTCGGGCGCGGGGTGGCGCATGATCTGGCGGTGGCGCGAGGGCTTTATGAACAAGGTTGTGAGCTTGAGGCCAGCGCCTCGTGCCTGGGGGCAGGGTGGATGCAGTTTCATGGCCAGGGGGGAGACGAGGCGCCACAGCAGGCGCTGAGATCCTGGGAGCAGGGCTGCGATCTGGGGGATGCGCCAAGCTGCCGCCAGATTGGCGGGCTCTACCATTTTGGCAACGCCGTCGATCCCTCGCCAGAGCTTGCGGTGACCTACTTCACCCGGGCCTGTGCCGGAGGCGATGTGCAGGCCTGCGGCGATCTTCAGGAGCATTACGGGTTGAGGCTCGCAGCGTCGGCCGACGAGGAAGACGACTCGGCGCGTGTGCTGGCCTTTTTGCGAGCAGGTTGTGAGGCCGACGTGGCGCTCTCCTGCGTGCTGGCCGGGGCCTTTGCCGAGGAGGGGCGGGGGCGAGGCAAAGATCCGCAGCGCGCCGCCGCGCTTTACCGTCGGGGGTGTGAGGCTGGCGAGTACTACGGCTGCACGCTGCTGGGGATGCTCTATGAGCGGGGCGTCGGGGTGAGCGAGAGTTCGCGCCGCGCCGGCGAACTCTATGTGGAGGCCTGTGAGGCCAACAACACCGTGGGCTGTGCGAGCCTGGGGGTGTTGCAGCTGCAGGGGCGGGGCATTGTGGGCGGGCCTGTGCAGGCCCGCGAGACCTTTGAGCGAGCGTGTGCCATGGGCAGCGCGCGGGGGTGCTACAACCTGGGCGTCGCGCTCAGGGATGGTCGCGGCGGGGAGGTCGATGAGGCCGAGGCGGTGGTGCGATTCTGGATCGGCTGCGAGCGTGGCAGCGGTCAGTCCTGCGACGCGCTGGCGCTGATGGTGGAGGCTGGCCGCGGGGTGGAGAAAGACGTGGAACTGGCCGAGGCGTTGCATCAGCGCGCCTGCGACGCGGGGTGGGCGAAGGGCTGCTACAACGTCGCGGTGAGCTTTGAGCTGGCTGGTGAGGAGCGGGCCGGAAGCCCCGAGGCGCTGGCGGCCTACCGCAAGGGGTGTGAGGGCGGGTTCGGGCGCTCCTGTTGGCATCTGGGCCACCGCCTCTTCGAGCGCGCCGCCGGGGCCGACGAGGTGATCGAGGCGCTGGAGGCCTTTGAGCGAAGCTGTCGGCTGGAGCCGGGGCGCGCGTGCAGCCGGGCCGCCGCCATCTTGATGGACGATGCCCGGGTGCCCCGAAGTCCGCAGCGGGCGCGGCGTTCGATGGCCGCCGGCTGTGAGGCCGACGATGGCGAGAGCTGCCTGCGCCTGGGGCATCTCTATGAGGCTGGGGAGGTGGTGCGCGAAGATCGCGACCGCGCGATGCTCCTCTATGCCAAAGCCTGCGGGCTGGGCCAGGAGCACGCCTGCAGCCGCCGCGGCGCGATGCTCTTAAATGATCCGGGGCGCGCCGAAGACGGGCGACGGCTGCTTGAGCGAGGCTGTGAGCAGGGCGACGACTGGGCGTGTGAGCGCCTGAAGCGTTAGAGCGGCCGCTCGTACACCAGAAGATCGTTGTTGGCGGGCAGTCGGCGCGTGAGCGCGCGTTCGAACCCGCAGGCCCGCGCCTTCGCGTCGACGTCGGCCAGGCGGCGGATGCCGCTTTGCGGGTCGCGCTGGCGCAGCATCGCATCAAAGCTCTGGTTGCTCGGCTCCAGCTCGCGATCCTCGTGAATGAAGGGGCCGTAGAGGAGGATCTTGCCGCCCGGGTTGAGCGAGGCGCGGGCGTGCGCAAAGACGCGATCGGTCGCCTCAAAGGGGGCGATGTGGATGACGTTGCACGCGATGATCGCGTCGGTGTGTTCGACGGCGGGCGCCTCATCAAAAAGATCAAACGCGAGGACCGGGCGCAGGTTGGGGAGCGCGGCGTCCGTGCGCCAGGCCTCAATGCTGCCGTGGTACTGCGGGCGGTCGGAGGGCTGCCAGGTCAGGTGCGGAAGATGCGCCGCAAAATAGACGGCGTGCTGGCCGGTGCCGCTGCCGATCTCCCAGACGTGGTGGGCGTCGGCCAGATGTTCGCGAAGTTCGTTGAGAATGGGCTCGCGGTTTCGGACACAGGCCTCGGAGTGCTGGCGAAGATCGGACACGGGTTGCTCCTGGGAGATCTTTCTTTGGGGGGCGCGGGGATTACTCTTGTGGGCATCCCGGAGAGGCGACGACGCCTCGAACCGAGGCGTCTTCTTCCGGGTTCTAAGTGAAAGCACACGGAGTGAAGATGCCACAAGAGACGACTTCAGAACGCGGAGATGTTCCGATACCACCTGCCGATTCCAAACGCAGGCCCTGCGTGGTGATTATCGGGGGAGGGTTCGGCGGGCTAAATGCGGCGCGGGCGTTGAAGCGGGCGTCGGTGGATGTGTTTCTGATCGATCGGCATAACCACCACCTCTTCCAGCCGCTGCTCTACCAGGTCGCCACCGCGGGGCTCTCCGCCGACGATATCGCCTCGCCGATTCGCGAGGTGGTGCGCCGTCAGCAGAATGTGCAGGTGATGCTCGGGGAGGTGACCAGCATCGACCGTGAGTCGCGGGTGGTGCGCTATGAGGGCGGGGAGGTGAACTATGATTACCTGGTGGTCGCCGCCGGCATGCAGACCAACTATTTTGGCAACCCGCAGTGGGAGGAGCAGGCGCCGGGGCTCAAGACGCTGCGCGACGCGCTGACCTGCCGTCGCCACATTCTGGAGGTCTTTGAGCAGGCTGAGCGCGAGGGAGAGGGCTCGGAGGGGCGCGGGCTATTGACTTTTGTGGTGGTGGGTGCGGGAGCCACCGGCGTGGAGATGGCCGGGGCCATTCGCGAGATCGCCTACCAGGTGATGGTCAAAGACTTTCGTCGCATCGACCCGACTCGCGCGCGGGTTCTCTTGCTGGATGCGGGGCCGCGGGTGCTGACCGGTTACGATGAGGAGCTCTCCGAGCGTGCGCGTCGCGATCTTGAGAAGATGGGCGTGGAGGTGCGCCTCAACGCCATGGTCGAGGCCATCGATGAGGAGGGGGTCACGGTCAACGGGGAGCGCATCCTGGCAAAAACCGTGGTGTGGGCTGCCGGGGTCAAAGGCAGCCCGCTGGCCGAGACGCTTAATGTTGAGCTCGACCGGATGGGGCGCGTGAGCGTGCGGCCCGATCTGCGCATGCCGGAAGATGATCGGGTCTTTGTGATCGGCGACCTCGCGCGTTTTGAGAACGAGGATGGCGAGGTGTTGCCCGGACTGGCGCCGGTGGCCGTGCAGCAGGGAAAACACGTGGCCGAAAACATCAAACGCGCGGTGGAGGGAAAGCCGCTGGAGGCGTTTTCGTACTGGGATCGCGGCAAGATGGCGACCATCGGGCGCGCCAGGGCCATCGCCGAGATCGGCGACTGGAAGTTCGGCGGGCTCCTGGCCTGGCTTGCCTGGCTCTTTGTGCACCTGCTCTTTTTGATCGGGTTTCGAAACCGCGCCTACGTGCTCATGGGCTGGATCTTTGCCTATGTGGGCATGCGACGCAGCGCGCGTCTGATTGTCGACCCTCCAAAGGAGCGCGCCGGGGCGTTGAACTTCTGGCAGAGCCCGCGGGCCGACGAGGTTCACGCGGAGTGAGGCTGAGCGGCCAGGGGGGGCCTATCGGTGACTGGCGAGGAGGGGAGATGAAGACGCTCGATGATGTGGTGCACGACGTCGCAAACGCGCTGGCAAAAGGCCAGCGCCTGCTGGCGATGCTCGACTTTGACGGGACGCTTGCGCCCATTGCGGCTCGACCGGAGCTTGCCGCGCCTGAGGTCGGGGCGGCGGAGGCGATCACGGCGCTTGTGAAGACCGGGGCCCAGGTGGTGATCGTCAGCGGGCGCGGCGCGGCCGATGTTCAGGCAAGGCTTGGCGTGGGTAATGTCAGCGTGGTGGGAAGTCACGGTCTGGAGTTGTGGTGGGCCAGCGGCGCGCGCGAGCTTGTAAAAGGGGCCGAGGAGGCCCGGGCGGCCATCGCGAAGGTGGAGGCGGCCTGGCGCGAGAGGTTCGGTGATGTTGCCGGCGTGGTCCTGGAGCAGAAGCCCTTTGGCGTGGCGTTGCATTACCGGCTGGTGGAGGAGGGGGCACAGACGCTGGCGGCGCGCGCCAGCGAGGCCGCGCTGCAGTTGGGGGGCGTGCGTCTGAAGTCGGGGAAATGCGTGGTGGAGGCGGTGCCGGCGTTGCGCTGGGACAAAGGGCGCGCGGCGCAGCTTGTGCTGCGACGCGCGCGGGCCACGGCGCCGGGCGAGGTGCACGCGCTTTATGTGGGCGATGACCTGACCGACGAAGATGCTTTTTTGGCGCTGGGCGCTGAGGGGAGCACGGTGCTTGTGGCCTCCGAAGATCGCGCGAGCGAAGCGAGCGCGCGGGTGCGCGACCCGGCTCAGGTGGTGCGCCTGATCTGGGAGCTCGCTGCCCTTTGCGACCAGAATCAGGGGAGGTTGGTGGGCCTCCCCTGACGAGGGCGCGTCAATGCTCGTGGATGCAGTGATGCACGATGAGGCTCAGGTAGAGCTCGGCGGCGCGGTGGACCTCGCTTAAGTGCACGTGCTCATCGCGGGTGTGCGCCACGCCCAGGTCGCCCGGACCGAGGATGAGCGGGGCGATGCCTGCCTCAAAGAAGCGGTTGCCGTCGGAGTGGGAGGGAAAAGGCCGGGGGGTAAAGGGCTGCTGCAGCGCCAGGAAGGCGCGCCGGGAGGTCTGCATCGGCGCGTCATCGGGGTTGAGGCTGTAGGCCGGGGCGAAGAAGAGCTCCTCGGAGCTCACGGTGCATTGAGGGTGGTCGGCGTTGGATGCCTCAATGGTGGTGGCCAGGGCCTCTCGGAGTGCGGCGGTGTCGACGCCGGCGGCCAGGTGAATATCGAGCGCGGCCTCGCAACGATCGGCGATGACAAAGAGGGAGTCGCCGCCGTGAACCTCGCGGGGGTTGATGCTCACGCGTGTGGCGGGCTCGGCGTCGCTGACCTGCTCGATGACGGCCAGGATGGTGCTGAGCATGGCGTGGATGGCGCTGGCGCCTACGTCGGGGCGGGCGGCGTGGGCGCGCCGTCCCTCGGCGATGAGACGAAGCTCCATGTAGCCGTAATGCTCCAATGAGGGGCGAAGCCCGGTGGGCTCGCCAATGATCGCCAGCGGGGCGTGCGAGCTCTCCAGAAGTTTTGCGGCGCCATCGCCGTACTCTTCCTCGCCGACGACCAGCGCCAGCAACAGGCCGCGCCGAAGGCGCGCTCCGGCGTCGACCAGGGCGCAGACCGCCTCGACCATCGCCGCACACCCCGACTTCATGTCGGCGCTTCCCAGCCCGTGGAGCACGTCGCCCTCCAGAGTGCTGCCCGGGGCGTCGTGCTCATCGCTGAAGTAAGGGACGGTGTCGAGATGGCCGACCAGCATCAGCTCCGGCGGCTGCGGCCCGAGCTCAATAAGGATGTTGGCGCGCCCCGGCGCCCCGGGTGAGGCGACCACCGGCTGAAGCCGGTAAGGCACCGAGGCCTCCTGCAAAGCCGCACAGACCCGCGACACCACCGCACTCTCGGCATAAGAGGGGCTGTAGATATCGACCATGTCGATGAGCAGGCGCTCGCAGCGCGCCCGGTCAAGGTGGGCCAGAAGATCGTGGAGCTCAGTCATCATGCTCATGAGGTTGGCCTGGGGAGGCGTCATCGCCCGGGCTTATGCCTCCGGGAGGCAGGTGCGCCGGGGCGGCGTCGGAGGGCGAGGGGTCGGAGGAGGGAGGATGCGCCAGGGAGCGTCGGCGGCGCACGTATTCGGGGTGCTGCGTGAGGTTTTTGGCCAGGTAGACGTGCTCGGTCTCATTGGTAAAACCCTGGCGCCGAAAGAAGTTCACCGCCGGCAGGTTATCGGACTCGGTATCCGCCAGCATGATGCGTGCGCCCCGGGCGATGAAGAGCTCGGTGAGGCGGTTGACCAGGCGCTTGCCCACGCCGCTGCGCGAGAGGTCGGGCTCGACGCCCAGCCACAGCAAGTAGCCATAGGTCCAGGCGCTGCGCCGCTTCTCGATGAGGGTGCCCAGGGCGAAGCCCACCACCTGGTCGTTGCATTCGGCCACCAGGCAGGTCTCGGTGTCGGTGCCGAAGATCTGAATCAGCTCAAACTCATCCCAGGTGCGGTAGAGGTTGGGCCAGCGATCGGCGGTGAAGATGCGCTCGCCAAGGGCGAAGACCGCAGCGAGGTCTTCGAGCTCCATTTCGCGGATGGTGATCGGGGCGTTGGTGCGTAGCTGGCGAGGGTTGCGTCGACTGCCCGAGGGCATGTCGTCCATACAGGTCTCCTGGGGGGGGCGGGGTCACGTTAAGGCCGCCGCGAAATGCGCGGGCGGCGTTGGGACGTTGGTGAATCGGGACAATAGGCACCCCGAAGCCCGGGAGAAGTGGCGCAACGCGCTTGATGAAACCTCTTCTCGCACGCATCTTGAAGCTGAGACGAGCGGGCGAAGCCCCTTCCTAAATTTCGAAGTCAGACAAGGAGACACGATGCGCATTGGAGTCCTGACCGGCGGCGGCGACTGCCCCGGCCTTAACGCAGTGATTCGAGCGGTGACCAAGAGCCTCTTGCTCAAGTGCGACGCCACGGTGATCGGTTTCGAAGAGGGGTTTCTGGGGATGATCGAGGGGCGCAGCCGCGAGCTCGATCTGAAGGCTCTCAAGGGCATCCTGGCGCGTGGTGGCACCATCCTGGGCACGCATAATAAGGCCAACCCCTTCAATCATTACCTGGCCGACGGGGCCGATGTCAGCGACCAGCTCGTGGAGAATTACCACCGCCTGAAGCTCGACGGGGTGGTGGTCATCGGCGGCGACGGCACCATGAGCATCGCGCACCGCTTAAGCGAGAAGGGCGTCAAATGTGTGGGCGTGCCCAAGACCATCGACAACGACCTGATGCACACCGATCGCACCTTCGGGTTTGATACGGCGGTGGCGGTGGCCACCGAGGCCGTTGACCGGCTGCAGACCACTGGCGAGAGCCACAGCCGGGTGATGATTCTCGAGACGATGGGGCGCTACGCCGGCTGGCTCGCTCTGCACAGCGGGCTTGCGGGCGGGGCAGACGTGATCCTGATTCCGGAGCTTCCTTTTGATGTCGAAGAGATCGCCCGGGTGTGTCAGCAGCGCAAGAAACGCCAGCGCTTCACCATGATTGTGGTGGCCGAGGGCGCGACGCTGCTCGACGGCAAGCAGGTGGTGCGCGAGCATATCGACGATAGCCCCGATCCCCTGCGCCTGGGCGGCATCGGCAACCTTCTGGCCGAGAAGCTCAAGCCCCTGGTCGACAGTGAGATTCGCACCACGACGCTGGGGCATATCCAGCGCGGAGGCACGCCGACGGCCTTTGATCGGGTGCTCTCTACGGCGTTCGGGGCGCACGCCGCGGCGCTGGTCGCCGGCGGGCGCTGGGGACGCATGGTCGCGCTGCAAAACGGGCAGATGACCAGCGTGGAGATCGCCGAGGTCGCCGACCAGACGCGTCTTGTGCCGGTGGATTCGCTGCTGGTGCATGCGGCGGCGGCGGTGGGAACCTCCTTTGGCCGCGCAGACTTCGAGGTCGACTTAAGTCGCATGCCCGAGAATCGCGTGATCTGAGCTGGCCGCCGGTTCGTCGGGGGCTAAAGTCTGTGGACCAACGCGCCGGGTGAGCGCCCGGTGCGTTGCTCTGTCTTTTCGACGATGTACCTCCGAGGACAAACGATGGTGTCGATGATCGTGTTCGGGCTCTTTTTTACCGGCCTGTGGTTTGGGGCTCATTACTACCTCTGGCGCAGGCTTCGAGGGCCATTGCACCCGGAGAGTCGCTGGCGCGGTGTGGTCACCTGGGCTGTGGTCGGGCATATCGTGCTGGTGACAGCGACGATGTCGATGCGCTCGATGCCCCGGGTGGAGCCGATCTACACGATCGCGCAGTGGACGAGTTATGTGGCGATGGGGTTTTTCTCGCTCCTGCTCATCCTGATGATTTTCAAAGATGTGGCCGAGTGGCTTACGCGCCGTCTGGGGGCCTTTCGAAAGACGGAATCGACCGAAGTATCGGGGCCGGCGGCGCTGCCGGCCGATCCGTCGCGGCGGCTCTTTATGAGCAGCAGCCTCAACGCCGCGGTCGTCGGCGGGGCGGCGGTGGCGTCGAAGTGGGGCATGTACGAGGCGTTGCGCCTGCCCGATGTGGTTGAGGTCGGGGTGCCCTTTGAGGGCCTGCCCGCCTCTCTGGAGGGGTTTCGGATCGTGCAGATCTCCGATGTGCACGTTGGGCCCACCGTGCGGCGCGGGCATGTGCAGGCCATCGTCGATCGGGTTCGCGAGCTTCAACCCGACGCCATCGTCATCACCGGCGACCTCATCGAGGGCATGGTCGATCGCATCTGGAAGGATGTGGAGCCGATCTTCGATCTTCGCGCGCCCCACGGGGTCTTCTACTGCACCGGTAACCACGAGTATTACTGGGACGCCCCGGGCTGGTGCAAAGCTCTCGAAGAGCAGGGGATTGTGGTGCTCAATAACGCCCACGCCCTTATTGAGCATCAGGGCGGGCGCGTGTTGATGGCCGGCTGCACCGACTTCTCGGCCTCACGTCACGATCCCGATGCTGTCTCTGATCCGCAGGGCGCCCGCGAGGGGGCGCCGGAGCATGACGTCAGCGTGCTGCTGGCTCACCAGCCCAAGAGCATCCATCAGGCCGCGGCGGCGGGCTACGATCTGCAGCTCTCCGGGCACACCCACGGCGGGCAGATGTGGCCGTGGAACCTGATCATCGGCTGGTTTCACCCCTATGCTGTCGGGCTGGCGCGCGAGGCCAGGACCTGGATCTACGTCAGCCGTGGCACCTGCTATTGGGGGCCGCCGATGCGCATCGGGGCGCCGGCGGAGATCACGCAGATCGAACTTCTGGCCGGAGCCCCCGACCGCGCCTACCGACGTCGGCGGCGCGATCGGGGCTAAGGCTTCCCGCGTCTGGCATCAACCCAGGGTGGCCGGGTCGATGCTGTAGGTGACGTTGCAGTAGTCGCAGCCGATCTCGATGGGCTCGTTGCTGGCAGCGAGCTCCGCACGCTCCGCCGGGCTTAAGGTGGCCAGGGCGCCCAGGATGCGCTCTTCGCTGCAGTTGCAGCCGAAGCGAAAGAGGTCTTCGCCGAGGATGCGGTAGGGCACCTCCTCAAAGACCGCTTTGAGTATGCCTTCATTCTCGAAGCTGCCGACCTCAAAGACCTTCTGAGTGCCGGTCTGCTCCAGGCGCTCGGTGACCGCGGCCAGCGTGTCGACGTGGGCGTCGGGCAAAAGCTGTACGAGAAATCCTCCGGCGTAGGTCAGCTGGCCCTGATCGTCGAAGAGGGTGCGCAGGCCGACCACCGAGTGGATCTGCTCGCTCTGCTTGAGGTAGCCGGCGATGGACTCACCCAGGCCGTAACCCTCCAGGGTCTCGACGATGCCCTGGTGGAGTTTGCCGGTGTAGGTGTCGCGGTGCACGCTGAGCAGGGTTTTGGGGCCGAGCGAGATGGTGTTGTCGCGCTCCTGCTGAATCAGCGCGCGGGTCACTCCGTCGGGGTGGCTGTCGGCGACGATGGAGCCGTGTTCAGGGTGTTTCAGCACTGTCTGCAGGCGGTAGTCCGGGCTCATGGCCAGGCGCAGCAGCACGGTGGCGGTGGCCAGCTCGGCCAGCCGCGGCGCGATCTCCGAGCCGGCCTGCTGGGCCTCGAGAACGCCGCGGGCGGTGGTGGTAGCGTTGATGGCGATGACGCGAAACGAGCCGTCTTCGCTCATCGCGCGCAGGCCCTGATCGTCAGGACTTTGGGGGGATAGGGTGCTCATGGCTGCAGCTTTCCGTAACGGGTCGATGTGGGGGAGTCTGACGCTCCGAAGGGAGGGAAACACCGAAGGTCGATGACTATTTCCCAGAGGTGGTTTCGGCCGGGGGAGACGCGCCGGCGCCCCTCCCGGGGAGGGGCGCGTGGAGGCGATGCTTATACCGTTGCCAGCCCCTAAGGTGTTGAACAGGCTGGCTTTTTGGTCACGCTATAAAAGCGGTGTTAGTTTCGGCGATAGAGGGTGACGACGGCCGCGCCGCCCAGCCCAAGGTTGTGCTGGAGCGCAATCTCGGCGCCCTCAACCTGGCGCTGGTCGGCCTGGCCGCGCAGCTGCCAGGTCAGCTCGGCGCATTGCGCAAGGCCGGTGGCCCCCAGGGGGTGGCCCTTGGAGATGAGCCCGCCCGAGGGGTTGACGACCCACTTGCCACCGTAGGTGACATCACCCGCGTCGATGAGCTGGCCGGCCTTGCCTTCCTCGCAGAGCCCGAGCGCCTCATAGGTGATGAGCTCGTTGGTGGAGAAGCAGTCGTGAAGCTCGATCACGTCGACATCCGCGATGCTCAGGCCGCTCTCGGCAAAGACCTGAGCTGCCGCGAGTTTGCTCATCTGGAAGCCCACCAGGTCGATGGCGCTCTTGCCAAAGGAGGCCGGGGTGTCGGTGGTCATGCTCATCGCGGCGATCTCGATGGCCTGATCTTCCAGGCCCAGCTCGCGCACCTTCTCCTCGCTCATCAGCACCGCGGCGGCCGCCCCGTCGGAGGTCGGGCAGCACTGCAGCATGGTCAGCGGGTGGTGCACCGGTCGCGACTCCAGGATGGCCTCCAGGCTGTACTCGTCCTGGAACTGGGAGCGGGGGTTTTTGGTGGAGTGGAGGTGGTTCTTATGGGCGATTTTTGCAAAATGCTCCACGGTCGTGCCGTAGCGCTCCATATGCTCCAGGCCGGCGTTGCCGAAGATCTGGGGGGCGGGCGGCGCTTTGGCAAAGCCGCGCTGGGAGGCCATCGTCTCAAAATGGCGGCCGAGCGGGTTGGCCCGGTCGTCCTGGCCGTCGGTCTTGAGCGAGCCGCGTTGCATCTTCTCAAAGCCCAGGGCCAGCGCGCAGTCGAGGATGCCCCCGGCGATGAGCTGGCGGGCCATAAAGAGGGCGGTGGAGCCGGTGGAGCAGTTGTTGTTGACGTTGTAGATCGGCACCCCGGTCAGCCCCAGCTCGTAGGCGGCGCGCTGTCCGCTGGTGGAGTCGCCGTAGACGTAGCCGCAGAAGACTTGCTCAATGGCCTGATAGTCCACGCCGGCGTCTTCCAGCGCCTGGGTGCCGGCCTCACGCACCATATCGGGGTAGTCCCACTCGCGGCGGCCGGGCTTCTCGAAGTTGGTCATACCGACGCCGACGACATAGACTTTGCGAGTCATTCTTGCTCCTGAAGTTGGGGGGATGAATCGTGGGTGAGCCCGGCGCTGGCGTGTGCCTTGGAGGCCGGGGTTGGCGTTTTCATCGCGGTCTGAGGCGCTTCACCAGGAGGGCTCGCCAGGTCGGGTTGCCAGGGCAGCGCGTAGGCGGAGTCCTCATCGAAGAGGTGCCCGAAGCGGGCGATGAGGTAGTCGATTTTGACGTTCTCGAAGGTCTCAATGAGGCGCGCGCGCTCGCGGCCCAACGTCTCCAGCAGGTTTTTCTGGGTGCGAAAAAGCGTACGCGAGAGGATGCGGTCGCGGTAGACGAGGATCTTGCGCCACCAGGTTAAAAAGAAAAAGGCCGTCATCGGCAGGCTGCTGACAAAGAGCACCATCGCCCAGATCGGCGGCCGCAGGTTGCTCCAGAGATACCAGCCCAGAAAGAGGTACCAGAGCGGAAAGGCAAAAAAGCTGTTGATCAGCGCGATGAAGGCGCGTTTGGCCTCTTCGGGCTGGTGAGACACGATGGCGCGCACCAGCAGATAGGGCACCAGGTTTGTGATCATCCCGTAGATCGCCAGCGGCCCAAACCCCAGCGCGTACGCGGTGAGTTTGATGGCTTCTCGTCGGCTGCTCAAGTTCTCGGGGCTATGCTCATGGACGATGTCGTGGCGCAGGCGCACCTGTTTTAAGTGGTCTTTGTAGCGGCGGATGTCCATACGCACCCGGGCGACCATCGCCGGGTTTCGCTGCTCGTAGAAGTCGACCGCGTCGGCGATGGCCTGCTCGATGGTGAAGCGATCATCGAGGTCGGGGCGAGGACCGTCGGCGGCGCGCGCCCGATCGAAGAGCTTGTGGGTGAGCGGGCGCAGGTCGACGTCGTAGGCCCCCATAAACTCCGAGAGGAGCTCGTTTCCGTAGATGCGGTGGATGTCCATCACGAGCTGGCGGTTGCGCTCGTCGTGCACGTGGGTGGCCACGTCGCGCAGGCGTTGCAAAATAAGCTGCGTGAGTTCGTAGACGGCCTGACGGGGATCCTGGCGGTGGAGGTCGGCAAAATCTCGCACATCGATGGGCTTGCCGTAGCGAATTAAGACGCTGGAGAGGAAGCGGTCGCGGTCGGCGAAGTTCAGCCCCACCGGCTGGATCTGAACGCCCAGGCGGTAGTCGTTGCGGGCTTCGGCTTCCAGGGCCAGGCGGGCGGTGCCGGTTTTGATCTCGCGGACCTGGCGGTCGGGGGAGTTGGCGCCCTCGGGGAACATGCCGACGCAGCCTCCGGCCTCCAGCAATTCAAAAGCGCGGTAGAAGCTGTTCTGGTTGCGTGCCGGCTGCCCACCCAGCTCGCTGGCGCGGTAGATGGGGATGACGCCCACCCCGTTGAGTACCGCGCGCACCACCGGATGTTTGAAGATGCCGCTGCGCGCCATGTAGTTGATACGAAAGGGCGACTCGGTGGCCAGGAGCACCGTGTCCATGATGGAGTTGGGGTGGTTGGCCGCCAGGATCATCGGCTGGTTCTGAGGGATATTCTCCTGGCCGACGACCTGGATGTCGTAGAAGTAGAGGCGCACCGAACCCTGCGCCAGAAAGCGCACCCCGCGATAGAAGTAGGGCATGGCCGTGGCATGCTTATAAAGATCGGCGTCAGCCACAACGAGGTCCTGAAGATCAGAAAGAGGGTGCGTCTGTGGTCGGCGCTCAGGTGCCCTGAGATTCGGCACGCTGCGCGACGTGGTAGGCGTCGGCGATCGACCACATCGAGACGACCCAGCCCATCCAGAAGAGCCATAACATCATGCTGGTCGCGAACATCAGCCCGCCCTTAAGGGGCTCGCCGTTGTAGACCTGTCCCAGGCCGGTGAAAAGGAAGCTGAGCAGGCCGGCGACGAAGGGGCGGCGGTCGGGGCGTACGTGCTGCTGGGGGAGGTTGTCGCGAAAGGGGACAAGCTCCTGGCGGCGCGTATCGACCGGGGCGGCGAAGGGCGAGCCGGCATAAGGCGATGGCCGTGCCGAGGCCACCGAAGTTGGCTGGCTGCGCGGGGATGCGGGGGGCGCATATCCCGGGGGGGAGCGACGAATCGGGCCCACCGAGCCGTCGGTACCGTCGGGCGACGAGGTCTGGGGCGCCGGGGCGGAGCTCCAGCGCTGCGGGTTACCGTAGGCGGCCGAAGGGCCGGGCGTATGCGCCGCGTAGCGCGCGTCCGGGAGAGCGTCGTACGAGGCATCTTCGCCAGACGCATAGGACGCGTAGGGCGAAGGCGTTGATTGCGGATGGGCGGGCTGCGAGGCGGCGTCCTGGTGGTACGCGGGGGCGGGTGCCGGAGCGGGCTCAGGGGGCAGTGTGCCCGGGGGCAGGCGGTAGCCGAAGTCGTGATCGCCGCTGAAGTCGAGCGCCAGCAGATCGTGGGTGACCATCTCGTCGAGCAGCGCCTCGGCCTCACGCACCGGCACGCCCATGCGGTAGGCGAGGTGCGCCGGCGAGAGGGTGGTGACGCCTTCTTCGAAAAAGATGCCGAGAACGGCCTGGTGACGGCTGGACATGGTGGGGAGTGCTCCTCGGTAGGGGGCAATGGGCCGGGCCGGCCCGCGCGCAGGGCAACAATGCGCAGGCCCGGCGCTGCATTCCCAATGCTCGACGCCATGCTAACGCGCGGGGGCAAATCTTGTAAATGTTCGCCCGTTGTGATCGGGCGGGTTGCTGGGCGGGGGGCGATGGTTACGTTTAGTTGCGTCTGCGGGAGGTATCGGCAGGACAGACACGAGCAGGCGCTGTGCGAGAGGGGACGTCCGCAGCGCTAAGGCAAGACCTGACAACAGCAAGGGGGGATGCATGTCGAGATTCACACCGTGGTGGTGTGCGCTGGTGTTGTGTGGGGCGCTGGTAGGTTGTGATGAGGTTGGTGAGCGAGAGCGCGGGGTTCCCGGCGAGGGCGCCGGCCAGGGGCAGACGGGGCTGAGCATGTTGCTCGCCGTGCAGGGCCCCTCCGATGTGCGGGCGATGCGTTATGAGGTGCGGCGCTGCGGCGAGTCGGAGGCGGTGTTGGAGGAGCTCCGCCTTCTTGAGGACTTGCAGCTTCCCGGGGAGATTCCCGAGTTTGTGGATTCGCCGCTCGACGAGGACTCCGAGCATCAGTTCGCGGACTACTTCGCGGTCCTGGAGGCGGGCTGTTACGACGTGACGATCACACCGATGCGGGGGCGCAACACCCCCTCGGAGAAGTGTTCGCCGGCGAGCGCGGAAGATGTGGAGGTGGATGAGGGGGCGACCACCGAGATCCTCATCATCAGCCAGTGCGAGGGCGAGGAGACCGGCGCGCTCGATGTGATCGCGACTTTGAATCATCCCCCGGAGATCAAAAAGCTGACCTACCACCCGGGTAAGTTCATGACCTGCCCGGCGACGTTGAAGTTGTGCGCGACGGTGCGCGACCCCGACCAGGATCCGGTGCGTCTGACCTGGAAGCAGCTCAGCGGTCCAGAGGTTGAAAGCGGCCCGGAGGTCATTCATCGCTACACCTACCACGGTAAGACCGTGGAGTGCGTGCGCTATGAGCTCGATGACGTCTCGGCCAACTACTACTTCGGCGTGAAGGTTCAGGACCTTTTCCACCTGGACGACGAGCTGGTGACCGCCGAGGAGTGGTATGCCGAGATGGGCTACGGGCAGGTGCGCTCGCGCGCCACGCTGAAGTTCCCGGCCTACGTGAGCTGCCCGTCTGAGCCGGACGCCGGTGATGATGTGGGCACCGATGTGGGCGGGGAGTTTGACGCCGGTGATGATGTGGGCACCGATGTGGGCGGGGAGTTTGATGCGGGTGACGATACCGGCGGTGAGCCCGATGTGGGTGAACCCGACGTTGGCGAGCCTGATGTGGGTGAACCCGATGTTGGCGAGCCTGATGTTGGCGAGCCCGGGGAGGTCTGCCCGCGCACCCGCGGCTACTGGCAGAATCACAACCGCTTTCTGACCGGCAACCAGTACTACCCCTGGCCGATTGATGAAGATACGCCCCTGTGCGGGGAGACCTGGCTCGACATCCTCGGGCAGCAGCCGATGGGAGACGCCTGGTACATCCTGGCGCCTCAATTCATCGCCGCCAGCCTCAATGTCGCCGATGGCGCCTTTGCTCCGCCGGCGGTCATTGCCGCGCTGGCGCAGGCCGAGACGCTTCTGGCGCAGTGTACGCAGATTCCGCCGGCCAGCGCCGACGGTGCCGTCGCGACTGCCCTGGGCGCCATCCTGGATGCGTTCAACCGTGGGCTGCTCACCGAGTGCGAAGGTGACGACGATGACGACGATGACGACGATAACGACGATGATGACGACGATGACGACGATGACGACGATGACGACGATGACGATGATGACGATGACTGAGTTTAAGCCGCGGCAACAATGCTGAACGTTGTGCGATTGTGAGGATCGAAAGGAGCGCCCCCTTTTCAGGGGGCGTTTTTCGTTCTTGTGCGGCGCGGCGATAGCGTTGTCATGGGCCGGGGGGGGGGATTCTGTGATTAGTGAGAATTGTTTGGTCTAGCCAGGGTGCTGATTACATTAGGTACTCGAACGCGCGAAGTTGCCACATGACTGCTGGTGTAGAGCCGATCGCGCTGTATTCGTTCCCTGATTCCTCGCGAGGATGCTGGATCATCGCCAACGCACAGGATGTGCGGCGCATGATCGTTTGTCGCAACACGTAGTCGCAGAGATCACGAACGCGCGTGGGGCGCGTGGGTCTCGGGCTTCCTTGCAGAGGGCCCACCTGAAGATGGTGTGTCCGCTGCCTGTCCATCGCGTCGTATGAGGAGGTAGAGGATGAGAGGAACGATCAGGTTGGCCTTGAGTCTGGCCTGCGCGGGAGCGCTGGCTGGCTGTGGCATGGAGAGCCTTGACCCGCCGGCGCCCGATCCGTCGGGAGGCGGCGGTGAGACCGGCCTGGCGCTGACGGTAGACCTCAGTGAGGTCGAGTCGGTGGCCGGGGTGCGCTTTATCGTCGAGACATGTGAAGGGGAGGAGGTTGTCGTTGATGAGCGAACGCTCGATGAACTCGACTTTCCCGATGACGAGGCCTTTGACGATCTGGAGGTCGCCGATCAGCAGGGGGTGATCTTTGCGGATTACTTCGTGGTGCTCGAAGAGGGCTGCTACGACGTGGAGATCGTGCCCATTGATGAAGATGGCGAGGAGGTCGAGCTCTGTGAGCCCTCCCTGGCTTCCGGGGTGGAGGTGCGTGCCGGAGAGACCACCGAGATTGCGATGGTCAGCCAGTGCGGCGGCGACAACTTCGGCGCGATGGACGTGCTCGGCGTGCTCAACTTCTCGCCGACGCTCACACGCCTCGACTTTGATCCGTCGAAGTTGGTGGAGTGTGAAGCGTTGACCATCTGCGCTACCGCCGTGGACAGCGACGCTGACGACATTGAGTTTGAGTGGGAGCAGCGCTCCGGTCCGACACCGCGTGAGGGCCTGGAGGTGAGCTCGACCAGCGATCCCAACGCCGATGGCGAGGTGGTGGAGTGTGTCACTCTGACCCCCGGAAACACCGCGGCCTACGCCTTTGAGGTGCGCGCCTACGACGTGATCGTCGATGGCGATGGGGAGCGCGTGCGCGTGGAGACTTTGCTTCGGGAAAATGACGATACGGCTCGCTCCCACGCCCGCCTGAGCTTCCCGGTCTACTCGACCTGCGAGGAGCCCCCGGCCGACGATGAAGGCGTGCTCGGTGAGATTGAAGACGAGCCGGCCGACGATCATCAAAAGGATAAGGAGCGCCCGGACGAGGACGTCTTAGGTGAGGTGGAAGATGAGCCGACCGACGATCATCAGAAGGATAAGGAGCGCCCGGACGAGGACGTCTTAGGTGAGGTCGAAGAGCCGGAAGAGGAGCATAAGAAGAAAGACCACCGGGACGAGGAAGAGGAAGATGTCTTAGGTGAGGTCGAAGAGCCGGAAGAGGAGCATAAGAAGAAAGACCACCGGGACGAGGAAGAGGAAGACGTCTTAGGTGAGGTCGAAGAGCCGGAAGAAGAGGAGCATAAGAAGAAAGACCACCGGGACGAGGAAGAGGAAGAGGTCTTAGGCGAGGTCGAAGAGCCGGAAGAAGAGGAGCATAAGAAGAAAGACCACCGAGACGAAGAAGAGGAAGAGGTCTTAGGTGAGGTCGAAGAGCCGGAAGAGGAAGAGCATAAGAAGAAGGACCACCGGGACGAAGAAGAAGAAGACGTCTTAGGTGAGGTCGAAGAGCCGGAAGAGGAGCATAAGAAGAAAGACCACCGGGACGAGGAAGACGTCCTGGGTGAAGTGGAGCAGTGCACGCGCGCCATTCAGTACTGGCGGGACCACAACCGCTATGAGGGCGATCCGGATCGTCAGGTTTCCTGGCCCATCAATGAAGACACCGAGTTGCACGGGATGACCTGGCTGGAGCTTGTGGAGGAGCGCGTTCCGAAGTCGCGGGCCTGGGCGTTTATGGCGCAGCAGTACATTGTCGCGCGCCTGAACGAGGCCTCCGGCGCGCCGGTGCCGGCGGAAGTGGCGGCGGTGATGGCCGAGGCGGAGACCCTGCTGGGGGTTGAAGATCCCTCGGAGATTGACCGGGTGCGCGCCAAAGACCTGATGTTTGTGATGCGCTCGTACAACGGAGGCCATATCGGCCCGGGAGCCTGCAGTGATGATGGTGGCGGGTCGGCCAGCTAAGGTCTTGCCACCGCGCTAAAAGTGCGGAGCAGGGCATCGACGCCCCCGACGGTACGTGGCTACCGCCGGGGGCGTTTTCGTTTGGAGTGACAGGCATATCGGCCGGGTGGGCGCACGGTTGGGGGACGTAGTAAAAACGGATCGGAATTCACAGAATTCATCAAAATATTCAAAATGGGATTGCTCCCGGAGTTCTGAGGATTACGTTTTATCTATGACCCGATGAGGTAGGGGGAAGAGGTTGAGGCGGTACTGCCGACGGGTCAGGTGCCGGCATCCGACGAGGTTGATGTCGGGCCCATGAGTCTGGACTGAGCGGGGAGGGGCGGAAACAGTGGAGAGCGGCGAACGCCGACGCTGGCGCCCGGTCCCGGGAACTCGATTTCAGAGAGGGGGAGACGCGATGAACATTCATCGACATAGATGGGGGCTGGTGTTTGCCGCCGGATGTATGGCCAGCTGTGGGGTGCTTCAGGAGCCGGGCCCGGGTGGGGAGCGCGGAGGGGCGTCGATGGAGCTGACCGTGGATATCACGGGCGGTAGCGACGTCTCGGGCTTTCTCTTTGAGATTGAGCGCTGCGGAGGCGGTGGGGATCGCATTGAGGCGCGACGCGACCTGGAGGATTTGCGCATCCCGGGGATGATCCCGACGCTGGAGGACAACCCGCTGGATCGGGGCTCGGCGCATCTTTTTTCGGACTTTTTTACGGTGGCCGATCCGGGCTGTTACGACATTCGCGTGCAGCCTTTGCAGGCCAACGGTGAGCCTTCGACGCAGTGTTATGAGGGGCGGGCGAGCTCGGTGCAGGTTCGGGAAGGGCAGACCACCGAGGTGCTGATCATGAGTCAGTGTGATGCTGACCATACAGGCACACTCGATGTGATCGCGGCGCTGAACCAGCCTCCGGTGATCGTGTCGATGGAGTACAGTCCCTCGAAGTTCGTCTTTGAGTGTGAAGAGGTTGAGGTGTGTGTGACGGCACGCGACGTCAACGCCGATCCGATGAGCTTTGAGTTTGCGCAGGTCGGCGGCCAGGAGCCCTTTATGGGGCCGGAGCTGGTGAGCGTGGAGCAGGATGGCGAGCTTGCGCGGGCGTGTATGAAGGCCGCACCGCTGTGGAACGGCACCTACGAGTTCCGGGTGCGGGTCTACGACATGGTGCATGAGGGCGGGGAGCTTGTGCGAATGGAGGATTTTGTCGGGCGGCCCTCCCATGCCGAGATGGTCTTCCCGGTGCATACCAACTGGGACATTGAGCTTGAGTGCTACGATGAGGCCACCGGCGAGTTCCACCTGTTGCCGGGGGTGCGCGAGATTCAGCGGGCACCGGGGTGCAACCCGATCTGGCCGGCGCAGTTCTTCTGCAGCCCTTATAAGTGGGACGATGTGGAGCGGACCTGCCCCGGCGGCGAGTTCCAGCCGCAGGAGGTCTACCCGGCCTGTGATGAGGTCTTACCGGCGGGAAATTAAACGCCGTGGACGATAAGGAGCCGTCTTTCTAAGGCTCTTGTAACACCAGTACCTCGGCCTGGCCGTGGGGGTCGGGCCGAGGGTTGAACCAACCCGAAACACGAGGGGAATGCATATGAAGCGTCACGGATGGGTGTGGCTTGCGGCGGGGCTGTTTGTAATGAGCGGGTGTGGTGTGGATCTGGTGGAGGATGGACCCTCGGACTCGGGTGAAGTGAGCTCGTCGGGGATCGCGCTCTCCTTTGACTACTCGGGGGATTCCGACGTTAAGAAGATCAAGTACATCATCAAAACCTGCCACGGACGGCCGGTGCTTGAGGAGGTGCGCAGCCTGGAAGATCTGGAGCTTCCGGGGATGATCCCGGAGTTTATGGACTCGCCGCTTGATGGTGACTCCAGCCACCTCTTCGCCGATATGTTCACGGTGCTTGAGGAGGGGTGCTACCACGTCAAGATCGTGCCCCTGAACAAGTACGGCAAGAAGTCGCGAGACTGCGACGAAGCCTACATGAACTACGTCAAGGTCAAGGAGGGGCGCACCACCGAGGTGATGTTGATCAGCCAGTGTGATGCCACCGAGGAGAACGGCGCGCTCGACGTGATCGGCGTGCTCAACCACCCGCCGGTGATTCGCGCGGTGAAGTTCGATAAGTTCAACACCGAGTGCGATGAGGTGAAGGTCTGCGTGGTGGCTTACGATCCGGACGGTGACCCGCTGAAGTTCCGCCTTGAGCAGAAGAGCGGTCCGCCCCTTCTGAGCCAGCCCCGCAAGGTCGGTTACGACAACGACAACGGCGGCCCGGTGACCATCTCCGGCCATGAGTTCAACGGCGGCGGTAACGGCAACGGTCTGGGCGACTACCAGTGCTTCAAACTTCGCCTGGGTGAGCGTGGCGACTACGAGTTCAAGGCCAGCGTCTACGACATGATGTGGGACGGCGACGACATGGTCCCCTTCGGCTACGACTCCAAGGCTTCGCTGACCTTCCCCATCTACGCCGGTGAAGGCGAGGACGGCTGCTGCCCGGTCAACGGTGCGCCCAACGGGCTCTAATCCTCACTGAGGTTGTTGACGCTCCTTGAGCCAGGTGTTCTTAGGAGTGTCAGCAGCGAGCCAACAAAGCCGGGTCCATCGGGGCCCGGCTTTGTTGCGTTGTGCGCGCGGGCTGTACACCCTGCGGCCGGCTCGCCATAGTGGCGGGGTATGTCTTATGCGGCGACGTCGATGCTGCCCCCCCGGGGTGGCGCTGGCGAGCGATGGTTCGAAGCGATCCGATGCAGGAGTGAAGCGATGGCAGTGTGCAGGTGGACGAAGTTGGCCCGGTATGCGGCGATGCTGGGGATGGTGATGGTGGCGGGCTGCTCCGATGAGCCCGATGATGCCACGACCGATGCGGGAGCGGATGCCGACACTCAGGTCGACGGGGGTGACGCAGGCCCGGAGATTGTCGGGCGTCAGATGCGATTTGAGGTCGCGTCGGAGTCGTATTTCGATCTTCCGATCCCCAGCGATGTGCGCAGCATCGACGGGTTTGAGGGCGTCTATACCAGCTGGCCCGGCGCCGAAGGCATCGACATTCTGGAGAAGTGGTTCACCGCCGCAGACACTCGCCTGGAGGGCTGGGGACTGCTCGGGGGCATCTTTGCGCATTTTGACGGCGCGCTGGATCCCACGACGGTGATTGCGGATGAAGAAGCCTCATTGAACTTCGAGGAGGGGGCGCCCTCGATCTTTCTGGTGGATGTGGACCCGGCGAGCTCGGAGCAGGGGCGCGTGCTGCCGATTGCGTGTGAGTATCGCGCGGAGGCGGGCACCTACCATGAGGCGCATATGGTGGGGTGTCTCTCGCCATTTGGCGTGGTGCGACGGCCCAACACGCGCTACGCGCTGGTGTTTAGCGATGCGCTCAAAGATGA
Organism: Lujinxingia vulgaris; assembly: GCF_007997015.1. NCBI lineage: Bacteria > Deltaproteobacteria > Bradymonadales > Lujinxingiaceae > Lujinxingia > Lujinxingia vulgaris. The sequence continues at coordinate 349,506 of NZ_VOSM01000002.1, forward strand.
GGCCGGCGACGCGATTGTACGCTCCGCCGACCTTGAACGCCTGTTGCAGGGCGAGGACGTGGGCCCGGTCGATGGCGAGCCTTACAGCCAGGCGCTGGAGGTCCTTGAGGATCTGGGCGTGGAGGCCGACGCGGTGCGGGGAATGACGCTTTTTACGACCCATGATCCCACGGTTCGGCTGCGCAAAATCAATGACTGGTTCAACGCACTCGACGAGCCGCAGGTCAACGCGGACCCGGGTTTTGAGCTCGTGGAGGTGTTTGACGAGTATGTGCTCCTGCGCGCGACCTACGACGTGCCCACGGTGCAGACGGGCAACCGGCCTTACTCCAATCCGCCCTCCGGCTCGCTGGCGTTGGATGAGAATGGGGAGCTGACCCGGGTCGATACGCAGACGATTCGTTTCTTTGTGACCGTGCCGCGCCAGGCGATGCCCGAGGGAGGGTTTCCGGTGCTGATGTATATGCACGGCTCCGGGGGACGGGCCGAAGAGCTCTTTGAGCGCGGGCCGAAGCCCGACGAAGACACCGACGCTCCGCCCGGGAGTGGGCCGGCCGGGGTGGTGGCGCCTTATGGCGTCGCCGGTTTTGCGGCGGACTTTAACCTTCACGGCACGCGTCACACCTCGCCGGATACCACCGGGCTTCTGCTCTACAACCTGATCGGCAACCCGGGCGCGGCGGTGGATAACTTCAATGTGGCAGCCAGTGAAGTAACGCTGCACGCGCGGCTTTTGCAGCAGATGACCATCGATCCGGCGATCGCGCCGGAGTACCTGGACGCGGGTGATGCGCCGGATGGGCTAATTCGTTTTGCGGGCGATCGCATCTCGGCGATGGGGCAGTCGATGGGTTCGACCATCGGGCTTCCGGCGTTGACGGTTGATCGCAACATCGCCGCCGGCGTCTTCTCGGGCTCGGGCGGGGTGCTCATTGAGGTTGCGCTGAAGTCGGTCAAGCCGGTCAACGTCGGCGATGCGCTGCGGGTGGCGATTCGCATGAACCCGCATGAGGAGCTCAATCGCTTCGATCCGATCTTAAGCGCAGTGCAGCATGTCTGGGACCTTGTGGATCCGGTGGCCCACGGGCGGCACCTGCTGGAAGAGCCGCACCCGGGGGTGCCGGCCAAGCAGGCGCTGCAGCATTCGGGGCTTGATGACGGGTACTTCAGCCCGGGCTCGCGTGCGGCCTTCTCGGCGGCGATGGGCGGCGAGCTTGTGGAGCCTCTGCTCGAAGAAGAAGCGCTGGAATGGATGCGTTGGGTGGGGCGCGACCAGGTGCTGGAGCTGCCCGCGGGAGGTAACCGCGACGGTGTGACTGCGGTGGTGACGCAGTACGAGCCGGAGGTGCTCGACGGGCATAATGTGGCGTATCAGGTGGCTGAGGCGCAGGCGCAGTACGGCTGCTTTGTGTCGCGCGTGCAGGCCGCTGAGCCCACGGAGTTGCGCAGCGTGGAGGCCTCGTCGGTGGAGGCGTGTGAACCTTGAGCGGTGAGGAAATCACCTGCTGGCGCTGAATAAAAAACGCCCCCCGATGCGCTCGGGGGGCGTTTTTTCGTTCAAGCGATGAAAATGATGGGCGGAACGCGCGTCAGCAGGAGCGGCGCAGGTCGGCCATCGAGATGACCTTATCGTCGCGGCGCATCGGGTGGATGCGCGGCGCGGGGGCGTCGCGCCCGTCGGGGTCCATCATGTTGAGGGCGTCGCGCAGCTGGCCGATCTGGCCGGCGCAGAGGCGAATGCGGCGCTGGGTGAGCCAGCCGAGCTCTTTGCCGTCGCGTTGCAGGCGGAGCTCCAGAGTGGGCGTCTCGCCGGGCTCTGAGACCTGGACCAGTTCAACGCGGGTGTCGGCTTCGAAGCCGAGAAGATCGCCGAGGAGTTTTTCGTGGGTCATGGTTGCGTTCTGCCTGTGAGAAGAATCGCATAGCGCGGACGGTGATATTGATAATGACTTTCAAAACGCAGTCAAGGTGAAATTGAAAACGAGTATCATTTATTCAAGGGGACGATGCGTTTTCGGGCAGGATTTAAAAAAAGAAAGCCCCTCGCCGGCTGGCGAGGGGCTTCTTTACGAGGAGCGCGGCGGCCGCGCTCCCGGAGAGCATCGTGTGGATCAGGCGGTGGTGCCTTTGCTCTTGTCGATGTCGCCGGCGGCGAACTTCACCTTGCCGGTGAGCTTGCGCAGGTGGTCGACGTGCTCCTGCTCCTCGGCGATGTGCTCTTCGATCCAGAACATGGTGCCGGGGTTGGCAGCTTCGGCGACCTCGTGGCAGGCCTCCCAGGCTTTAAGGGCGTCGATCTCGAGGGCAAGCGCGGCTTCGAGCATGCCCTGGATGTCGGCGGCCTGGCGGATCGTGGCCGGCTCGACGGTGGGGACGCCTCCGAGGACGGCGATCTTCTCGCCGACGGCTTCGGCGTGGTCGCGCGCTTCTTCGCTGGATTCATGGAAGAATTCGCGGAAGATCTCCCGCTCATAACCGGTGACCATCACGGCGGCTTGCATGTACTGGATGACGCCGGCGAGTTCCCAGGCCATGGCGGTGTTGAGGCGTTTGATCAGTTCTTCTTTCGAGCTCATGGGGTGCTCCGTAATTGAGAATCACTATCAGTGTTGAGGCAGGCGTGCTCTACGAATCCAAGGTATAAGAGCGCAACGCGGCGGGTCAACCAATCAGGGTGATCGCTGGTCGAGGGGCGTTTCCAGGGGGAGGCGAAATGGGGTGGGGGGCTTGCTTTATGGGAGGCGATGGCGATGATCGGGGTCTGTGCACGGCAAAGGCTGGTTGGGCGACGAGGCCGTCGAGGATCGCGTGATGGCGATGACGCGGCATACGAGGTGTGTTAACGTCGCGCTCTGACGAAAAGACGCGACAATCAAGAAGGTGCGTGACGGGTCATCGCGCGCACTGCTTGTGTCAGGATGGCGCGCAAGGGGAGAGGACGTGCGAGTTCGCAGTTATCGGCTGGAAGAAGCGCAGCAGACAACGCTCGGGGGGAGGCTCTGGAAGGCCGTGGATGAGAGTTCCGGGCGCACGCTGGAGTTGCGCGCGGCGCATACCGCGGATGCGCCGGCCGGGATGTTGCAGATGTACCGGCGTCAGGCGCAGGGGGCGGCGGCGATTTTCCACTCCGGGGTGGCGCCTCTTTATGACTTTGGCGAGGTGACGCTGGAGGAGGCCGGGGCCTGCCAGGGGGCGTTACTGGCGGGGGATGCGTTCTGGGTGAGCGCGCCGATGGAGGGAGGTCAGCCCTTGCAGGAGTGCATGGGTCGGTTGGAGTGGCCGCAGTTTCGGCAGGTGCTGCTTCGTATGCTCGAAGCGCTGGCGTTCGGGCACGCGCGCGGGGTGGTGCATCGCCGGCTGAGCCCGGAGCTTGTGTCGGTGCGACTGGGGGAGGAGGATGAGGTCGAGGCGGTGCAGCTGCTGGAGTTTGGGCTCTTGCCGCCGCGGCGACTCGATGGTGAGAACAGCATGATCTCGGCCTATCAGGCGCCGGAGGTCGTGGAGGGGCGCTGGCGAGAGCAGGGGGCATGGAGTGATTTGTACAGCGTGGGGGTGATCGCGTTTGAGTGGCTCTACGGGCGACTTCCCGACAATGAGCGCGGTCGGCCCAGCCGCGGTGAGCAGCATCATTTTGTGCCCTCGGGGTTCGCCAGCTGGGTGCTGAGTTGTATGGATGAGTCGCCGATCGATCGTTTCCGCTATGCGGCGGATGCGCGTCAGGTGCTCAGCGCGCTGGATGTGCACTTCTGGGGACCGCCGCGCGGGGCGGTGCGGCGCGAGATGGGCTGGCGTCGTGATGAGGTGGTGGATCTGGGGGAGTTTCGGGAGCTGTGGCGATCGGAGGAGCTCTACCGTTTTCGCGAAGTTCCGCTGGTGGGACGCGAGGAGGCCCGGGACGCGCTCTGGGAGCGGCTGGCCGAGGTGCATCAGGGTGGGCGCTCGCAGGTGATGGTGTTGCGGGGGCCCTCCGGCGCGGGCAAGACACGGCTGATGGCGTGGCTTGCGCGGCGTGCCCATGAGCTGGGGCTGGCCGAGGTAATGCGGGCCACGCACAGCCCGGTGGCGAGTTCGGCCGATGGGCTCTCGCGGATGTTTTCGCGCTATTTTCGAGCGACGGGGCTCTCCAATGAGGGGGCCCGGCGGCGAGTGTTTGAGGAGCTCAGCGGTCGGGGGTTGGAGGAGGTGCAGGCGCAGGCGGCGGCCGAGGCCCTGGCCAGTTGGATGTTGCCCTGGAATGAGCGCTCGCGGCTGCCGGCCGGCGGGGCCAACCGGGCGGCGGCCATGCAGCTGGCGCTCGGAGAGTTGGGACGGGAGCGGCCGCTGCTGATCTGTGTCGAAGACGGACAGTGGGCCAGCGAGACGCTCGACTGGGTAGAGCGGGTGCTGGAGTCGCCGCTGCGCGTCTCGGTGATGGTGGTGATCACGCTCAACGATGAGGCGCTGGTCGACCGACCGATTGAGATGGTGCAGGTCGACCAGCTCCTGGAGCGGGAGGGGGTCGATGAGCTTACCATTCCGCCGCTTTCGCTGGCTGAGCAGCTCTCCTTTATCTCGATGCTCGCGCCGCTGGAGGAGGAGTTGGCCTATGAGCTGGCGCAGCGCGCCGGCGGAAACCCTATGTTCATCGTGCGCATGTTGATGCGCTGGGTTCATGAGGGTTTGCTGGTAGCGTCGGAGCGCCACGCCGATCAGCTGGCGTTAAAGCCGGGGGCCCGCGCCACACTGCCGGAGGGGATGCTCGAGGCGTGGGATGAGGGTGTGGAACAGCTCATCGCCCAGTTTGACGCCGAGGTCCGAGATGATGCTCGCCGGGCAATGGAGTGCGCCGCTGCGCTGGGGCTGACGGTGATGCACGAGGAGTGGCTGGAGGTGTGCGAGCGCTGCGATGTGACGGTGCCCGAGCATCTTTTGCAGGCGCTGCTGGCCAACCGTCTTGTGGCGGAGCACTACGAGGAGCGCTCCTTTGAGTTCGTGCACCCGATGCTGAGGGAGGCACTGGCGCGGCGGGCGCGGGCGGAGGGGCGTTATGTGGCGATTCATCGCGCCTGTGCCGACGTGGTGAAGGGGCGGGCGCGTGAGGAGGATGTGACCACTGCCGAGCGCCTGGGGATGCATCTTTTTGAGGCCGGGGAGAACGATGAGGCGATGGAGCATCTGCTGCGAGGCTGCCAGCTGGCGGGAAACCTGGGGGAATCGCGGCGCGCGCTGGGCTTGATTGCGCGTTATGAGCAGGCCTGTGATCGCCTGGAGATTGGCGAGCACGATGTGCGGCGTTTGCGCGGGATGTTGCGGCAGAGCTGGGCGTTGCAGGCCGCCGGACAGATGGACGCCGCCGAGCCGGTGGTGGCGCGCGCGCGGGCTTTGCTCAAGCCGGAAGATGAGGGTGAGCTGCTGGCCCCGCTCCTGTGGCTGGAGTCGTCACTGGCGTTTGCGCGCGGTGATTTTGAGAAGGCCGAGCACATCCTGCTCGAAGCCCGAGACGCCTGTCAGGGCGAAGACAGGCGCTCCGCGCTGGCCGGCACAATGCTTCGCCTCGCCAGCGCCTGGAGTGAGCGAGGAGAGCTGCAGAAGGCGGTCGAGGGGTATGCCAGCGCGCGGGACATCTGGCGCGAGCTGGAGGAGATCGGGGGACAGGCGGTGGCCACAATGGGGCTTGCCACGGCCTACCTTCAAGTCGGGGAGGCGGAACGTGCGAGTGCGCTGATGGAGGAGGTCCGGGGGGATGCGGAGCTCTTTGCGCGTGTCTCACCGGGGAGCTTCTACAACATGTACGGTGAGATCTTTCGCGAGCAGCGGCGCTGGGAAGATGCCGAGGCGATGTATCTGGAGGCGATCTCACGGTGGGAAGATGTGATGGCGGCCGAGTCGAACATCGCGCGCTCGAACCTGGGGATGATGATGGTCTCACAGCGTCGCTTCTCGGAGGCGATGGTGCTCTTGAGTGAGGCTGAGGGGGCGTGGAGTCGGGCGGGCATGGTGCGGGAGCAGATTTACACGCTCTCGGGGTTGCTCCCGTGTCTTGCGGCCAGTGGTAGCTGGACGGTGTGGCGGGAGTATGCCGGCGCGGTGGAGGGGTATGTGCGTGCCAACGGGATGCAGGCCTCCGACTTGCGGGAGATGTTCGAGGTCAACGTGACGGTGGCCCGCGAGAGCGGTGATGCGGAGATCATCGCCATCTCGGAAAGGTTGTTGCAGACACAGGCCGAGCCGCTCGTGGAGGCGGAGGCGGTCAAGGGGTAAGCGCCCGGCGCTGAGGTGTGTTTCGCTATCGTCAGGGTGAGGCGTCCGAGTGACCCCAGCAGTGGGATGCGCCATCGGGACGGAGCGCGCAGATCTGGTCCTGCGCGCGAGTAAGGCGAACAAAGCGGCCTTGCGGGGGCTGGGTGTTGTCGCCCCGGGAGGCACCCCAGCAATGCACTTCGCCGGAGGCACGCAGGGCGCAGGCGTGGTTGTCCGCCGCGACGAGTTGTTGGAAGGCGCCACCTGGTGAGGGCATCGGGCCCTGGGTGTGGGTGCCGGCGCAGTGGATGCGGGCGTCGGGGGTGAGGGCGCAGGAGAAGCGCTCCCCCAGCGCAAGATCGATGTAGGTGCGGGCGGGGAGCGCGAGCTGTTGGTGGGACTGATCGCCCACACAATGCAGGGCGCCGCGGATGTCCAGTGCGCAGATGTGTTCGGCGCCGGCGGCGATGGTGGCGATCGGTATGGAGGTCTGTGCCGACGCGATGCCGGGGCCCTGGCAGCTGAGGCGCGCGTTATGATCGACGGCGCAGCTGTAGTCTCCGGCGGCCAGGAGGGTGGGCGTCGGCGCGGGGAAGAGGAGCTGTGGGGAGAGTGGGGCAAAGGGGTTATGGGTTGCAAATGCTTCAGCGGAGGCGGGCTCGTATGGCGGTTGTTGGGCGTGTGCCGAGGTTGCAGACGTGACGCTTAGCGCGGTGAAGAGCGCGAAGCTCAAGGCGGCTGTCAGCGCAGTGAGGCGCGCCGGGCCGCAAAGGGGGTAGGGGGTCGGGTTCGCCATAGACACCTCCGGCGTTGAGGTTCACCATCAGACAGAGATGATTGAAATCTAAGAACCATGGCCTGGAGAGCGAAGTGCGCCGGGCGTTGAGCCAGAATGAGGAGCGGCTATGAAGATGATGCTGAGCGTGTTGAGTGTACTGATCCTGAGCGTCGGAGCGGTGGGGTGCGCCGATGATCCGGTGGATCCGACGCCCCTGGATGCGGGCTGCGGAGAGGCCTGTGAGGACGGTGGGGATGTGACAGAGGAGGGCGGAGATGTGACAGAGGAAGGCGATACGGGCCGAGATCCCGGGGTTGGCGGGGAGGGCGACGCTGACCTTGATGCGAGCGACGCGTCGGGGGGAGGGGATGCCGATGCTGAGGATGCCGGGGATGCGTCAGGTGGGGATGTTGATGCGGAGGAGGATGCGAGTGATGCGCCGGAGGATGATGCCGGGAGTGATGATGCTGGAGGTGACCCGAATGCCGGGCGGCCGGTGGGCCAATGCAACGTGACCGCGGACTGCCCCGAGGGCGGGCCGGGCGGGCCTTCGTGCACGCGCACAGCCCCCGGGGGGATCTGCGCGGGATGTGGTGAGTTTGAAGGATGCGGGGGGGACTACGACTGTGTCTCTGGGTCGTGTGTTGCGTCCTGCTCAGAGGATGTGGAGTGCCCGCCGGGGATGCGTTGCGCTGGTGGAAGTTGCGTGATTCAGCGCTGCGAGGGGGGCATGTGCCCGGACCCGATGTTTGGTTGCAGCGAGTCCGGGTTCTGCGCTCGTCGGACCTGTGATGATCCGGGGGACTGCCCGTCGCGGACGACCTGCGAGGACGGGTTTTGCATTGAAGATCGTCAGCTGACGCTCTGAGCGATTTGCCTGAGTGAGCGCCGGTTGCGTGGTGCGGGGGGGCGTTCAGGCTTTCTGGCCAAAATGCACGTCGTTGGCTTCCAGGTAGGCTTCTTCCTCGGGAGTGGAGGTGCGGCCAAGCAGGGCGTTGCGGTGGGGGAAGCGGCCGAACTGCGCGATGATGTCGCGGTGTTGCACGGCGTAGTCCAAAAATCCCTGGAAGAGCTCGACCTGACCGTCGGGCGCCTGGTGGGTGAGGTTTTCCATGAGGGTGACGCAGCGCTCCTGAAGCTCCAGGGACTCGGCGTGCTCAAGGGGGAGGTAGAAGAAGGCGCGCGCGATGGGGGAGAGGGCGGTGTCGTGACCGATCTCAAGGGCGTCGAGCGCGTACTTAAGTGCCAGGTGGTCGGCGGAGAATGCTTCGCCGGTGCCGCGGTAGATGTTGCGGGTGAACTGGTCCAGGAGCAGCACAAGCGCCAGGCGGCTCGGGGCGTTCTCCAGCCAGCCTTGCAGGCCACCGTCTCGAGCGTCTTCGACGAGCGCGCCGAAGCGCTCCGTGATCTCGCGGTCGACCGCCGGGCCCCCGGCGAACCAGATGCGGTACTGCTCCTGGGGGAAGATGCCGTCTTCGAGGGCGGAGGTCGTGCCAAACCAGTACTCAAGTACGTCTTGATACGAAGTCATCGCTTGCCTTTAAATCACGGGTGTTAAACGTCTGGGCGGAGTTTGTGCCGGAGCCGCTGGCGATGCTAGAAAGAGGTGGCTGCGGCCCAGGATTTTGTAGACGTTACGTACCCGATAAGGAGTGACAAGTGAACGTGAAGACGCGATGGATGTTGGTGGCGTTGGTGGTTGGTCTTACGGCGTGTTCCTCGAATGAGCCGAAGAGCGATGAGATGCCGGTCGAAGAAGAAGTAGCCGCCGAAGCCGCGGCGATGGAGGCCGAGGAAGAGGCCGATCCGGAGACGGCGCCTTCGATGTCGGTGGAAGCCAGGCTGGAGGCGGCTGCCAATGGCGCGCATCGCTCCGAGGCGAATAGGGCCCGTAATGAGGCGCGTCATCCGGTGGAGACGCTGACGTTCTTCGGTCTGAGCGACGATATGACCGTGGTGGAGCTTTCGCCTGGACGGGGCTGGTACACCGAGGTGCTGGCACCGGTGCTGGCGGAGAACGGCAAGCTCGTGGCCGGCAACCTGATGGTGGATCCTGAGGATCCGGAGAGCTATTACAGCAAGGCGTCTGTGGCGTACGAGGCCTGGGTTGGCGAGAACACCGACACCCTGGGAGAGGTCGAGGTCGGAACGTTTGCGCCTCCGACGATGGTGGAGATCGGAGACGCGGAGAGCGCCGACATGGTCGTGACCTTCCGCAACATGCACGGCTGGTACAACAACGACATTCTGGATGCGGCGCTTGAGGCCGTGCACGAGACGCTCAAGCCGGGCGGGATCTTCGGCGTGGTGCAGCATCGTGCGGCCGAGGGCAGCGATCCGGCGGTGACGGCTCCCAAGGGCTATTTGCCCCAGGACTTTGTGATCGCGACGGTGGAGGCCGCGGGCTTTGAGCTTGTGGAGAGCTCGGAGATCAACGCCAATCCCAACGACACCCGTGATTACGAAGACGGTGTGTGGGCGCTTCCGCCTTCTCTGCGTGGTGGGGAAGAGACCGCCGAGCAGTTCAAGGCGATTGGTGAGAGCGACCGTATGACGCTGAAGTTCGTGAAGGTCGACGCCGAATAAGGTTGATGCAAATGCGCCCTCGACCGCAGGTCGGGGGCGCATTGTGCGCGTCAGGTTATCCTAAGACGTCAGAAGAGCCCGCGTCCCCGGAGAGGGGAGGCGGGCTCTTTTTGTATCGGGGCCGGGAGTGCGAGCGCTCAGGCGCTGCGCTTGCGGCAGAGGGCCATGCCGTCGCCGATGGGCACCACGCTTAAGTCGATGCGCTCGTCGCTGTGGAGCTTTTCGTTGAGCGCGCGGATGGCGCCGGTATCGGGGTCGTGCACTGATGAATCGGCGACCTTGCCACCCCAGAGCACATTATCGACAGCGATGAGCCCTCCGGGGCGGACCAGTTTGAGGGAGGCCTCGTAGTAGTGATCGAGGGGTTCTTTGTCGGCGTCGATAAAGATGAAGTCGAAGGTGTTTTGAGCGTCACGTTTGAGCAGATACTCGAGGGTGTTTTTTGCGGGCTCAACGTGGAGCTCGATGCGCTTCATCAGGCCGGCTTCTTCCCAGCAATGGCGTGCCTGGGAGGCCCATTTTTCGTTAACTTCGCAGGCGACAAGGCAGCCGTCTTCGGGAAGGGCGCTGGCCAGCCAGAGAGCGCTGTAGCCGGTGAAGCTGCCGATCTCCAGGGCGCGGCGCGCGCCCATGACCTGGAGGAGCATATGCAGAAACTGGCCCTGTTCCGGGGCGATCTGCATGCTGCCCATGGGCAACTCGGAGGTGTCGTGGCGGCAGCGTTTAAAGCGACTGGGCTCGCGCACCGAGAAGTGGCGCAGGTAGGAGAGAATGTTGTCGTCGAGGAAGATCGTAGACGTGCTCATGGGTCGACTCCCGGGGTGAAGTGATGACGATGCAACATCACAAAAGGTTCACACCGAGAGAGGTCGGGGCAAGCCCGAGGGGCCAATGAGCAGGTCAGCGCGAGCGTGCGGCGTGGACGAGGGTGTGGCCGGTGCGTTGATCGCGCTGGAAGACCAGGGTCAGCGCCAGATCGTTGGGGCCAGTGTAACGGCGTGTGTGGCCGGTCTCGGGGAGCTCGAAGAAGTCGGAGGCGCGGGCGATGGCGTCACCTTCGTCGGCCAGCGACCAGCCCCGGGAGGGGAGCGCCTGGTCGTAGAAATGAATGAGTGTGTCGGCAGAGGCCGGGGAGGCGAAGGTCAGGTCGACCTGGTGGGCGCCGGGGTTCTCGTCGGCGAAGCGGGTCAGTCGGGTGCAGCCGGGACAGGCGGGCACGAGCTCGTCGAAGGCCTGGTGGTCGGCGGAGTTTCCGGGGACCATGCGGCTGTAATCGAAGGCTTCATCGCTCCAGGAGGCGACGATTTCGGTGTGGCGGCGCTCCGGGTCGCGCGAGATCTCGATGTAGCGGTGCGCGCGAAAGAGCTCGTGGGGGTTGTCGGTGCCGAGGTAGTCGTCGCGCAGCGCTTCGGGGGAGTCCGCGCGGTTTTTGGTGAGGACGCCGGCCAGCGCGATATGGTTCTGAGAAATGGCGATGGGGCTGAGCCCGCCCTGCAAGGCGTTGAGCAGGCGCGCCTCTTCGTCGCCTGGCGAGAGTGAGGTGAAGGTTGTGTCGTTGAGGCCCTGTCGGACGAACTCTTCCTGGTATTCGAGGAGAAGTTCGGACGGGGTTTTCAGCGAGGTCGTCGTGGAGAAGAAGACGGTGTTGCCGTTGAGATCGTAGCGGCGAGGCTCGGGATGGCCGAGTTTTTCGAGGGCGGTGTTGAAGCGCTCGGTGTTGGTGCGCGCAAAGGGGCTCAGCCAGGCGGTATCCGCATGGGAGGAGGCGACCTCGCCATCGGGCGAAAAGACGCCCACGCCCCAGGCGATGGCAGCAACGCTGAGCGCGCAGCCGCTGATCTTGAGGGTGTTCCAGATCGTGCGATGGATGGAGCCGGGGGAAGTTGCCATCTCGTCCTCGCCAGGTCGGTTGGTGGACCTTAAGATGTAGGAGAGTGTAGTTACAATGTTCGCCGCGCGCAATGGCGCGGCGTGTGTAAAAACGTTGCGATAAGGGAGGTTTGGGATGCGAGCCTGGCGAATCGAAGGGGCGTTCGGGTTGGATCGGCTGCAGCTGCAGGAGGTGGAGGCTGAGCCGGTGCGGCGCGGGCAGGTGAGGCTGGCGATGCGGGCGGTCGGGCTCAATTTTCGGGACCTGATGATGGTGGAGGGGCACTACAACCCTCGCCAGCCCTTGCCCCTGACGCCCTGCTCGGACGGGGTTGGGGAGGTTGTGGAGGTTGGTGAGGGCGTCGATGCGCGTTGGCTCGGTCGGCGGGTCTCGCCGATCTTTGCGCAGGGGTGGAAGAGCGGGGAGCCGACCCGCGAGAAGTTGCGCACGACGCTGGGCGGGCCGCTGCAAGGGACGTTGCGCGAGGAGGTGGTCTGTGACCTGGCGAGCGTGGTGGAGGTGCCCGAGTATCTGAGTGATGCGGAGGCAGCGACGCTGGGGTGTGCCGGCGTCACGGCGTGGAACGCGGTGGTGGAGCAGGGGGGCGTGCGCGCCGGTGATGTGGTGCTCTGCCTGGGTACGGGAGGCGTTTCGGTGTTTGCGATGCAGTTTGCCCGGATGATGGGGGCCGAGGTGATCATGACATCGAGCAGCGACGCGAAGCTGGAGAAGGTGCGTGAGCTGGGTGCGACGAAGGTGCTCAACTACCGCGAGACGCCGGCGTGGGGGCGTGTGGTGCGGGAGATGACGGGGGGCCGGGGTGTTGATCTTGTGGTGGAGGTCGGCGGCGCGGGTACGCTGAAGGAGTCGGTGGATGCGGTGCGGGTGGGAGGCACCATTGCGCTCATCGGTGTGTTGGCCGGCGGGGTGCAGGAGGTCAATGTGGTGCCGATCCTGATGCAGAACATCCGCGTGCAGGGGGTGATCGTGGGCGATGGCGAGATGTTTGAGCGCATGAACCGGGCGATGGCGCAGCATGAGCTGCGGCCGGTGATCGACCGTGTTGTGGGGTTTGAAGATGCGGTGGAGGCCTTTGAGGTGATGAAGCGGGGAGGGCACCTGGGCAAGATTTGCGTTGCGGTGGGCGGGTGAGGGAGGGTCGGGAGGAGGGGGGGAATCAGAGCGGCCAGAACCAGGGGATGACGAATGCGGCGATGACCAGGAAGATCAGTGAGAGGGGGACGCCGACGCGCACGAAGTCCATGTAGCGGTAGCCGCCGGCGCTGTAGACCATGACGTTGGTGTGGTAGCCGACCGGGGAGGCGAAGCTGGCCGAGGCGCCGAAGACGATCGCAAAGACGAAGGGGCGCGGATCGACGCCCAGGGTGATGGCGGCGCTGACGGCGACCGGGGTGATGAGGACGGCGGTGGCCTGGTTGGAGATGATGGCTGTCATTGCCATCGTGATCAGAAAGAAGGTGGTGAGGATGACGCGGGGGCCGAGGTCGCCGACCAGGGCCAGGGTGGCGTTGGCGAGCATGGTCACGCCGCCGGTTTTTTCGAGGGCGATGCCCAGGGGGATGAGGCCGCCGAGGAGGAAGATGACCTGCCAGTCGATGGCCTCGTAGGCCTCCTCGATGGAGATGACGCCGATGAGCACCACGAGCACCGCCGCGGCGCTGGCCAGGGTTACGATGGGGGCGACACCGAAGGCGGCCAGGAGAATGACGGCCACCAGCGCGGCGATCACCGGGAGGGTGTAGGCGTGTTTGAACTCCCAGAGGCCGATCTCTGAGACGACGATGAAGTCGGGGCTGTCCTGGAGGATGGGGATTTGTCCGGGCATGGCCTGAATGAGCAGCACGTCGCCGCCCTGGATCGGGACGTCGAGGAGCTGGTCGACGACGGTGTCTGCGGAGCGACGCAGAGCAAGCACCCGCGCGGGGTGATACCTGGCGAAGCCCGACTCGCCGAGGCTTCGGCCGACGACGGCGGCGTCGGGGGCGATGACGACCTCGATGAGCTCCATGGGTGGGTGGTCGTCGGGTTCGGGTTGGGGATCGGCCAGCGAGGTTACGCCGACGGTGTCGAGAAGATCGCGCATGACGGTGGCGGGCGCGGAGATGCGCAGCACGTCGCCGGGTTTGAGCGCCTGGGTTTCGGGATCGTCGACGGGTTGATCGTCGCGCAGCATGGCCAGAAGGGTGGCTTCGGTGCCGCCTAAGATGATGCGCGGCGTTTTGCCGATGTCGGGGTAGTCGGCACTAAAGAGAAGTTCGGTGAGGTAGGGTTGGGTCTCGGAGTCGTCGCGGCGGTAGTCGGGGTTGTCGCGGTCGGGGAGGATGGCACCGCCGACGGTGAGCATGTAGCCGGTGCCGGCGACAAGGAAGATCACCCCGACCAGGGTCATCTCGAACATGCCGATGGCGGGTTGATCGAGGTCGGTGAGTAGCCCACTGATGAGGATGTTGGTCGAGGTGCCGACGAGTGTGCAGGTTCCTCCGAAGATGGCGGCGAAGGAGAGGGGCATCATGATTTTGGAGGGGTTGATGCCGTTGGCGCGTGCGACGCCGAGGAGCACCGGGAGCATGATGGCGACGACGGCGACGTTGTTGATAAATGCGGACATGGCGGCCACGCCGAGCATCATGGCGGCGCTGGCCAGGCGTGGATCGTAGGCGTAGAGGCGTCCCAGGTGGATGGCGATATGTTTGAGGGAGCCTGTGCGGTGGAGGGCCCGGCTGAGTACGAACATCGCGGCGATGGTGACGGTGGCTTCGTTGCTGAAGCCGCTTAAGCCTTCGGCCGGAGTGAGGATGCCGGTGGGCAGCAGCGCGGCCATGGTGAGCAGGGCGACAAGGTCCACGCGCATGCGCTCGGTGACGAAGAGCACCAGCGCGACCAGTGTTAATAAGAAGACGAAGCTCAGCTCAAAGCTCATAAATTTCGCCGCGTACCGGAGAATGGGCCGCAGGGAGATTCCACCCTGATTGTGATTAAGAACGATGAAAAGGTGGGTGCCGTTGATGCGTTATCAAGGTGGGTTGTGAGGCGGGGCGGGGTGAGGCAGGTTGGGTGATGATGGTCGTTGATCGCGATGATGAGGAGGATGAGATGGGGCGAGAGTTTGATGTGGTGGTGTTCGGGGCGACCGGGTTTACCGGGAGGCTTGTGGCGCGTTATCTGGCGCAAAACGCCGGCGAACGAAGCTGGGCGGTGGCCGGGCGCAATGAGGCGAAGTTGAGCGCGCTGGTCGATGAGCTCGGCGCGCTTGCCCCGGGCGCTGGCGAGCCGAAGGTTGTGGTGGCCGATGTCGGGGATGAGGGGAGTTTGAGGGCGATGGCCGCGCGCACGCGTGTGGTGTGCACGACGGTGGGACCTTACGCGCTCTACGGGGAGGCGGTGGTGCGGGCGTGTGTGGAGGAGGGGGCGGACTATTGCGATTTGACCGGTGAGATGGACTGGGTGGCGGAGATGATCGAGGGCTATGAGGAGGCCGCCCGGAGCGCGGGGGTGCGGGTGGTGCATAGCTGCGGGTTTGACTCGATTCCCAGCGATCTGGGGGTGTTGCTCTTGCAGAAGGAAGCCCAGAAGCGGTGGGGAGGGCCGGCAGAAGTGGCGAGGTTTTATCTGTGGGATGCCCGGGGAGGGTTTTCGGGAGGCACCGTGGCGAGCGCGGCGGAGACGGTGGAGCGGGCTGCGCGCGACGCGAAGGTGCGCGAGCGTCTGGCCGACCCCTATGCGCTCTACCCTGCGGGGGAGGCGCCGGGGCAGGACTCAGGGCCGCAGGATGGCGCGCGTTTTGATAAGGCGATCGGGGCGTGGACGGGGCCCTTTATGATGGCGAGGGTCAACGAGAAGGTGGTCCGGCGCAGCAACGCGCTACGGGGCTTTGAGTACGGCCGGGGCTTTCGTTACGGGGAGGTCGTGAGGCTGGGACGTGGAGTGGGCGGGGCGGTGGGGGCGTGGTCGATGGCGCTGGGGCTGGGAGGGTTTGTGGCGGGGCTTGCCTTTGGTCCGACGCGGGCGTTGCTCAAGCGCTTTGTGCTGCCGGCGGCCGGGGAGGGGCCCTCGGAGAAGACGATGGAGGGAGGGAGTTTCTGTGTGAAGGTCTATGGTTGGAAGGATGAAGCGTCGAGGAAGGCGGGGGATGCGCCGGTGGTGGTGCGGGTGGAGGCCGATAAGGATCCGGGCTACGGGGCCACGGCGTTGATGCTGAGTGAGTCGGCGATGCTTCTTTCCGAGGGCGTGGAGGCCGCGGAGGAGGGGGCCGTGAAGGGAGGCGTGCTGACGACCGCGGCGGCGATGGGGGATGCGTTGATCGAACGTCTGCGGGGGGCGGGGATGGTGTTCGAGGTGGAGTGAGGGAGAAGGGGGGAAGGGGTGTGAATCAGGGAGGTGGTGAGCGCGCGAGGGCGTCGAGGTTGCCGTGATGTTCACGACTTCCAGGGGGGGATTACGCCCGCGCTGGGGCGCTTTCCGGCGGTCGGGGCAAAGATGGAAGCGGGGATGTTGACTGATTTTTATCTCGACTTACTATGTGTAGACCGGCTGGTCTAACCATGTGGTCTGAACGGGTGGTCTGAATCTTTGAACCATTTACGACACGAAGCGAGGGACCTGTTGAGCAGGTCCCTCATACGCGGCAAACGAGGCGACGGTGGTCAGGACGCGATTTGAAAATCTGGATGGGGAGCGCCAGGAGGAGATCCTGGAGGCGGCCGGCGAGGAGTTTGCCGAGCGCGGCTATGAGGCGGCCTCGGTCAATCAGATCATTCGGCGGGCGAAGATCAGCAAGGGGTCGCTCTACTATTACTTCGAGGATAAGGCAGACCTCTTTGCGACGGTGTTCATGCAGGCCAGCGAGCGTTTTTTAACGCGGGTGGGCGGGTTTGATGTGGACGCGCTGACGGCGGAGACCTTCTGGCCGGAGATCGAGCGGATGGGGCGGCTGGGGATGGAGATGCTGCGGCGGGACACCTGGTATGTGCGTCTTGTGCGTTCGCTGAAGTCGGGTCTGCCCGGGGGGATCTCCGAGAAGGCCGCGGAGAAGGTTCATGCGTGGGGAGAGCGGCATACCGAGCGGGTGTTGTGGCGAGGACAGGAGCTGGGGCTTGTGCGAGACGATGTGCCGATGGCCTGGCTTGTGACGATGACGATGGCGATGGGGGAGGCCTCGGATCGGTGGATGCTGCGGCATATCGACACGATGAATGAGCGCGATGTGGAGCTTTTTCTGGCGCGGGCGTTGGATGGGTATCGGCGCCTCTGGAGTCCCGGCGAAGCGGGGACGTGGGAAGCTGTAGACGAGGAGACGTGACGATGAGTAAGGCGCGAGCAGGTTGGATGATCGCGGTGGTGCTGGGGCTTGCTGTGGGGCTAATGCCCCTGGCGAGTGACGCGCAGTCACCGGAGCCAGGGAGCAGCGAGGGCGTTACGCAGCCGGCAGAGGCGCAGGCGTTGCCGGAGCTGAGCGAGGTGTTGGAGCGCCTGGATCGGCTCTATATGGCGTCGAGCTCAAGGGGGCGATTGAAGATGACGGTGGTCAATGAGCGGGGGACCCGGGAGCTGGAGCTTGAGCAGTGGAGTCGGGGGCGAGATGAGGCGCTGATGGTGATCCGGGCGCCGGCGCGGGAGGCGGGGACGGCGACGCTGCGTTCGGACGAGGGGCTTTGGAACTACGCGCCTCGGGCCGATCGCCTGATTCGCGTTCCGACCGGGATGTTGAGTGAGGCGTGGATGGGGAGTCATTTCTCCAACGACGATCTGATGCGCGAGACGAGCCTGGAGGACGACTACCACGCGGAGCTGCGCTGGATTGACCTGGATGGTGAGCGGGTGGTGCAGGTGGAACTTCGCCCTCGGGAGGGGGCACCGGTGGTCTGGGAGAAGGTGCTCTACGAGGTCGGCGCAGGAGACGGGCTGCCGCGTCGCGCGCGTTTCTTTTCGGGGGGCAAGGTGGAGCGGACGATGGTGTTTTCCGGGGTGCGGGAGCTGGGCGGGCGGAGGTTACCGTCGATTGTGACCATGCGGCCGGCCGAGAGCGGGGAGTACACGCGGATGGAGTACCTGGAGATGGCCTTTGATGTGCCTGTGGATGCGTCGACCTTTACGCGCCAGGGTCTTCGGCGTGTGGCGAGGACGCGATGATCCTACGCCTGGCGTTTCGAAATTTATTGCGCAACCGCTGGCGCAGCCTGCTGACCTCGGGAGGGGTGGCGCTGGCGGTGGCGATGATGATCTGGACGGTGAGTTTTCTCGACGGGTGGATGGGGGCGATGGTGCGCGGGAGCACCGCGCTGGACTCGTTGCAGGTTCAGATTGAGCGGGCGGATTATGTGGAGGAGCCGGCGATTTACCGCTCGTTTGATGTGACGCCGGAGACGCTTGAGCGCCTGGAGGGGGAGGCGGGCGTCGAAGCGGTGAGCGCGCGGGTGCGCCTCTTCGGACTGCTGGGCGATGAGCAGCGCTCGCAGGTGGCGCAGGTCATCGGGGTGGATCCGCCGCGGGAGGCGCGAGCGACGCCGGTGGAGGAGGCGGTGGTCCAGGGGCGATGGCTGGCCGTGCAGGAGGTTAACGATGGGCCGGGGGAGGTGGTGCTCGGGGATCGTCTGGCGCGCCAGCTTGAGGCGGAGGTGGGTGATGAGCTGGTGGTCTTTTTGGAGGCGGCCGACGGCTCTCTGGGAAACGATGTGTTTGAGGTCGTGGGGGTGGTGCGAACGGGGACTTCGACCATCGATCGCCAGGCGGCGTATGTGCATCTGGAGCGGGCCCGTTATCTGGGAGCGCTGGAGGGGCAGGTGCACGAAGTTGTGATCGGAGCAGCAGACCTCTCTCAGGCGCCCGCGCTCGCGCAGCGGCTCTCGCCGGTGATCGAAGAGCTTGTTAGCGAGCAGGAGATGGCGGTGCGGCCCTGGCAGGAGGTTTTGCCGAGCATCGCCGAGATGGTGGAGCTGACCGGGAGCAGCAACGCGGTGATGTATCTGATCATCTACCTGGTGGCGAGCCTGGGGATCATGAACACCCAGCGGATGAGCGCCCTGGAGCGGCGGAGGGAGTTCGGGGTGTTGATGGCCATCGGGGTGAGCCCGCGCCGGCTCTTCTGGATTGTGGTGCTGGAGACGGTGGTGCTGGGGGTGATGGGGGCGTTGCTGGGGGTGGTGCTCGGGGCGAGTTTGAGTCTGTATCACGCGAGCGCGGGGTTGGATCTGGCGATGTTTTCGCCGCAGTCCTCCTTTAGTTACATGGGCGTCTCATTCAGCGAGCGCATCTACACCGCGGTGGGCCTGCGTACGGTGGTGGAGCCGGCGGTGGTGATGATCGTGGTCAGTGTGCTGTGCGGCCTGTGGCCGGCCACACAGAGTGCGCGGGTGGAGATCGCCCGGGCGATCTCAGGGAGGAGCTAACGATGTGGAAGATCGCCTGGCGTAACCTGTGGAGAAACCGCACGAGGACGGCGATCATCGCCTCGGCGATCGCGTTCTCGTACGGGCTGATGTTGATATCGATGGGGGTGAGCGCGGATAGCTACGCGAAGATGGAGGCCAAGGCTCAGGAGGCCACCGGGGGCAGCGTGCTGGTGCACGGAGCCGGGTGGTGGGAGAGCCAGGGGAGCGACGTGGTGGTGGGGGAGCCTGCGCCCGTGATGGAGCGCGCCGGGGAGTTGCCCGAGGTGGTGGAGGTGATGCCGCGGGTGATCATCAACGGTCTGCTCTCGAGCGCGCGCGGCAATGAAGCGGTGAGGTTGATCGGGGTGGTGCTGGAGCGGGAGGAGGCGCTGGCGGACCTCGATGACGATCTTGTGGAGGGGGCGTTTTTCTCGGAGCAGTACGATGCGCCGGTGGTGATCAGTGAGGGGCTGGCGCAGCGCCTGAGCGTGTCGGTGGGCGATAAGGTGGTGCTGACCGCCTCGCGGGTCGATGGGGAGGTGACGCGCGCGCTCTTTTATGTGAGCGGGCTGCTCAAGAGCGGGATGGCCGCGGAGGCGGACCTGCAGGCGTACACTCCTCTGAAAACGGCGCAGGAGGCGGTGGGGATGGGGGAGGCGCTCACCCAGGTGGGTGTGCTGGTGAGGGGCGTTGAGGCTCAGGATGAGGTGATCGCGGCGTTAAACGAGGTGGAGGGGGCCGGGGAACTGGAGGTGCTCAGCTGGCAGGAGGCCGTCCCGGAGATGAGCGGTTTGTTGGAGTTCGATGAGGCGGTCAACCAGATCTACTTTGCGGTGATCTTTTTGATCGTGCTCTTTGCCATCGCCAACACCTTTTTGATGGCGGTGATGGAGCGCGTTCGGGAGTACGGCCTGCTCAGCGCGCTGGGAGTGGGGCCGGGGCAGGTGGGACGGCTGGTGATCTGGGAGGCGCTGTACATGGCGCTGGTGGGGATGGTTGTGGGGTTTGTGATGGGGTTGGTCGGGCATCTGGTCATCGCGCATGTCGGCATCGACATGGCGGCGATGGGGGCCGGAGATATGGAGATGGCCGGCATCGGGATGAACGATCTGGTGGTGCGCAGTCACCTGGAGCCGATGCGTTGGCTGGTGGCTTCGGTGATGGTTCTGGCCGTGGTGATGATCAGCGCGGTGTATCCGGCGGTGCGGGCGATGCGCCTGGCGCCGTCGCAGGCGATGAGGTTTTACGAATGAGTGAGTCACGCGGCGAAGATAAGCCTCTGATTGAGGTTCGAGACCTGGAGCGGGTTTACCATCAGGGCGAGGTTGAGGTTCGAGCCCTGCGGGGGATCAACCTTGAGGTGGAGCGCGGGGAGTTTACGGCCCTGGCCGGTCCTTCGGGATCGGGGAAGACAACGCTGCTCAATATGATCGGCTGCCTCGATGATCCGAGCTCGGGGGAGGTTCGTATTGAAGGCGATCGCGTCAGCGGGATGAGCCGGACCGAGGCTGCGGAGTACCGGCTGGGGCATATCGGCTTTGTGTTTCAGGCCTACAACCTCATTCCGGTGCTCACCGCCTGGGAGAACGCCGAGTTTGTGCTTCTGATGCAGGGGGTGAGCAAGGAGGAGCGCCACGCCATCCTGGACCCGCTTTTTGAGCGGGTGGGGCTTGCGGATTATAAAGATCGCAAACCGCACGAGATGAGCGGCGGGCAGCAACAACGCGTCGCGGTAGTGCGTGCGCTGGGAAGTCGCCCCCGGATTGTGCTGGCCGATGAGCCGACGGCGAACCTCGACAGCGCCACCAGCGCGTCTCTGCTCGACTTGATGCTGGAGCTCAATCAGGAGCGGGGGGTGACCTTTGTGTTCTCCACGCACGACGAGATGGTCATTGAGCGCGCGCGGCGTGTGATTCGCCTGGACAGTGGCCGGGTGGTGGCTGATGAGCGGGATTGAGGTGGTGGCGAGCGGCGTCGCAGGGGCGCTCTGAGATCGTGTGCCTGGCGCGCGTCGGGTGATGGGTGAGTGAGGCCGGGCACAAGGAGGCGGTGCATGGATGCGGCAGAGAGATTGCGGCGGAGGTTGGGGGAGGTGTCTGGCAGGCGCGCAGGTGCGATGGGGCTGGCGGTGGTATGCGCGCTCGCGATGCTGCTTCCCGGGCGGGCTGCCGATGCGTGGGAGCTGCTTGAGGGGGAGGGCTACGGGCTGAGCCTTGGTGGCTATGTGCAGAGTGCCGGCGGGGTGGTGCGACCGGGGATTGAGGGGGATGCGACCTACGGTGGTTTGCACGGTCAGGCGCTCCGACTGCAATGGCGAGCCAGCCTCGGGGGGGCGTTGATGGTGGAGTTTGATCAACGTCTGCTCTCGCGCGTGGTCTCGGGAGCCCTGCTTGAGGAGGGCGGAAGTTACGGTCTGGGCAGCAGCGTCACCCCGGCGCGCAGCGTGGACTGGGAGTGGAACCTCATCGATGAGCCCGGGGTGGCGCTGACCCATGACGTCGACCGGCTGGTGCTGCGTTATTTTGCGCCCTGGGGAGAGGTTGTGGTGGGGCGCCAGGCCATCACCTGGGGGCGCTCGATGCTCTTTCCGGTGGCCGATGTCTGGGCGCAGTTCAGTCCGCTGGAGCTCGACCAGACCGAGAAGCCCGGCGTCGATGCGGCGCGCGTGCTGGTGTATCCGGGCGCCGGGGTGGAGCTCGATATGGTGGTCTCGGACCGGGGGGGCTGGGAGGATGCGTCTTTCGGGTTGCGCGCCTCGCGCACCATCGGAGACGCGGATGTGTCGGTGGGGGGCGGGCGCTTCTGGAATCGGGCGGCGTTGTTGCTCGGGGCCAGCTACGATCTTTCGGCGTGGAAGGCGCGCGTGCAGGCCTATGTGCCGCTGGAGCGCGATGCGCGCACGGGGTTTCGACCCCGGGTGACAGCCGGAGCGGATGTGCTGCGGCGCAGCTGGGTGGTCAGTGCGGAGTATCACTACAACGGCACCGGCGTCCAAGACGAGGAGCGCTACCTGGAGCCTTCGGTGCAGGAGGCGCTCGCCCGGGGGGAGTCTTACTACCTGGGGCAACATTATGTCGGCGCGGTGCTGGGGTATCAGGGCGAGGGCCGGCTGCAGGCCAATGTGAGTGCGCAGGTCAACCTGCTTGATGGCAGTGTGCTGGTGGGGCCCTCGCTCTTTTATGCGCTCTCGGATAACGCGGATGTGAGTTTCGGAGCGTTTGAGGGGATCGGAGAGCGGGTGAGTCTGCTGCCGCAACCCGCGATCGGGAGTGAGTTCGGGGCTTACGGCGGCTTTTACTACGTGCAGTTTCGCGGGTTTTTCTAGTCTCAACGACCTGTATGCAACGCATGTGAAGACGCATCGTGTGTGCCGTTGGGGGTAGATATGCCCGGAGAGACTTCGGGCAGGATTTTGCGCAAGGGGGCAGGAGCACCGTCGTGTGGGGCAGGCATGGCGGGGCATAGCGAGGTTGTGGCTCGCAATGGGAGAGGCGGCGCGTAGATTTTTAAAGGAGGCGAAGGTCGGTGTGGCTGCAAAGGGTGCCGGGCCTTGTTATCGCCGGAGATGGGCGACACGGCCGCGCTGAGGCGTTCGAGATGTCGCGGCAGCGAGCCGGAAGCCGGGGTGGGCCAACATGACGATCGTCGTGGGTGGCCCTTGATGGATCCGAGAACACCAGAACCTGGGGGAACTATGTTCGAATTGGACAATCCGAAGGGTGGGAACTTCGTGATCTTGCGGGTGGATGGGCGAGTTCAGGGGGAGGATTACGACCGGGTTATTCCGAGGCTCAAGCGCTACTTCGGCGAGCACGGTCAGCTCAATATGATGGTGGTGGTGGAGTCCACCGAAGGGCTGGATGCGTCGAGTGTGTGGGAGGAGCTGGGGTTGTCGCAACGCGAGCTGGCCTCGGTGATGCGTTTTGGCGTGGTGGGGGATGCGCGCGAAGACGCCTGGATTGGCCAGCTGAGCGCCCCGCTGATGCACACCGAGGTGCGCTACTTTGATGTTGGCGAGGAGGAAGCGGCGGAGCGGTGGGTTCGTGCGGGTCGTGCTGCTGCGTCGCCGGGGGCGCAGGCCTGAGTGGACGCTGAGCAGCGCCGGGCGGTGTGATGAATCACCTTCGTCCGGGATGTGGCGAGGCGATGCATGTGTGAATGCATCGCCTCGCTGCGTCGATGATATGTTGGTGAGTGGGGCGGGAGGGATGAGACCGGTACGGGTCGATGCGGTCGCGAGTGTGGCTTACGCGAGCTTTTCGAGTCGGCGTTGAAGCTCGTCGAGGCGCAGGTCAGCGCAGCCGCCGGGGGAGGTGCGGCTCTGCAGGCTCTGCGCCGGCGTGCGCGTATTGAGTTGGTCGAGCTCTGCACCCACCTGACGGTAGGCATCGCGGAAGGGTACGCCGGTAGTGGTGAGTTCGACGGCGCGGTCGGTGGCGAACATCGGGCCGGTGATGGCGTCTTTGAGGCGTTGCTCATCGAAGCTCAGCGCTTGAAGGAGCGGGGCGGTCAGGCCCAGCGCGGTGATGCCGCGGGAGAGCGTGCGCAGCACCGGGCCTTTGGTGTTCTGAAGATCGCGGTGGTAGCCGCTGGGGAGCGAGAGCAGCGAGAGCAGCTCGTTGATCGCGCCGATGGCCGGGCTTGTGGAGGCTCGAAGCAGCTCGACCACATCGGGGTTGCGCTTGTTGGGCATGATCGAGGAGCCCGTGGTGTAGGCGTCGGGCAGATCGACAAAGGCAAACTCTTCGGTCGTAAAAAGGCTCAGGTCCCAGGCCAGGCGGCGAAGGTCGAGCAGAGCTTGCAGGAGCGCCATCAGCGCTTGCAGCTCGAACTTTCCGCGGCTGTTCTGGGTGTAAATCGGGTTGATCTGCATACGCGCAAAGCCCAGCTCCTCGCCGACGCCCTGGCGGTCCAGGGGGAGGTTGACGCCGTAGCCCGCGGCGGTGCCCAGAGGGTTGGCATTGAGCCAGTGGGCGGTGGCGCGGGCGAGCTCGGCGTTGTCGATGAAGGCTTCGGCAAAGCCGGCGAACCACATGCCCACCGAGGAGGGCACCGCGCGCTGGAGGTGGGTGTAGCCGGGCATCGGCGCGTGGCGCATCTGGTCGGCGCGCTCCAGGGCCACGCCGGCGATCGCGCGGCTCTTCTCGGCGACGCGCCCCAGCGCGTCGCGCAAAAAGAGGCGCTGTGCGACCAACACCTGGTCATTGCGACTGCGGCCGCTATGCACCTTTTTGCCGAGCTCTCCGAGCTTCTCGGTGAGGTAGAACTCGATGGCGGAGTGACCATCTTCAAAGCGCTCGTCGAGCTGGAAGTCGCCCTCTTTAAACGCGACCGCCAGGTCTTGCAGCGCCCGGGTGAGCGCGTCGGCCTCCTCGGCGCTGAGAAGATCGATGCGCCCGAGCCCTCGCACGTGCGCGATGCTGGCCTGGATGTCGTAGCCAAAGAGCTGACGGTCCAGGATCACGTCTTCGCCGGCGGTGAACGCCATCAGCTCGCGGTCGATGTCGGTCTGGCCTTTATCCCAGAGAGGCGTAGTCATAGGGAGATTCCTTCAAGCTCGTTGAAACCCATAGCGAGGTTGAGGTTTTGCATCGCCTGGGTGGCGGCGCCTTTGAGCAGGTTGTCGAGGGTGGCGACCAGGGTCAGCCGCCCCTCGTCGGTGGTGGCGAATCCGCCGATGTTCACGCGATGGGTGTAGGCGGCGTCGCGGACCAGCGGGATGTCCTGGCTGAGGGTGATCAGCGCTTCGTTTCCAAAGCTCGCCCGGGCCCGCTCCAGAGCTTCGGTGGGGCTGAGCGCGCGCGTAAGTTCGCAGGTTATCGTCAGCGTGATGCCCCGGAAGAAGGGAGCGACATGCGGCATGAAGACCACCGGATGTTCAAGCTGGTGGCTGACCTCGCGCTCATGGATATGTCCGGTGAGCGCATAAGGGAGGATGTTGTCGCGCAGCACCTCCGGGTCGTTTTTAGGCGATGGCGTGGTGCCAGCGCCGCTGTAGCCGGAGACGCCGAAGATGCGCGGTGCGCTGGCCAGAAGATCGACGAAGGGCAAGAGCGCGAGCTGCATCCCGGTGGCGTAGCAGCCGGGGTTGGCGATGCAGCGAGCGCCTGTGATGAGGTCACGGTTGCGCTCGGGGAGCCCGTAAGTCCAGTCGGCGTCGAAGCGTCGGTCGGCGCTCAAGTCGATGATGATCGGATC
This sequence comes from Lujinxingia vulgaris, assembly GCF_007997015.1. Classification (NCBI taxonomy): domain Bacteria; class Deltaproteobacteria; order Bradymonadales; family Lujinxingiaceae; genus Lujinxingia; species Lujinxingia vulgaris. The sequence goes on from NZ_VOSM01000002.1 coordinate 374,545, forward strand.
TTCGCCGGCGCGGTCGATGGCCTCAACAAAGCGCGACGCGACGCCGTTGGGGAGCGCGAGGATGACGGCGTCCAGCTTGAGCGCGGCGACGTCTTCGGGCGTGAGCGCCTGGAAGTTGAGCCCGGCGGGGGCGTCGGGGATGTGGTCGACCACCGCTTCGCCGTCGAGCTCGCGCGAGCTGACGCAGGCCAGCTCAATGCCCGGGTGGCGAGCCAGCATGGGGATGAGTTGGGCGCCGGTATGTCCACGGGCGCCGATCAGTCCGACGCGTTTTTTCTGCATAAGGGGCTCACGGTGTGGCGAGGGGGCAGGTCGGGCCAGAGTCCCCGCAAAAGGTGGGGGCGTGCGAGGGGCGTGTTAGTTGTCGGCGACGGCGTGTTCAAAGAAAGTCGCGGGCATGGCCAGCGCGATCTCCACGCAGCGCTTCATCTCTTCAAAACTCTCCATGCCGTACCAGAAGACCGTCCAGGGGCCTTCACGGTAGGTGCCTTCGGACTCCTGAAAGTACCATTTGTTGATGGGGTTTTCGGTGCGCGCGCGCCAGAAGAGTTTGCTGTTTTCGCGCTTCATGCGCGCCCACAGCGACTGCCCCAGGCCTTCGCCCTGGGCTTTGCGGGTCACGCCGAATTTGTCCAGGTAGGGGAGGCCCTCCTCCAGGGTGAGGATGGCCGTGGCCCGGTAGGAGTCGGTCAGGTAGATGCGGTGAAAAGGTTTGAGCGCGAAGTAGTCCTCAGCGAGCTGGCGTTGGAAGCAGGCTTCGAGAAGTTCGCGGATGCGGCCCTGATCGAGGCCATCGAGGCTGGGGTGGCAATGCACCGCTTCGCCGCGGCGCACAAGCGTGCCGGAGCCGCGGTGGGTGAAGAGCTCTTTGGCGAGTTGCCCCGGGGTGGTGATGGAGACCGAGGAGGAGAGGGGGAGCTGGTCGAGGAGCTCTTTGATCTGCTGGAGCTTGAGGCGCATCCCGGAGTGAATCCAGTCCTGCTGCATCAGGCTGTCGAAGTCTTCGGTGAGGTTCACCGAGGGGATGATGCGATCGTACTGATCGAGCAGTCCGCCGGTGGGGGTGAGGAAGACGATCTTGAAGGGCTCCACGCGCAGGGCGAGCTCGCGGGCGGCGACGTCGGCGTTGATGTTGACGATTTGCCCCGAGGGCGTCTCACCGAGGCTGGAGAGGATAGGCAGACACCCGCTGCGGATGGCCGAGACGATGGCCTCGGTGTGAATACCGCGCACTTCTCCGACGAGGCCAAAACGCTCGTGGTCGAGGAGTTCGGCCTCAAAAACGCCGCTGGTGATGGGGCGGGCGTGGGTGCCCAGCGCTTCGAGCGCGTCAACCAGCTGGAGGTTGACGTCGCGGAAGACTTTGCGGGCGACCTCCAGCGCGTCTGGGGAGGTGACGCGCATGCCGTCGATGCGCGGGGTCTCGATGCCGGCTTCGTCGAGGGCCTCGTTGAGCTGCGGGCCGCCGCCGAGCACGACAATGGGGAAGAGCCCCACCTGATGCAGAAAGCTCAATGAGCTTGCCAGCGCCTCAAGGTCGTGACGCAGCACCCCGCCGCCGACTTTGATGACGGCGAACTGCTTGGACTCCACGCTGGCGAACTGCTTGAGGTACTGCTCGACCTCTTTGCGGCTGCCGATGTTCTGGAGAAGGCGGACGATCGTGTTGCGGGTTTCCGGCATGGGAGGCCTCGTGGTGCGGAGGGAGGGGCGCTGGCGGCGCGAGGGTAGTGCTCGAAGGCAGGGGATGCAACCGTGGCGAGCATCGCAGAGGAGGGATGGTTCTGGCGCATGGTGCGCGGATCGGTGGCCGCGGTCAGAGTGCGCAAAAGCGCCATGCGCTGCTAACAGGACGGCTGGGCTGGCTTACGCCGTGTGCGTCAACTTCAGGCCGAGCACACCGGCCACCAGCAGCGCGATGAAGAAGAGGCGGCTTGCCCCCATCGGCTCGTTGAAGACGAGCGTGCCGACGATGGCTGTGCCGGCCGCGCCGATGCCCACCCACACCGCGTAGGCGGTGCCCAGGGGAAGCGAGCGGAGCGCCATGGCGAGCAGACCGAAGCTGCCGATCATGGCGAGCACGGTGAGAAAGGAGGGCAGCGGGCGACTAAAGCCTTCGGAGACTTTCAATCCGGCGGCCCAGGCGATCTCGAGAAGACCCGCCGCAAGAAGGTAGAGCCAGGGCATGATGAGGGGCCTGCGTGGTGGTGGACAGGACGTCCGGGGGAGGGGAGGGATGCGTGGAACGCGGGGGGCGGGACGACCCCGCAGAAGTCGCCGTATCAGGGGCTGAGGGAGGGACCGCCTTGCTCAAACCTCGTGCTCAGTTGAGGGGGTAGTCGGTCCAGCCTTCGGTCCAGGGGGTGGCGCTTGGCGAGAAGGCGCCGAGGAAAACAGCGGTCGGATCAAAACCTTCCGGGGGACGCTCCAGGTCGCGGTCGGTGGTGTGCTCGCTGGATGGGATCCAGCCGGGGTTGCCGAGGTTATAAGGGTCGGCAAAGCCGGGGTCGAGTCCGAAGCGGTTGCCGGTCTCTTCAGCCTGGTAGGCGCTGTAGTCACCCACGGAGGGGAACTCATCGCCGGGGGCATCCTGCTCAAAGTACTTCTCGCCGGAGTCACCCTGGTTGAAGAAGAGGGTGTTCTCGACGATGACGCGCCCCTCGTTGGCGTGGGCGATCGATTCGGGGCCTTCGATATGCAGTCCGGCACCGTCCTGACCGATGACGATGCCGTGTGAGACGGTGCCCATGCCGCCGAGCTTGTAGTAGATGCCGCGCTGGCGATCGCCGCCGCGATCAAAGCCGATGATGGTGAAGTTGTAGATGCGCGCGTCGGTCTGTGGCGAGGCGTCGGGATCTTCAGCGAGGTTCTCGATCTCGATGCCCTCGCGACTGTTGATGTCCTGTTGGATTGCCAGAAATTGCGCGGTTCCGCGCCAGGCGGTGTCCACGTCGATGCCATCATCCTGGGCACGGGTGCTCACGGCGTAGCGCAGGTCAACGTTGCCGCCGAAGACGGCGATGCCGTCGTCATCGCTCAGGTGGGTTTGCACGTATTCGATGGTCGTCTCACTGCCGCAGCCAGCCAGAGTGATGCCTTTGAGGGCTTTTTGCCCGTTGGACAGCTCGGCGCCGCCGAACTCTACGCGCACGTAGCGAAGGGTGCCGCAATCCCAGGCCTCGTCGCTGCCGCCGACGCTGGTGTCCTGGTCACTATCGATGCGCAGGTTGAAGGGCTGGCGGTTGGTGGGAGCACGGCCCACCATGGCGAGGCCCGCCCAGTCGCCGGCCAGGCGCTGGCCCACCGGTTTGGCGCTGGTGAAGACGATGGGCGCATCGCGTCGACCCTCGGCGATGAGTTTGGCGCCTTTGAGTGAGACCAGCCCGGCTCTGCGCTCGGCGAGGATGCGTGTGCCCGGCTCAATGGTGAGGGTCGCCGGGGCGACAATCATCACCAGGTCTTTGAGCAGATAGGTGTTGTCCGCGGTCCAGACGGTGTCTTCGACGATGTGGTCAGTGATCTCGACGCGCTCATTTTCTTTGCACAGGCCGTCCAGGCACTGGCCGGTCGCGCCGCACTCCTCGTCGCTGACGCACTGGTTCAGATCTAACGTCAGTGAACAGCTGGCGGTGAGCACGGCGGCGATGGCGAGGGTCGACAGGCGTAGAAGCGAAGCTGCAGATGGCATCGGGGTCACAGTCGGGCTCGCAAAGAAGGGACAATCCACTGGCACGAGGCCACGTTAGCGCTCCGGGGGGGCGGAGGCAACTTCTCTGCGTGGTGAGCGATCGAACTCGGAGGTTTCGGCTGGATGACGATCCGCCTCTCACGGCCCAAAGGAATGTTTGGCCCGAGGGCTCAGGCACTCGCCGAAGCCATCAGCCGCACGTAGTGGTGCGCAACGCGCTCCAGATCGTCCAGCGCGACGAACTCATCGGCGGTGTGGGCCTGGGCGATGTCGCCGGGGCCAAAGACGATGGCAGGCCAGCCCGCCTGGGAGAAGAGCGCGGCTTCGGTCCAGAAGTCGACGGCCGCACCCTGAGGAAGTTCCACGCGTTCGCAGAGCGCGGAGGCGCGTTGCAAAAGGTCCAGTCCGCGGGGGCCGAAGTCGGCCGGCAGCGAGGGGCCGACAAAACCCATCTCCCAAGTGACAGCGTCATCGCCGGCGAGCTCAAAGAAGCCGACGGCCACCGCGTCGGGATCGTCGCCGGGGCGGGGGCGGATGCCCCAGCGAAGAAAAGCCGAGGGGGCGACGATGTTGGGCTTTTTGCCGCCTTCGACAACGCCGACGTTGAAGCAATGGCCTCGCAGATGTTCGATGATCTCCCAGCCCCCCACCTCCGAGTTGGCTGAATATGGGGTGTCGCCGTCGCGTGCCTGCCGCGCATGTTCGACCGCCCCGCTGATCCAGCGCGCGGCGTTATGCAACGCGCTCTCTTCGAGCGCGCGCGGGCCCGAGGAGTGGCCGGCGCGGCCATGAAATGTGCCGCTGAAGGTGCGGATGCCGCGATGGGCGAGTACGGCGCGCGCGCCGGTGGGTTCGGCGACGAGCACCGCGCTGTAGTCGTGCGTCGTGCGCGCGCAGAACTCGCCAACGCAACGCGACTGCCCGGCTTCTTCATCGCTGGTGAAGAGCAGCGCGCAGGGGCCTTCGCTTAACTGGGCCGCGGCGAGGAGCGCGGCCGCCGCACCTTTGATGTCGCAGGCACCCAGCCCGATGGCGCGCCCATCTTCGATACGCAACGTCCAGGGATCGGCGCTGTAGTCGGGGGCGGCCGGGACGGTATCCAGGTGCACATTAAAAAGAAGTTCGGGCTGGCCGCGTCTGGCATAAAGCCAGACGCAGCCCTCGCCCAAATCGACCTCCTCAACCGCGAAGTCGCCCGGAGCCTTCTCAAGCTCGGCGCGAATGTAGGCGAAGATACCCTCGCCGGCGCGCATTTCGCGCGGAGGGTTGGGGGTCTTAAAGCCCACCAGCGCGCGAAGATGCTCCAGGGTGCGTTTGAGGAGGTCGTCGGCCACGGCTTACTCCTCGTCGCTGTTGACCAGCGCGTGCAGGGTCGAGCTCTGGCCGAGAAGTTTGATGAAGCCTTCGGCTTCGGTCACGTTCCAGTCGGCGGACTGGGCGTAGACGGCGCCAGCGCGACGCAGGATGTGCGGAGAGTCGATCTTCACCGCGCTCACCTTGCCGCCCCAGGTCTCCAGGGTGACGGTGCCGTTGACGAAGACCTGCGAGCTCTCGATGTAGGCTTCAAGGTCGAACTTCAGCGGCTCGTAGAAGAAGCCTTTGTAGACGAGCTCCACCCATTTCTGGGCGACGACCGGCTTGAACTGGTTCTGGTAGCCGGTGGAGACGGCCTCTTCCAGCGCGCGGTGGGCAGCGAGCAGGCAGGTCAGGCCCGGGGCTTCAAAGACGATGCGCCCTTTGAGGCCCACGGTGGTATCGCCGGTGTAGTAGCCGCGGCCGACGCCGTAAGCGCCAAAGCGCTTGTTGAGCACCGAGATGAGTTCGGGGCCGGCGATGGGCTCGCCGTCGAGGGCGACGGCGACGCCTTCCTCAAAGGTGATCGAGGCGCGCAGCGCCTCGCGGGGCCACTCTGAGGGGTGCGCGGTGAGCTGGTAGGTCTCATCGCCGGGGGCTTCCCACTCGTCGACCTCCGAGCCCGAGGTGGTCACGCCGAGGAGGTTCTCGTTGATGGTGTAGCGCGAGGCCTTGGCCCGGGTGGAGAAGCCGCGCTCTTCGAGGAAGGCCTTTTCGTACTCGCGCACGTTGCCGTGCTCCTGCTGGATGTCGCGGATGGGCGCGAGGATCTCAAAGTCGCCGAGCGTCTTGACGGTCAGGTCGAAGCGCACCTGGTCGTTGCCCATGCCGGTGCAGCCGTGGGCGAACTTTTTGGTGCCGAGCTCGCGGCAGAGCTGCAGCGACTTGCGCACGATGATGTAGCGGTCGGAGCAGAGCAGCGGGTACTGCTGCTGGTAGATCTCACCGCCCTGCACAAGGGGCACCACGACCTCTTCCCAGATGTCGTCGCCGCCGTCGACGGTGTGGTGCGCGACCGCGCCCAGCTCGATGGCGCGCGCTTCGATGTAGGCGCGCTCCTCATCATCGACACCGCCGGTGTCGACAAAGAGGGTGACCACATCGAGGCCTTTTTCTTTAAGATAGGGGACGCAGAAGCTGGTATCGAGGCCTCCGGAGAAGGCGAGTACGACAGTGTTGCTGGACATCTTGGGCTCCGTGGGGGGGAAGGCGCGCGGGCAGGGGAGGGCGCGGTGTTGCGGGGGTGTGTGGGCGAGCTCAGCCGTTGATCAAGGTGCTCATCAGGGCTTTCTGGACGTGCAGGCGGTTTTCGGCCTCATCGATGACCAGGGAGTTGGGGCCATCGATGACCTCGTCGGTGACTTTGACGTTGCGGCGACAGGGCAGGCAGTGGCTGAAGAGGCCATTGTCGGTGTGCGCCATCTTCTCGGCGTCGACGATGAAGTGTTTGTGGGCGTCGCGCACCGGCTTCTCTTCGTCCCAGCGGCCGAAGTAGGGGAGCGCGCCCCAGGACTTGGCGTAGACCACGTGGGCGCCGGAGTAGGCCTCTTCGATGTTATGGGTCACCGTGAGGTTTCGGCCCTGCTCGGAGGTGTACTGGCGCGCAAGCCCCATGTAGCGCTCATCAAGGATATAATCCTCATTGGGGCAGAGCAGCGTCACGTCCATGCCGAACTTCGAGGCGATGAGCAGCGCGGAGTTGGCCACCGCGGTGTTCAGCGGCTTGGGGTGGTAGGTCCAGGTGAGCACGAACTTCATGCCGTCGACCATGCCCAGGCGCTCCTGCAGCGTGAGCATCAGCGCGAGCTCCTGGCAGGGGTGGGTGATGGTCTCCATGTTGATGACGGGCACGGTGGCGTGTTCGGCAAACGCGTTGATGACGCGATCCTGGCGGTCGACCTGCCAGTCTTCAAATTGCGGGAAGGCGCGCACCGCGATCAGATCGCAGTAGCGCGAGAGAACGCGGGCGGCTTCGCGCACGTGCTCTTCGGCGGTCTGGTCCATGACCGAGCCCAGCTCAAACTCCATCGGCCAGGAGCCCTTGCCGGGCTCCAGTACCACGGCGTGGGCGCCCATCTGGTGGGCGCCGATGTCGAAGGAGGAGCGGGTGCGCAACGAGGGGTTAAAGAAGATCAGGGCGATCGTCTTGTTGCGCAGACGCGCCTGGTAGGGCTCCGCCTTGAGGTTGCGGGCGTCGTCGAGGATCGACTGCAGTCGAGGACGGCTCCAGTCGGCGGTGGTCAGAAAGTGTTGCATGCGCGCTCCATCATCGGCCGAGGGGCGGCGCTTTGCGCCGCCGGTCAAGGTCGCGGATGGTAGGAGCAAAGCGCAGGCGGGTCAACGCCCCGGGGTGTGGGTCTCGACGAGCAGGGCGGTGAGGTTGTCGGGGGCACCGCGGCTTAAGGTGAGCTGGGCGATGGCCTGACAGGCCGCGCTTAAGTCATCGGCGTGGCCGCGCAAGACCGAAGCCAGCTCATCGTCGCTCAGCGCGTTGTGAACCCCGTCGGTGGTGGCCAGGAAGATGTCGCCGGGCTCAAGCGGGGAGAACGCCACGCTGACATCGACGCAGTACTGGCTTCCCACCGCGCGCGTGAGCACGTGTTTGTAGGGGAAGTTGGCGATGAACTCGGCGGCGTCCGACGAGGTGATGTTATGGCGCTCCAATGTCTCTTCGAGCAGAGAATGATCGCGAGTCAGGCGCTCCAGCCGGCCCTGGCGCAGGCGGTAGAGACGGCTGTCGCCAACATGGGCCCAGTAGGCGCGGGTCTCATCGAAGGTCAGCGCGACCAGCGTGGTGCCCATGCCACGGTGGGCACCGCGTTCAGCGGCCTCCTGGTAGACGGCGGCATTGGCGAATTTGATGCCGGCGACGAGGTTGTGCTGCAACGAGCGTCGGTCCTGCGGGGTGCTCTCGATCATATCGCCCACCTCGTTGAAGTAGGCCGCCAGAGTCTCAATGGCGAGGGTTGCAGCGAGCTCGCCGCCCTCGTGACCGCCCATGCCGTCGGCCACCGCGTAGAGGCGGTGCGAGGGATAGAGCAGGTAGACATCCTGATTGACGGTGCGGCGCAGACCGATGTCGGTGATGGCCGCAAAGCGCAGCTCCCAGCCGGCGCTGCGGGCGCTATCTTGGGTGGATGCGGCGTGGGCGGCGGCCTGGGAGGTGTGCATGGCAAGCTCCGATGGTGCAATAAGGGGGCGCACGCACGCGCACTCCGGCGCCTGAGATCATCCCCCCGGGATGTGATGGTCGGTCGAGAGAAACTTCAGAAAAGGTAATCCCGAGCGCCGTCGCGGCCAACGTTTTCGACCCGGCCGCCGATGTGCCGGAAAAAAAACACCCCCTGCACGTCGAGGTGCAGGGGGGGGCACGATGAGGGGAGCTTCACACGTTGTGGCGAGCCCTCATCGGCGTACTGCCGAACCCATTACTTGAGCAGGTCGGCGACCACTTCGCGCTCTTCGATGAGCTGCGCTTCGGTGACCTTGAGCTTCTCTTTGGAGAAGTCGTTGAGCTCGATGCCCTGCACGATCTCGTAGCCACCCTTGCCGTCGCAGCGCACCGGGAAGGAGTAGATCAGCCCTTCCTGCACTCCGTAGGAGCCGTCGGAGGGCACGGCCATGGCGTGGAAGTCGTCTTCGGGGGTGACGGTGAACCAGTCGCGCACGTGGTCGATCAGCGCGTTGGCGGCGCTGGCCGCCGAGGAGGAGCCACGCGCCTTAATGATCGCCGCGCCGCGCTGCTGCACCGTCGAGATGAACTCGCCCTTGAGCCACTCGTGATCACTGATGACCTCGGTGGTGGGCTTGCCACCGATGGTGGCGTTGAAGAAGTCCGGGTACATCGTGTTGGAGTGGTTACCCCAGATGCCCATCTTCTTGACGTCGGCCACAGCCACACCGGCCTTGGTAGCCAGCTGGCTCTTGGCGCGGTTCTCGTCGAGGCGAGTCATGGCGGTGAAGCGCTCGTTGGGAACGTCGGGGGCGCTGTGCATGGCGATCAGAGCGTTGGTATTGCAGGGGTTGGCGACCACGGCCACGCGCACATCGTCGGCGGCGTTGTCGTTGATGGCCTTGCCCTGGCCGGTGAAGATCGGGCCGTTGGCGCGGATCAGGTCGGCGCGCTCCATGCCCTGCTTACGCGGCATCCCGCCCACGAGAAGCGCGAGGTTGGCGCCGTCGAAGCCCTTGTTGAGATCGTCGGTGAGGATCATGTCCTGCAGCAGCGGGAAGGCGCAGTCGTTGATCTCCATAGCGACCCCTTCCAGGGCCTGCATCGCCGGGGTGATCTCGATGAGTTGAAGGATCACCGGGGTGTCCTTGCCCAGCAGGTCGCCGGAAGCGATGCGGAAAAGCAGAGAGTAGTCGATCGAACCGGCAGCACCGGTGACAGCAACGCGGACGGGCTTCGTCATAAAAGAGCTCCTGATACAGCAGCAAGTTAAGGGTGGGGCGGGCCAAAAATAGACGCCGAAGGGGTAAGTCCTGACCACCCGGGTGTCAAGCCAGGCAGGCCAATTTTGCGTCTTCTGACGTGAGGGTGACGCTCACTTTATCCAGGCGCCGGGCCGACTTCAGCGCTCCTCGCCAGGGGCGGAGGGCTCGCTGAGATTTTCCCAATGAAGGGTCACCTCCGACTGCTCCAGGAGCCGCTCGCTCATGGTCGTCCAGGCATCCTCCCGGGCCTCAAATTGCAGGCGTTCCAGCAGGAGCTCTTCTACCTTCTCAAAGGGGATCAGCCCGGCCTCGTGGCGCGTGTGGGTCCAGACAAACATCCAGAGCCCCCGATGTTCAAAGGGCTCAGAGAGCTGGTCGACCTCCTGCTCAAAGGCCACGTCGGCCAGCGGGCTTGCATCCGGGCTTCGTGCGTCTTCTTCGGTGACGGAGACCAACCCGTAGATCGGATCGCGGTGCCGCTCAAAGAGCGCGTCGCGATCGGCGCCCTCGGCGGTGAATTGCTCGTGAAGTTCGGCGATGTAATCCCGGGCAGGTTGGCCCTCGGCGGCGTCGCGGGCGCTGATGACCCGGGCCTCGACGACCGCCTGAGTCTGAAACTCCTCGGGGTGCGCCTGGTGGTAGTCACGGGCGTCGCCGCGATCGGGCAGCGTCTGCCCCAGGCGCTGCATCGCGCCGTCGATGAGAAGGTTGTCGACGGCCTGCTTGCGTCCGAAGGTCGGGTCGTTTTCCCAGCGTTCGCGCAGCGGCGCGAGGTCGGCATCGTCGCCCCTGCGGGCGCGAACCTCTGCCTCTTGCTGCAGGCGCAGTCTTGCGCGCTCCGCCTCAATGGCCTCCTCGTCGGGGGCAAAGGCGTTGAGGAGAAGTTGGCGCTGGATCACCTTTTTGAGCGCGTTGTTGATCGCGTAGTCATGGCTCCCGTCTTCGTTGGGCTTGCCGGCAAAGTAGTCGAGCTGCTCGTGGTAGGCCCGGGCGCTGACGGAGACGCCACCGACCGTAGCGACCGGCCCGGTGGCCCGGGTGCTGAGACCATCGGGCAGCCGGAAGTAGATATGGTGAAGTTCCGCGCGATCGGGGTCTTCGTTCGCGTCGACCACCTCTTCGGCCCTTTCTTCCGAAGATGGCGTCTGCGTCTTTTCATCGGGCACAGACTCCGATGGTGCGGCGACGTCAACGTCGGCGTCCTGTGAGGGCGTGTTGGTGGAGCACCCCGTGGCGGTAGCGAGCGCGAGGATGGCGATACCCGGGATGATGCGACACGACGTCTGGCGAGCGATCTGCATAACATTCATCTTCTTCAGCAAAGGTCAGCCTGGGGTGCGAGGGCGTGGGTTTCCGGGGGGGCAAAGCGACGTCATAACGCTGCGGGTATTCAAAAAGTATTGGTCTTTTTGACCTGTGCCGGATGCCCGAAACACAGCAAGCCTTGAGGACAGGAAAACAAAAAACGGCGCCCTTCCGAGGGAAGGACGCCGCGTGTATTTCAAACAGGGTCTGTCTGGTGGTCGCTGCCTCATGTGCTGAATTTATTGAATATTCTCGGGGTAGGTCTCGATCTCGGCCTCCTCGCGAAGCTGCGCCACGTAGGTGCCCAGCGACTCCTGGAGGGCCTGGTTGCGAAGCTCGCGGGTGAGCTGATCTTTGACCGAATCAAAGGTCATCACCTCTTCGTCGCTGCGCTCGGTGACCTGAATGATGTGCCAGCCGAAGTCGGAGCGGACCGGCTCAGAGATCTCGTCGACCTGCAGCGCGAAGGCAGCCTCCTCAAACTCGGGGACCATGCGGCCGCGGCCAAACGAGCCCAGATCGCCGCCGGCCTGCGCCGAGCCGTCGTCGGAGTTTTCGCGGGCCACGTCGGCGAAGTCATCGCCGCCGGTGACGCGGGCGTGCAGCTCCTGGGCTTCCTGGCGGGCGGCCTCCCAATCTTCGGGGTTCTCCGAGTCGACGCGCACCAGGATGTGGCGCGCGCGGACCTCTTCGCCGCGGGTGAACGCCTCGGGGTTCTCATTGTAGAAGGTCTGCGCTTCCTCTTCGTCGGGGAGCTCAAGCCCGTCGGCCATCAGGATCTTCTCGATGGCCACGGCCTGGTAAACCGACTCGCGGATCTCTTCGGGGCTGATGCCGGCCTGGGCGATGTACTCATCGAAGTCGATCTCTTCGCCGTACATCTCCAGCGCGCTGGCCTCAAACTCCTCGCGGTACTCCTGGAGGCGCGCGTCGATCTCTTCCTGGCTGGGCTCGACGCCGGACTGCTCGATGGCCTGGTTGACCAGGCGCTGATCGATGAGGTTTTCGATGATCTGCGAGGACATCTGCTGGAGGAGCTCCGGGGGAAGCTGGGCCTGGGCCTGCAGCATGGCGACCTGGGCGTTGAACTCCTCGGCGCCGATCTCTTCACCGTTGACGCTGGCCACCGGGCCAACCGCCGAGATCGAGCCCGCGCTCTCCGGCTGCGCATCCTCCGGTGAGCTCTGGGCCGCTTCGTTATCGAGGCCGGCTGAGCGGTACTGCGGGGCCTCGCTGCTGGCCGGCTCATCGGGCACCGGCGCGTTGGAGGAGCAGGCCGCCAGAAGCAGCGCCAGGATGGACGTGAGCGCAGTCTTTTTCAAAAACATAGCAATCTCCATGACGAGCTCCGCAACATCGGAGCGAGCGAAGCAAGGGGAACAAAAAGGCGCGCCGGGCTTTGACGCATCCGTGGCGAGCAACGTTGAAATCGCTGTGTAGCATAAGGTGGGAGCAGGCGCACGTTCGGGGGATGGTGGTCGCGACGCGGGCAGCGCCTGCAAAACGTCTTTAAAAGGTAGGGGCGAGGAAGACCCTTCCAAGCGTGCAAGGCCCGCGCGGCGGGCACCCGGCGCGGATCGCCCCCGGCATCACTGAGCCGAAGACTCGCCCTCGCCCGGAGGATGAAAAAAGCCGCGGATCGCCTCGGCGGTCGAGGGGCCGACGCCTTCAACGGCCTGAAGTTCCTCGAGGGTCGCGGCCTTGATCTTCACGAGACTTCCGAAATGGCGCAGCAAGACGCGTTTGGTCTTGGGGCCAATGCCCGGGATGTCGTCGAGGCTGGAGCGCAGGCTGGCCTTGCGCCGAAGTTGTTTATGAAAGCCGATGGCAAAGTCGTGCGCCTCGTCGCGCACCCGCTGCAACAGATAGAGTTCGGCGGAGTTCTGACGCAGCACCACCGGGTTTTTGCGCCCCGGCAAAAACACGCGCTCCGGGCTGCGGGTGACCTCCGGATCGTCAAAACCCACCTCGTCGACGCGGCTCTTGGCTAAAGAGACCACATCGATCTGGTGCAGCCCCAGATCTTCGATCACCGCCACGGCCTGCCCCAGCTGCCCCTTGCCACCGTCGACCACAATGAGGTCGGGCGGATCATCATCGCCGTCGGCGACTTTGCGCAGGCGGCGAGTGAGCATTTCGTGCATGGAGGCAAAGTCGTCCTGCCCGTGTACCAGGCGCATCTTGTAGTGGCGGTACTCGGCCTTGGCCGGCTCCCCATCGATAAAGGCCACCAGCGAGCCCACCACCTGGGCGCCCTGCAGGTTGCTGATGTCGTAGCATTCAATGCGCCGCGGCAGGTTTTTAAGTTTGAGCCGCCCCTGCAACTTCTCGAGCAGGTCGCGGGCGCGCTCCTCTTTCGCGTGCTCCTCCTCAAAGCTATGGCGAGCGTTGGTCTGGGCGGTGGCGATCAGCGCGCGCTTGGCCCCGCGCTGCGGGCTCTGCACATAGACGCGGTGGCCGGCCAGCTCGCTGAAGAGCTCCTCAAAGGCTTCGACCTCCTCGTCCTCCAGCGTCAGCGGCAGGAGCACCTCGTTGGGCACGTGGTTGCCGGCGTTATAATAGAGGTTCAAGAAGCTCGAGAAGAGCTCCTCATCCGGGAACTCCTGGTCGGTGTACGAGAAGGACTGCGCGCCCTCCAGGCGCCCGCGACGGATAAAGAGCACCTGGAAGGTGAGCCGGTCGCCCTCGCGGTAGAAGCCGAAGGCGTCCTGGTCGACCTCCCGATGGCCCACGGCGACCTGCCGCTCGAGCACCTTCTCAATGGCCTGAATCTGGTCGCGGTAGCGCGCGGCCAACTCGAACTCGAGCTCCTCGCTGGCGCGCGCCATCTTCTCGCGCAGCCGCTCCACGAGCTCATCGCCGCGCCCCTCCAGAAACATCACCGCCTGGTTGACGTCCTGCTGGTAGCGATCTTTGTCGACGGGCAGCACGCAGGGGCCCGGACAGCGTTTGATCTGGTACTGCAGGCAGGGCCGCGAGCGGTTGCTGAGCACATGATCGGGGCAGGTGCGCAGCATGAAATGTTTGTTGAGTACCTGCAGCGTCTGACGGATCGCGTAGGCCGACGAGTAGGGCCCGAAGGTGCGCTGGCCGGGCTTTGTCTTGGTGCTCGACTTGCTGCGGATCACCTCGACCCGCGGCCACTTCTGGTTCTTATCGACGCGCAGCGAGAGGAAGGACTTATCGTCTTTAAGCTGCACGTTGTAGCGCGGCTTATGCGCCTTAATCAGGGTGTTTTCGAGGATCAGCGCTTCCTTTTCAGAGGCGGTGATGATCGTCTCGATATCCCCCAGAATCTGCGGGAGCCGACGCACAAAAGGACGCGGATCGCCGTGCAGCTGAAAGTAGTTGCGGACGCGGTTTTTAAGGTCTTTGGCCTTGCCGATGTAGATGATGCGCCCGCGGCGGTCGCGCATCAGATAACACCCCGGCTTATGCGGGATGGTTGAGAGGCGGGCCTGGATATCGAAGGGCTCGTCGGATGCTGCCATAGTAAGGTGAGCCGGGGTGGGGGAAACTTAAAAGACTCAGGGGTCGATGCGCACCAGCGCAAACCAGGCGTTCATGGGTTTGGCCTTATAGGCGCGCCCGATGGTCACATGTTCGGAGAGGCCACGCAGGCGGTCGACCATGCCGGCGTACACAAAACGCCCCAGGCGCGCGCGGTTGTCCAGAATCTGCGGCCACTCGCCGGGGCGCTCCGGCGGGAGCTCGCGGTAGTCGATGACAAGTTCGCCCGACTCCGCGTCATCGTAGGCAACGAAGTAGCCCGGACCGGTAATCCCCGAAAGCGTCTGGTGGTTGTAGCCCCAGAGCACCCGGCGGTTATCCGGGGCGTATTCGGCCGAGGGGGTGCAAAAGCGTTTTTGAAAAAGCCGAAAAGCTGGAAGGGTGTTGCGCCCCTCGCAGATCACCTCCTGCAGCGGGTTGGTATCTTCGGGCACAATATCAAGGGTCGTCACCGGGCGGCTGGCCGCGTCAAAGAGGCGTCGCTGCATCTTCGGGGTGAGCGCGCGCACAAACGCAAGACGCGTGGCGGCGTCGGCTTCGTCGAGTGCGCTGGCGAGCGCGTCGGTGTCGAGGGTCGGGGCACTGGCGAGTTTCTGGATGTCGGCAAGGGCGCTCATAAAGACTCCGGCAGCAGTCGGTTCAAAACGATGACGAGGCTTGAGTTCACACGATACGCCGAGGCGACGGGCGCTGACTAGCGACGCACCTCGGGGAACTTCAGGGTGTCGCGCTCGACGCGCTCATACACGCTGATAAGCGGCACGCCCTCAAGCTCCACCACGTGGCGCGGGGCCAGGGTGCCGTACTCCTCCCAGAGCGGCAGCAGCAGGAAGGTGAAGGCTTTTTGCTGGTGGTAGAGCGCGTAGTCGCTGCTTCCCATGCGCACCGCGCGAAGATCCTCACGTGCCAGATCTTCGGTCTGATACATGCGCCAGGCGGTGTTCACAACGTTATGCGTCCACACCCGGCCCCCCTCCTCGGCGTGCTCATTGAGCCAGGGCAGCGCCTGGCGTGAGGCGTAGCCCCAGAACTGCCGGAACATCTTAAAGTCCGCAGCCCCCCGATGCCCGCCGATAAGCTCGTTGTAGTAGGAGGTGCCAAAAGGGTGGTTGTTGCGGGTGGCCAGCGCCGCCGGAAAAAGCGTTGCTGCGCCGAGCAGAAGCCCGATCGCCGCGTAAATAAAAGGCCTCGTCTCTCCCTCGGTCGGACCATTGAGGCTGTGTGACCCCTCCCGGGAGGTGCGTCGCGCGCTGAGCAAACGCGCCAGCTCCGCGCTCAGGTGCGCCACGGCCAGCCCGGCGATGATCGCCACAAAGGGCATCGCCGGCATCCAATGCTTGGTGCCCCCAAAGATTGGCGTCTCCGCCTGCGCGATCAGCGCGATGGGAAAGATGATGTGAATGAGAAAGAGCAGCCCGGTTCCACGTGGATCGACCGAGGAGGGCAGCCGCCTCGCTTTGAGCGCCGCCTTCCAGGCGTTGAGCGTAGCCCGGCCGCCAAAATGGCGAACCCAGATAAAACACCCCAGCGCAAAGGCCAGAAGGATCGTCGCCGGCACGGTGACCAGCGTCATCACCCAGGGATAACTCACCGGAAAGGGCGGGTTCTGCAGGTTTTCGCCAAAGTAGTAGACGAAATAATGCTCATGCTTGAGGTGGAAGTTCATGTACCAGCGGATGCGCGCAAAGGTATCAAACCAGTGGCGCGGCCAGAGCGCGTAGAAAAGAATCGGCCCCAGGGTGAGCATCGCCCAGAACGCCGCCGGGATCTTTGGAATGCGCAGCCCCCCGTTGCGCAGGCCTCCCACCAGGCGAAACTCGCCGGCGCGCGAGAGCACCCAGTGCATCACCAGCGTGATGGGCAAGAAGAAGGCGTTGAGCTTGGTGGAGAGCGCAAGCCCGAACAAAAGTCCGGTGGTCACCGCCCAGCCCCGTGACTGCAGGCTTCGCCAGTAGGCGTAGACCACCCAGAAGTTCATCGCCGCCACCGCCACATCAAAGCAGGCCAGGTGGGCGTGAAAGAAGAAGCGGGGCTGCAGGAGCATCGCGCCCACGCCCACCAGCCCGGCCAGGCGACCACCGAGCTGACGCCCGAAGAGATACACCCCGCTCAAGAGCCAGCCGGCGGTGAGCATCGTCGGAAAACGCAGCGCGGTCGACGGGCTCATCCAGCCCAGAAGTTCGGAAAAGATCTTATGCGAGAGGGCAAACGCCGCCTTCATCAACACCGGGTGTTCCGGGTTGTAGCTCCAGTGTCGGTCGATGTTGGCCTGGGTAAAGCTGCTGGCGAGCTCGCCGGCGTGGAAGTTCTTCCAGAGATCTTCGAACCAGCCGATGTACTGGGAGGCGGCGTGAAAATAAAACCCCTCATCGCGCGTAAAGCCCATCTGCGGCGTGGCCAGCAGCAGGGCGACCGAGCCGGCAAAAATCACAAGCGCGATCAGCCAGTCGAGGCGGTCGGTGGGGGCATTTCCCGGCGATGAGGTGGGGGCGTCAGGTGCGGTCAAAGCGCTTACCAGAGTGCGGTGATGTGCGCGCGTACAAGCGCGGTGCGAGCGTCGGGGCGACCTTCGGCGTCGTCAAAGACCTCGCCAGGCCAGAACATCGCGGCCTCGGCGCGGTACTCCAGCGCGAGCTCCGGGGTGAGCAGATGCTTGTAGCGCGCGCCCAGGAGCGCCTCGGTGCCCAGGTAGCGGGCCTCGGCCCCGGCGCCGCGAAAGCCCACCGCCGTGCCGCCGGCTTCCACACTGGCAGCCAGGTCGCGCCAGGGGCGGTGTGCCCAGGCCATCAGCGCGCCGGCGCCGAGCTCCAGCCCGGCGATGCGTGCGAAGGTCAGCGTGGGCTGCACGAAGATCGCGTTGCTCACCGCGCCCGTCTCCACAAGGTTGTCGATGCCGCGCGGAGGTTGCGCCGCGCGAAGGGGATCATCGGCCTGGGCGACCGCCTCGGCTGTATACGCCGGCAGATGATGATCGAAGAGCAAGAGCCCGGCGCGGTAGTTCGGATCGAAGCGGAAGCGGTGCAGGTTGTCGCTGCGCGGATCGGCATCCCCGGAGGCAAAGCCCGAGCGGAGGTTCAGCCCCAGCGCGCTCGGACGGTGCAAGACGTCGAGATGCGCCGCCGCGCCCAGCGCGTCGATCTGCACCGGTGTTGCGGGATCGCTGCCGTCGGCGCGGGTCGTCTCACCGCGCAGATACGCCGCCTCACCAGCGATGCGAAAGCGCCAGGTGCCCTTCGGGGTATAGAACTGATGTTTGCCCGCCAGATCAAAAGCCGCGACGTTGAGCTCAGAGCCGTCGCGGTCGGTTTGATCGCGAAGCGCCACGTACACGCCGATCTCACTGGGGGCGGGGCGCCACACCACAGACGCGATGCCCTGGAGCGCGCGGTCCCCTTTGTTGATGTCGGCGTTTTCGTCGCGAATCACCGCGTCGGCGCCGATGGCCACAAAGAGCTCGTCGAGCGCGCTGCGCGAGGAGCGGGCGCGAAAAGGTGCGGTCGCAAAGAGCAGGCGCGCGACGCGATCGCCGCCGACCTGATGTTCAAAGAGCGTCTCGTCTTCAATGTCGCCGTCGTTGGCCAGCAGACCCAGACCCCACTGGCTGGTCTGAAGACCCGCCTGCACCCGACCCACGGGGCTATCCCAGCGAAGGTAAAGTTCGCGCGGCGCAAAGGTCTGCTCGGCCCCGTCGAGCACGCGGTGGAAGTGGCGCGCACCGTGGTCACCCACCGCCGGAGGTTGAGGGTAGGAGTTGCCCACAAGCCTCCCGCTCAGAAGATCGGCCGAGGCCACCGCCTGCACTTCCCCCAGGTTGATGGTGCTCCCGATGCGAAGTTGCTGGTAGAGCCCGCCACGCAGTCCGTCGGTCAGCGGTCGTTCGTAGGTGTCGGCGCTCAGGCGATAATGCCCCTCCACATTCACGGTGGGCTCCTCCTCCTCATCGAGGGGCATCACCGGGTTAAGACGCGGCGGCGCAAGCTCCACAATACGCCCGCCGGAGTCTTCATCGTCTTCCAGCGGCGGAATCTCCGGAAGCTGGGCTTGCGCCGATGCGGCAAGCGAGAGGGTCAAGAGCGCGCTGAATGCCGCTACGGTGGGCTTCAGTCGCAGATGACCGGAAAAAGTGTGGGGCGCGCGCATCGCAGGGGGCTCCTCGGTGGCATCATCCATTCAACGTCGGTCGGCGAGGCCGGGGGATGGCATCCTGTCACGGCGAAAGGGGGCTCGCAACGCTCTCCGGCTGCCCTTACGCTCAGGTTGGCAGCGGGCCTGCTTTCGAGGGGCGCTGAGACAGGGGCAGATGTAGAAAAAACACCTGAGCATCAGTCCCGGAGATCGAGGCATGTTTGAAGTCCAGGCGCGTTCTTTAGAGTGAAGACCCCGGCGCCCACCTCACCGGGCATCGCCTGGCGTGCTACGGTGCTTAGTCGTAGAGCAAGCGAACGTACCCCCCTTTACTGACGATCAGCGAGACCGAAGCCGATGAAGACGAACTGGTTTTACCGATGGCTTGATGCGCTCTCTTACAAACTTCTCGTTCCCCTGGCGCTGCTGCTGGCGCTGGCGCCCTTTACGCCGGAGCCCCACCTGGTGGAGACCACCGGGATGCTCTTTCGCGGGGAGCTGACCGAGCCTATCTACATCTTCGACTTCTTTATGCACGGAGCCGGGGTGTTCATTCTGGCGTTGAAGGTCGGCGCAGACATCCGCCGGCGCAACGCGCCGGCGGATGTCCCTGCCTCAACCTCGGATCTGGCATCGCGCTGAAGACCGCGCGGATGCTGGCGTACAGACCCGTCTTATCGAGCTGCATCAGCCCTTCAACGCCCGGGCGTGATGGCGGATATGGTCGCCGATGAAGCTCGCGATGAAGTAATACGAGTGGTCGTAGCCCGGCTGCATACGCAGCTCAATCGGGTGCCCCACCTCCTCGCAGGCACCCACCAGGCGCTCCGGCTGCAGTTGCTCGGCCAGAAACTGGTCTGAATCGCCCTGATCGATGAGTAGCGGCAGCCGCTCGGTCGCGGTGGCCACAAGCTCGGTGGCATCCCAGGCCTTCCACGCCTCGCGATCGTCTCCCAGATACGCCCCCAACGCCTTCTCGCCCCAGGGCACCTGTGTGGGCGCGACGATCGGCGAAAAAGCCGAGACGCTGGCGTAGCGCCCCGGGTTGCGCAGCGCCAACACCAGTGCGCCATGCCCGCCCATCGAATGCCCGAAGATCGCGCGCTTTTCGCTCACCGGAAAGTTTGCCTCAATCAGCGCGGGCAGCTCGTCGACCACATAATCGTGCATCTGATAATGCGCAGCCCAGGGCTCCCGAGTGGCGTTGACGTAAAAGCCCGCACCCTTGCCCAGATCGTAGCCCTCGGCGTCTGCGACATCCTCGCCACGCGGGCTAGTATCGGGCGCGACGATGATGACGCCTTCCTCAGCCGCGTAGCGCTGCGCGCCGGCCTTCGTGATGAAGTTTTGCTCGGTGCAGGTCAGCCCGCTCAACCAGTAGAGCACAGGGCAGGGGCCCTCGGCGGCCGCGGGCGGAAGGTAGACGGCGAACTTCATCTCGCAGTCCAACACCTCGGAACGATGCTTCCAGACCTCCTGGGTGCCGCCAAAACTCGCATAACTCTCCACACGTTCCATGATTCTAAGTCCTTGATCGGAAAGGTTATTTTGATGGGGGTCGCGCGTTGCAACGCGAAGCGCCGGTCCGGGAGTACGCTCCCGGACCGGCGGCTTCCTCGAAGTTAGAAATGAATCACCGTACGAATCGACTCACCGCTGTGCATCAGGTCAAAAGCCTCATTGATGCGCTCCAGCGGCAGCGTGTGGGTGATGAAGGGATCGAGGTCGAGCTTGCCGCTCATCGCCTTATCGACCATGCCCGGAAGCTCCGTACGACCCCGCACGCCCCCGAACGCTGAGCCTCGCCACACTCGCCCGGTCACAAGCTGGAAGGGACGCGTGCTGATCTCCTGGCCGGCGCCGGCCACGCCGATGATCACCGACTCACCCCAGCCCTTGTGACAGCACTCCAGCGCGGAGCGCATCACGTTGACGTTGCCGATGCACTCAAAGCTGTAGTCGACGCCGCCGTCGGTCAGCTCCACGATCACATCCTGGATGGGCTTGTCGTAGTCTTTGGGGTTGATGAGATCGGTGGCGCCGAGCTGGCGCGCCAGCTCGAACTTATCGGGGTTGATATCAATGCCCAGGATGCGCGAGGCGCCGGCTTCCTTGGCGCCCATCACGACCGCCAGGCCGATGCCGCCCAGCCCGAAGACCGCCACGGTGTCGCCGGCCTGCACTTTGGCGGTGTTATGCACCGCGCCGATGCCGGTGGTCACCCCGCAGCCCAGCAGGCAGACCTTCTCCAGCGGGGCGTCTTTGTCGATCTTCGCCAGCGAGATCTCCGGGACGACCGTGTACTCGCTAAAGGTGCTGGTGCCCATGTAGTGGTAGATGGGCTTTCCTTTGTACGAGAAACGCGTGGTCCCATCGGGCATCAGGCCCTTGCCCTGGGTGGCGCGCACGGCCTGGCAGAGGTTGGTCTTGCCGGACTTGCAGAACTTACACTCGCGGCACTCCGCGGTGTAGAGCGGGATGACCCGGTCGCCAACCGAGAGCCCGCTGACCCCCTCGCCGACCTCCACAACGATGCCGGCGCCCTCATGGCCGAGCACCGAGGGGAAGATGCCCTCGGGATCTTCGCCGCTGAGCGTGAAGGCGTCGGTGTGGCAGACCCCGGTGTGGGTGATCTGCACGAGCACCTCACCCTTTCTGGGGCCTTCGACATCCAGCTCAACGATCTCCAGGGGTTTGTTGACTTCGAATGCGACGGCGGCACGGCTCTTCATGAGAGTCTCCTGACAGTTAGGGGATAACGAGTGAAGCAGGGGTTGCGGCTTATTTGAGGTAGGAGCGGATCAGATCGTTGAGATCCTCGACGGCCTCATCACGCTCGCCAGGCGGAAGCTCGGCTGCGCTCCCGAAGGTCTCGCGCACATGCGACTCAAGCACCTGGCGCATCACGCCGGTGACCGCCCCGCGGATCGCGGCGATCTGCTGGAGCACCGAGCTGCACTCGGTGCCTTCTTCCAGCGCAGTCTCCAGCGCGTTGAGCTGCCCTTTGACGCGGCGAACCCGCGCAAGCACGCGTTTTTTCTCTTTCTCGGTGTAAGGCATCGAACTCCTCCCTTGGTATACCGGGGTATAGTATGTTGACGCGCCGGCACAAAGTTCAAGTGACGTTCGGTAAAGACCTCTTCATGCAGCCGGCGTGCGGTGCGCGAAGAGGGAAGCGCGACGTCAGGTGTTGGCGGTGTCGTTGTGTGTAAGGCGTTGTTTTTGTTGGCGAATTGACCGAGCCCTCTGGGGCGCAACCGGCCGGCGCCAACGAAAAAGATCGACTTACGTCAACTCTCAGACTGACTATCGGGCGAGGCGTCGCGGCGCTCCAGAAGATCGGGGCGACGCTCTTTGGTGCGCGCCAGCGCCTGCTCCTGACGCCACTTCGCCACTCGCCCGTGGTCGCCGCTGAGCAGAATCTCGGGCACCTCAAAGCCTCGAAACTCGCGGGGGCGCGTGTACTGAGGATATTCGAGCATCGGAGCCGAGAAGCTCTCCTCACTGATCGACTCCTGGTTGCCCAGCACGCCGGGGAGGAGGCGAGTGACGGCGTCGATGACGACCATCGAGGCGACCTCCCCGCCGGTGAGCACGTAGTCGCCAATGGAGATCTCGCGATCGATCCAGTGCTGACGCACACGCTCGTCGACGCCCTCGTAGCGCCCGCACACAAGGATCATGCCCGGCCCCTGGGCAAGCTCCCGGGCGATCTTCTGGCTAAATGGCTCGCCCTGGGGCGACATCAGAATGCGCGGCACGCCGGGGTGACGCTCCCGGGCCGACTCCAGGGCCGCGACGAGGGGCTCGGGTTTCATCACCATGCCCGCGCCGCCCCCGTAGGGCACATCGTCGCAGGTGCGGTGTTTGTCGTGGGTGAAGTCGCGGATGTCGACGCAGTTCACCGAGAAGTGGCCGCGCTCAATGGCTTTGCCGGTCAGGCTGATGCGCAGCGGGCCATCGAAGAAGTCGGGGAAGAGCGTGAGGATCTCAACGGGGAAGGGCGTGCTCAACATCATCTCCAATCGGGGAGGGCGGGGCGGTCGTGCGGGCGCAGAGGGGCCGGTATGGCAGACTGAAATCGAACCTGTCAGTCGGCGGGCGTCCAGATCTCAAGGGGCTGCAGCACCACCGCCGGTGCCTCCAGATCGACATAGCTGACGGCGTGCTCCACATAGGGCACAAAAAGCTCGGAGCCGTCAGAGCGCTTGACCACCAACACGTCGTTGGCGCCGGTCTCAAAGAAGCGGTCGATGATGCCGATGGGCTCGGCGTCTTCGGGTGCATCGCCGTCTTCTTCTTCGGCGACCAGGACCGGAAAGCCGATGACCTCCATCAAGTAGAACTCGTCATCGTCGAGCTCCGGCAGCAGATCAAAATCCACCGAGACGATGCCGTGTTTGATGCGCTCGGCGCCTTCGCGACCCTGGATGCCCTTGAACTTCACCATGGCGAACTTCGGGCCCTGGCGAAAGCGCTCGATGGTCAACTCCAGGTCTTCGCGCTCGGTCTTAATATAGACCTTCACGCCCTCATCGAGGACTTCGGAGTCGGCGTTGAAAAGATGCAGGCGCACGTCGCCGTACACACCATGGGGGCGGCCGACTTTGGCCAGCTCCACCCGCTCGTTTGCTGTCTTGCTCATGCTCAAACGCTCCGCGCGCTCAGTCGACGATGTCGATGACCACCGGCAGGTGGTTGGGGACGGCGGCGGCGTCGACCAGGGTGCGCATCGCCCGGGCGATGCGTCCGCCGCGGCCGATCACGCGCCCGCGATGCGCCTCTTCAACGGCCAGCTCAACAAGCAGCTGGTCGCGGTGGGCGTGCGTGCGCACCTCAAACTCAACGTCATCATCCAGGAGCGAGCCGGCCAGAAATCGCACCAACTCTTCATAGCTCTTCAGGGCATCTTCGGCGGTGTGGTTGCTCATCGCGTCATTCCTCAAGGTTAAAACGCGACGAGCCCGTCAAAAACGGGCTCGTCACATACTACTTAAAGCAAGAAAGCTGGCTTAGCCCTCTTCGCCTTCGGTCTTGGCTTCGGCGTCGTCGCCTTCAGCCTTCTCGCCATCGGCGGCGCCTTCTTCAGCCTTGGCAGCTTCAGCGGCCTTGGCAGCTTCGGCTTCGGCTTTCTTGGCGGCTTCTTCTTCGGCCTTCTTGGTCTCAGCAGCCTTGGCTTCAGCAGCGACCTTGGCGCGGGCAGCTTCGAGAGCTTCCTTCTTGGCCAGGGCGGCGGCTTCCTTGGCGGCCTTCTCGGCGCCTTCGGCGGCCAGGTCGATGCCCAGCTCGCCACGGCGAAGCTTGCGGATCAGCGAGCGAACGGTGTCGCTGGGCTGCGCGCCCACGCTGAGCCAGTAGTCGACGCGTTCGCTGTTAAGGCGAACCGCAGCCGGCTCCTGCATCGGGTCGTAGGTGCCAAGCACCTCAATGAAGCGACCATCACGGGGAGAGCGCTGGTCGGCGGCAACCACACGGTAGAAGGGACGCTTTTTGGCGCCATGGCGTTGAAGTCGAAGTCGGACAGTCATGTGAGTTTCATCTCCGCTTTAATAAGCTGGTTCGTGCTGTGATTTACTATGAGTTCGAAGCGCGTAGACCTGCAGCCAACAGTCCACGCTTTTAGAGGACCGTACAAAGGTGGGGCAACCTAAAGCGCAACCCCTTCGCTGTCAAGCACCAGTGGCCGGGCCGGGCGCCGCGCTCGATCACGCCACCCGACAACCGGGATCACTCGCCGGTGACCGACGCGATGAGCTTGCCCAGCTCGCCATTCTCGTGGAGCTGCATCAGGATGTCCGAGCCGCCCACAAACTCCCCGCCGATGTAGACCTGGGGGATGGTCGGCCAGCTGGAGTACTCTTTGATGCCCTGGCGCTTATCCGGGTCGACCAGGATGTCGACGGCGTGGAAGGGGCGGCCGTAGCTGGCCAGGATCGCCGCGGCGCGCGCCGAGAACCCGCACATCGGCTGCTGGGGAAGACCCTTCATGTAGAGGAGCACGGGGTTCTCAGCCACCTCGCGCGCGATCTCCGAGAGGACGTCGCCTCCCTCTTCACGCGTGCGGGGCTGGGCTTCCACGTTCTTCTCAGGGTTGGCAAGGGGGAGCGAGATGGACTTCTTCTGGTCACTCATGATGATGCCTCATCGGTTCTATGGGTGTGACGCAACGGGCTGGCCCGTCGGGTACTAAGGAGCGCCTTGAGCCGGGTCAACACCCCGGCCATCAGGCGCATTCCTGATCCGGGGTCAGGCCTGGGCGTCCCATTCTTCGGGCGTAAATACTTCTAGCGTGAGCGCGTGGACCGGGCCCTTCATCTCTTCGGCCAGCGCCTGGTAGATCGCGCGATGGCGCGCCACCAGCGACTTGCCGGCGAACTGCTCCGAGATCACCACTGCCTTGTAGTGGTCCATCGTGCCGGTCAGGTCCTGAACCTCAACCCGGGCGCCGGGAAGGGCGGCCTGAATGCGCTCAACAATGATGCTTGCTTCAATCATCTTTATCCTCGTCTTCGGAGCCCGCGTGGGATCGACGGGGGCTGCGGCAAAGCCCGCTCTCGCAGGTGCTTCAGCGCGCAACCGCCGCGGGGGGGATGTTCTCTACGAGGTCTTATCCCCTCGGGCAGCACGACGCAAGCCACGGGCATCTTCGCCGGTCTCAGAGGTGACTTTCGGAAGCAAGCCCGGGTCTTTTCCTTTGCCACTCGTCATCGGTGCTTACAGGTCCGCTCGCCGCGGATCGGGCAAGGGGTTGGTCTTGACCCCTAATTGCCCTTCTCATTATAAGGCACCGCGCTCTACGCATATGTTTTCGGTTACCCTCACATCGTAAGGAGTTTCATGGCCACGAAGCGCATTCGAAAGGCTGCCGTTATCGGTTCCGGCGTTATGGGAAGCGGCATCGCCGCACACCTCGCTAACGCGGGCATCGAGGTCTACCTGCTTGATATCGTGCCCTTTAATCCGGGCGAGAAAGACGACATCAACGACCCGGCGTTCCGCAACAGCATCGCGACCCGCAACAAGGCGCTCCTGGCCAAGACCAGCCCCTCGCCGATCTTCACCAAGCGCGATCTCGATCTGATCACCGTCGGCAACATGGACGACAACCTCGATTGGTTCGCCGAGGTCGACTGGATCGTCGAGGCCGTGCCCGAGAGCATGCCCATCAAGAAGGCGACCTTCGACAAAGTCGAAGCCCATGTGAACGATCACGCCATCATCTCCTCGAACACCTCCGGCCTCTCCATTGAGGGGATGCTGGAAGGGCGCTCCGAGAGCTTCAAGAAGCGCTTCATCGTCACGCACTTCTTCAACCCCGTGCGTTACATGAAGCTCCTTGAGCTGGTCGAAGGCCCCGACACCGCGCCGGAAGTTGTGGACGCGATGGTGGAGTTCGGCCGCGACGTGCTCGGCAAGGGCATCGTCTTCGGCAAAGACACAACGAACTTCATCGCCAACCGCATCGGCGTGCACGGCATGATGACCATCATGCACCTGATGAAGAAGTACGAGATGAGCATCGAAGGCGTCGATACCGTCTTCGGCAAAGCCATGGGCCGCCCCAAGTCGGCCGTCTTCCGCACTGCGGACATGGTCGGTCTCGATACTTTCGTGCACGTGGCCAAGAACTGCTACGACACGCTCACCGAAGATGAAGAGCGCGAGATCTTCCAGGTCCCCGACTTCATGGGCACCCTGGTCGAGAAGGGCCTCACCGGTCAGAAGGCCGGCGGCGGCTTCTATAAGAAGGGCAAGGGCGGCATCCAGACCCTGGATCTGAACACCCTTGAGTACCGCGACCGCGACAAGCCCGAGTTTGCCTCGATCGGCAAAGCCAAGGGCGCTCCGGCCAAGCGCATCAAGACGGTCGTGGTCGACGGCGACGACAAAGCTGCCGAATTTGCCCGCGAAGTTACCCTGCGCTCGCTCGCCTACACCGCGCGCCGCATGGGCGAGATCGCCGATGATGTGGTCAACATCGACCGCGGTATGAAGTGGGGCTTCAACTGGGATCTCGGTCCCTTCGAGACCTGGGACGCCCTGGGCCTTAAGTGGGCCTACGACCAGATGAAGGCTCAGGACATCGAAGTTCCCGCCTGGATCGACGAGATGATCGCCTCGGGCGCCGAGAGCTTCTACAAGCAGGACGGCGCCACCGACCTCTACTACGACGTCGCCACCAAGAGCTATAAGGCGATCGAGCGCAGTGAGAAGGCCATCAGCGTTGAGCTGCTCAAGCGCAAGGGCGCGACCAAGATCCTCGGCAACTCCTCGGCCTCGCTCCACGACATGGGCGACGGCGTGGCGCTGCTCGAGTTCCACACCAAGATGAACGCCATCGACCCCGACCTCATCGACTGCATGCACGAGGCGATCGACGAAGTTGAGGCCAACTGGGAAGGTCTGGTCATCGGCAACGACTCGACCAACTTCTCCGCCGGCGCCAACCTGCTGCTCGTGCTCATGAACGCCCAGGCCGGCCAGTGGGAGCCCATCGAGTCGATGGTCAAAGCCTTCCAGGACGCCAACCAGCGTATGCGTTACAGCTGGAAGCCGGTCGTCTCCGCGCCCAAGGGCCTGACACTGGGCGGCGGCGCCGAGGTGACCATGGGCGCCAACGCCATTCAAGCCGCTGGCGAGCTCTACATGGGTCTTGTCGAAGTTGGCGTGGGTCTGATCCCCGGCGGCGGTGGCAACCTGCAGCTGATGCGCAACGTCTTCGGCCCGCACTCCGACAACAAGGAGTTCGATCCCTTCCCCTTCCTGCGTAAGGTCTTCATGGCCATCGGCATGGGCGAAGTGGCCAAGAGCGCTGAAGAAGCTCGTGAGTTCGGCTTCCTCACCGCTAACGACGGCGTGACCATCAACGCCGATCACCTGCTTCACGACGCCAAAGAGCGCGTCCTTGGTATGGCGCGCGCCGGCTTCAAGCCGCCGCGTCCCTCCAAGTTCCGCCTGCTCGGCCCGGACGGCGCCGCCACCATCGACATGCTGCTCTACAGCATGCAGGAAAACGGCGTGATCTCGGCCCACGATCGCCTCATCGGGCGTAAGCTCGCCAACGTGCTGTGCGGCGGTGAGACCAACCCGGCGACCCTGGTCGATGAGCAGACCCTGCTCGACCTGGAGCGCGAGGCCTTCATGTCGCTCTGTGGCGAAGAGAAGAGCCAGCAGCGCATGCAGCATATGCTCATGAACAACAAGCCGCTGCGTAACTAAGGTCGGCTCGCAGCACCCCTCTCTCCGGCCGGAATGGCCGGGGAGATGGGACGGTTTGTTTTCCCGAACGAGTACCCCGGCGAGCGCGAGAAGCTGTGATGCCCGCCGAATCAGGAGATATACCTTATGACTTCTCTTCGTGACGTTGTGGTCGCCTCGTATGTGCGCACCCCCTTTACCCGCGCCTACAAAGGTGGCCTCAAAGATACCCGCCCCGACACCATGGCCGCGCTTGTAATCAAAGAAGCCGTGGCCAAGGTCGAAGGTCTTAACCCCGAAGACATCGGTGATGTGGCCATCGGCTGCGCGATGCCCGAGGCCGAGCAGGGCATGAACGTTGCCCGCGTGGCCTCGGTGATGGCCGGCCTGCCCAACACCGTGCCCGGTCTGACCGTCAACCGCTTCTGCTCCTCCGGCGTGCAGACCATCTCGCAGATGGCCGAGCGCATCATGATCGGCGCGATGGATGTCGCCGTGGCCGGCGGCACCGAGTCGATGACCATGATCCCCATGGGCGGCAACAAGGTCTCGGCCAACCCGCAGACCATGGAAGAGTACCCCGAGATCTACATCCCGATGGGGACCACCGCCGAAAACGTCGCAAAGCGTTTTGAAGTGGCCCGCGAAGATCAGGACGCCTTCGCCCTGACCAGCCACGAGAAAGCTCTCGCGGCCTGGGAAGATGGCTTCCTGGCCGGCGAAGTGCTTCCGGTCAAGACCCAGGTGGTCGGCCCCGACGGCAAGCGCCACGATGTGACCGTCGACAAAGACGACGGCCCTCGCCCCGGCTCCTCGGTGGAAGCCCTGGCGAAACTTCGCCCGGCCTTCAACCCCAAAGGCAGCGTCACCGCCGGCAACGCCTCGCCGCTCACCGATGGTGCGGCCGCTGTCGTGCTGATGAGCAAAGAAAAGGCCGATGAGCTCGGTGTGAAGCCCATGGGCTACTACCGCGCCTTCCAGGTCGCCGGCGTCGACCCGGAGATCATGGGCATCGGGCCGGTCCCGGCCATCCGCAAGCTGCTCAAGGCCACCGGCCTGAGCATCGAAGATATTGACCTCTTCGAGATCAACGAGGCCTTCGCCAGCCAGGCCGTCTACTGCGCCCGCGAGTTGGGTGTGGACCCGGCCAAGCTCAACATCCACGGCGGCGCCATCGCCCTGGGTCACCCCCTGGGTGTGAGCGGCACGCGCATGGCCGGCACGCTCCTGCGCTCGCTGGAGAAGACCGGCGGTCGCTACGGCATCGTCTCGATGTGCATCGGTGGCGGCATGGGCGCCGCGGCGCTCTTCGAGCGCGTCGAAGACTAAAGCCGCATCCCCCTTTGAGCCTGCGCGTCACTCAGAATGACGAAGAGGCGCTGAGGTGAACGAAGAAGCCGCGCTCCCAACATCGGGGGTGCGGCTTTTTTCGTATCGCAGGGCGGCGCGTGCCATCGGCCGATGGTGTCGCGGCAACGCGATGAATCTCCTTCCCTTGCCCTCGGAGCATCTTCGCTGGCACCATCGCCCCCGACGAGAGCTTGATTGTTTCCGGCGATGTCCCGATGTGTGAACGGTGGCCCACATGATCTCTTCACGACGCGGCCTAAAGGGTTTGATGTGGACCCGCGGCGAAGCCCTGGCGGCGCTGCGGCAACTTCTGCTGGGGGGCTTCGCGCTGTGGATGGCTGCCTGCGCCACAACGCCCGCCGATCCCCATCGCGATCTTGTGACCCACCGCGTGGCCGCCCCCGACGGCAGAGAGCACGAGCTCCGCGGCGTGGCCAGCTGGTACGGCGATAAGTTCCACGGTCGCCAGACCGCCAGCGGCGAGTTGTACGATATGGAAGGCTTCACAGCGGCCCATAAGACCTTACCCTTCCATACGATCGTGCGGGTCATCGAGCCCGAGAGCCGCCGCTCGGTGGTGGTCAGGATCACCGACCGCGGGCCTTTTGTGCGCGGTCGCATCATCGACCTCTCCCGCGCCGCCGCCCGCGACTTAGGCATGCTGGAAGCGGGCACCGTCGATGTGATCTTGCAGATCGAGCAGTGGGGCGACGGCTCCTACGTCTCCAACCCCTGAAGGGGGAGGGCGGCGCTACCAACATCTCACCTCCAGCACGGACGGCTCCTGTGGTCTCATTTCTGCGCGGCGTTTTAGGCGATAAACCCGAGCTCTTGATGGCCCGGATGCAGACGATGGGGCTGGTGCGCACCGGGCGGCTTTTTGCGCGCCTGAGCGGCAACCCGCCGCCCATGCCCGGCAGGGTGCCCGAGTGGCTCAGTGAGACTCTGGAGCGGGCCATCACGCGCGTCTGCGCCGCTGATGACGCGGACTTCCCCGACCCGCGGGAGTGTGGCGCGCTGGATGCGGCGCTTCATTTTATGGGCGGCATGCCCGCCACCACCCAGGAAGAACTTCAGTCGATGCTCGCCATCCTGGAGTACGCGCCCTACGCCTTCGGGCCGCGGCGCCGGCGTTTTACGCGTCTGAGTGACGATGAGCTCGACTGTCTCCTCATCACCCTGGAGACCTCTCCGCTGATGCCGGCGCGCGCGATGTTCAAAGCGCTCAAGTCGGTGTGCATGATGGGCTATTACACCCGCCCGGAGGTCTGGCCGGCCATCGGCTACAGCCTCTCGGGTAACCCGGGCGTGCCCGCGGAGCGCCGATGAGTCGCGATGATGCAAAGCGCCGCAGCCTTCCGGCCGGCATGACCTCTGCGGCGGCCAGCGACCACGCGCTCCGGCTCAAAGCCGACGTGGTGGTCGTGGGCCTGGGCGCCGGCGGGGGCATGGCCTTTCACGACCTGGCCATCGCCGGTGTCGACGTCATCGGCGTGGAGCTCGGCGATTATTTCGCCCCCGAAAACATGCGCTGCCGCGAAGAGATCATGCTCCCCAGACTCTTTATGGAGGGGGCGTCGCGCGGCACCGTCGACCAGGCCATCACCGTAATGCAGGGCAAAGGCGTGGGCGGCTCCACGCTGCATAACACCAACCTCTGCAAGCGGCTCCCCGAGCCCATCCTGGAGATCTGGAGAGGGCAGGGCGTCGACGATCTTGGCGCGGGGCTTCAGGCCGACTTTAAGAGCGTCGAGGAACTGCTCGGTGTGCACCCGGTGCCAGACGACCGCGTCAACGCCAACAACCACGCGCTCTTCCGCGGCGCGCGCGAGCTGGGCTACGAGCACAGCGTACTCTCGCATAACCGCCAGGGCTGCCAGCAATCGGGAATGTGCGAGCTGGGCTGCCCCAACAACGGCAAACAGAACGTCGCCAAAGTGCTCATTCCGCCGGCGCTTAAGGCCGGCGGGCGCGCGCTGATTCACGCCCGCGTCGACCGCATCTTAACGCGGGGCCGCCAGGTCTGCGGCGTGGCCGGCCGGGCCATCGACCCGCAAAACGGCGCGGAGCTTCAACCTTTTGAGGTTCGCGCCGAACGCGTCGTGCTCGGTGCCAGTGCCACCAACTCCGCTGCGCTCGCCATTAAGAGCGGACTTCCCGATCCGCATAAACTTACCGGTCGTCGCCTGCACATTCACCCGGGCGCCTTTGTGATGGGCGTCTTCGATGAGACCATCGAGGGCTGGAAGGGCGTGCCCCAGGCCGCTGAATGCACCGAGTTTTTGAAGTTTGGCCACGACGCCGACCGGCGAGTCTGGCTGGTCTCGGGCTTTGCGCACCCGGGCGCCTCCGCCGGGCTTATGCCCGGTTTTGGAGCCGCCCACGCCTCGATGATGCGCCTCTACCCCAATGTGGCCGCCATCATCGCGATGGTGCACGACCATTACAGCGGGCATGTGCGCCCCCGCGATGGCGAGCGCGTGCAGATCCATTACCGACCCGATCGCGCCGAGCTCGACCAGGTGGCCTTGGGGATGCGCGAGGCCGCTCGCATCCTTTTTGCCGCCGGCGCCCGCCAGGTCATCATCCCCACTTCACCGCCTCGCCTCCTCGACTCGCCGGCAAAGCTCGATGCCCTCAAAGGCGCCACTCTCGGTCCCTTCAACCCCTCGATGGTCGCCGTGCACCCGATGTCGACGATGTGGATGGGCGAAGATCCGCGCAGTAGCGTGGTGAGCAGCCACGGCGCGCACCATCAAGTGCGCGGCCTCTATGTAGCCGACGGCTCGCTCTTTCCCACGTCGATCGGCGGGCCGCCGCAGATCCCCATCTACACCTTCGGGCGGCGAGTGGCCCGGGCGCTTCGCGCGAGCCTCGAGGCTCGCTGAGAGCGCGCTTAGCGGCGGCCGGGCAAGAGGCGTACGCGTTTGGGGTGGTCCTGCAGGGTCTCTTGAATGAGCCGATCGAGCGCCGCCTCGACCTCACGGGCGTAACTCGCGCAATGCGGCATCATCGCCTCGGGCACGTCCTGCCCGGCGTCCAGCGCTCTCCCGAGGTCGGGGAGTTGAACAGGCTTGCCAAAGCGAAAGACGCAGCGCACCGGCCGCGCCACCGGCAGAAACGCCGGCGCCCTCGCCTTGCGATCCCCCAGAAAACTCACCGGCAAAAGCCCTCGGTCGCTTAAGATCGGAAAGATCTCGTCCGGTCCCACCGCCGCCACCGGTGTCACGGGCACGCCGGCGCGCAGCGCCACGTGCGCAAAGCCGCAGCGCTCCTGCCACTGCAGTGTATAGCGCTTGTTGCGCCCCTTCACCGAGTCCGACATCCCGCCCGGGTAGGTCACCACCATCTGACCGTTGCGCAAGAGCGCCACCCCGCTGGAGCGCGACCCGGGCACAATCCCCACCTCGTGCAGAAGCCTGCCCATCACCGGGTTGTCAAAGAGCGTGCGCAGCGCGAGCCCGCGCGGCACCCGCTCAAACTGACGCATCAACGCCGGGAAGAGCACAAAGCTGTCGATGCCCAGCAGCGCGTGATTGCCCACCAGAAACACCGGCCCCTGCGCCGGCACGTGCTCCAGGCCTTCAAGCTGCACGTCGAAGTAGCGATGCAGAGGAGAGAGCGCCCGGCGAACCGCTTTGACGCTCCAGCTGTCGATGGAAATCGATGGTTTCATAGCTCCTCGTTCGCGCGTTTCCGGCGGGGTGTTCAAAAAGTGTTCAGAATCGTGAGTTTTGACTTTTCTTCGGGGTTTTGGTCGTTATCTTCGTTTTGCACGGCTTTTGGATAGTGTGTCCGACGTCGATGGCGTGTTTCCCCGGAGTAGCGATGAACAGGCAATCCCCCACAATAAGCGACGCGAAGGACCGACCCACCTACAGCTGGATGCGGCGCCTGCAAGAGCATATGGTGCCGGTGGGGCTGGAGCGCACCCTCTCGGAGGCTGCGATTCGCAGCGCCTTTGCCGGCCTTCATACCATGGGGCTTATCGACATTGATCTTGGTCGAGAACGTTTCCCGGTCAAGGTGCAACGCGATCAGCGCTACTCGGACAACATCCATTCGGGAGCGGTCGACATCTACCGCCCGCAGGGGGCGCGGCCGCGCGCGGCCATTCTCTATATTCACGGCGGCGGTTTTCGCATCGGCTCCAAAGACAGCCACTGGCCGATGCCCTGGATCCTGGCTCGCCATGGCTACGTGGTCTTCGCCATCGACTACCGCCTGGCCCCGGAGCACCCTTATCCGGCAGCGCTCGAAGACGCGCGCGCGGCGCGGGTCTGGATGCATGAGCGTCGCCGCGAGCTCGGCATCGAGGGGCTTCCCTGGGTGGTCGCCGGCGAGTCGTCCGGGGCGAATGTGGCGCTGGCGCTGGGCGTGGCGCATCTGGAGGCCTCGCAGGAGAGATGGGCCCGGGCCCTCTGCGAAGAGTACCCGGCACCGGCCGCGATCATTCCGACCTGCGGCTACCTGCAGGTCTCCGACCCGCAGCGCTTCGGCCGCCGCCGCGACCTTCCGACCTTTGTGACCGATAAGCTCTACGAGGCATCCGAGGCCTACCTGCGTCGCGTCGACCCGCAGAACCATCCCCTGGTCGATCCGCTGTTGGTGCTCGAGAAGATGGCGCCGAGTCAGCGCGCGATGCCTGCCTTTTTCACCGCGGTGGGCACCGCCGATCCTCTCCTGGACGATACACGCCGCCTGGAGCGCGCCGCTCAAAAGCTCGGCGCGCGTACCTCGGCGCACTATTTCGAAGGGGAGTTTCACAGCTTCCACGCCTTCCCCTGGCGCGCGTCGAGCCGCACCTACTGGAAGCAGCTGCTGAGCTTTCTCGACGATGTTCTCACCCGTGGCGAGGCGCCCCGCGATCCCGATCAGCGCTCCGCGTCACCCTCAAGGCGCGCCGGATCGACGTCGACAAACTCAAAACGCTTGCCGTCGGAGTTTGAGAAGGTCACCACCTGACCCCAGGGCGACTCCGCGGTGCCGACGATATGGTCGGGCACAAGCTCGACCTTGCCCCCGCCCCCGGGCAGATCCACCACAAAGTGAGGCACGCCCATCCCACCGATGCGACCGCGAAGATGCGCCATGATCTTCAGCCCGGTCGTCAGCGGTGTGCGAAAATGCGAGATGCCCTGCGCCATATCGCATTGCAGCATGTAGTAGGGCCGACAGCCCAGACGCAAAAGCTGGCGGTTGAGCTCCATCACCGTCTCGGGACGGTCGTTGACCCCGCGCAGGAGCACCATCTGGTTTCCCAGCACGCAGCCGGCGTCGAGGAGCATCCCCAGCGCCCGGGCGCTCTCCTGGCTGAGCTCATCGGGGTGGTTGAAGTGGGTGTGCACATACACCGGGCGCACCTCCCGTAAAATCTCGCAGAGCTCGGGGGTGATGCGCTGCGGAAGCGTCACCGGGTTGCGTGTCCCCAGCCGAATCACCTCCACGTGCTCGATCGCCCGCAGCCCCCTCAAGATCTCACCGAGCCGCTCATCGGAGAGGGTGAGCGGATCACCCCCGCTGACCACAACATCGCGGGCGGTGGGTGTGTTGCGAATGTACTCCAGCCCCTGCGCGATCTGGTCGCGGGCAGCCGCCGTCGTCGGATCGGAGACCTTGCGCTTGCGCGTGCAATGCCGGCAGTACACCGGGCAATGGTGCGAGACATAAAAGAGCACCCGGTCCGGATAGCGATGCGTGATCCCCGGCACCGGCATATGCGCCTCTTCCGCCAGGGGATCTTCGAGCTCAAACTCAAAGCTCTGCAGCTCGCCGGGTTGCGGCAAGCCCTGCTGACGCACCCCGCAGCTCGGGTCGTCGGGCGCCATCAACGCCGCATAATGCGGAGTGACCGCCACCCGAAAACGCTGCGCGCTCTTCACGAAGGCAACGCGCTCTTCGGCGCTCAGCTCCAGGACATCTTCAAAATGTTCGGGACGCCGCAGCCGATTCTGGTGCTGCCAGTGCCAGCTCCCCCAGGTCTGCGCATCGATATGCGCAAAGCGCCTGGGGCGACGCTCGTACGAGGAGCGCAACGCGGGCAGCGGGCCGGGATCAAAGCGTTGATGACTCACGCGCGCACTCCCAGCCACGCTCGCGGCTTTGTGGCACCCTGATCGCTGAGTTTCACCCGCCCGAGCCCGTCTCCCCACTGGTCGATCAGCTCGCCATGCCCCGTACTCCAGGAGCAAAGAGGGTGCGGAAGCGTCATCTCGCGGGAGAAGTGAAGGCGGTGCGCGCGCCCCTCATCATCCTTAAAGCCGAACTCGTAGCGCATCTTCGGCAGCGGGCTGTAGTCCAGGACCACCGTGCCCTGAAGGGGCGCCTCCAGGGCCAGACCGGCGATGGAGATCGTGCCCTCCACACAGCCCTCGTGACGCAGGGGCGGGGTGGGCCATTGCTCCAAAGTCACCACCAGCGTGGCGTTGACCTCGGTGACCCTTCGACTTCCCTCAAGCTCACCACTTACGCGCTCCTCAAAGGTGTACTGGCCGCCCACTCGCCCGTCGCGCCGCTCCTGAAGCGCCTCGGTATCAAAGCGTGGCACCCAGCCCGCCTGCTGATACCAGCGAACTGTCGGGACGATGCCCTGACGAAAATCTTTGCACGCCGGCGCCCACCCCATCTGGCGCAACTTCTCGGAGACCATCACCGCATCTTCGCGAACATAAAAAAGCGCGTTGCGATCGAGCCTGGGTCGCAGAGGGCTGTCGAGCTTATGCTCGCGCTGAATCCTCTTCCAGAGCAGGCGCAGAAGTCCGCGCATCCGCCCGAACGCAAAGTCGTTGTCAATCAGCGGGCTGACCATCGCCCAGAACGTCACCGTGGGCATCGGCACCGAGGGGCCCAGATCGATGCCGTAGGCCTCGGCGATCGAGGTGAGCACCTCCCCGAAACTCAGCGCGGTATCGTCGCCCACGTTCAGCGTCTTATCTCGCCCCTCCGGGTGGGTCAGCACGACCATCACCGCGCTGGCCACGTCAGCTGCGTGGCACCAGTTGGTGCGCGGCCCGCCACGAAGCCCGGGCAAATAGCTGGCAAGATCGCGCAGGATCGCCACCAGCGTCACAAGCCCCGCGCTCATCTCGGTGCAGCCCGGCCCGTAGAGAAGCCCCGGCCGAAGGATCGTCAGCGCCGGACCGTCCGCGCCGGCGCGCAACGCCTCCAACTCGCGCTCCGCCTCGATCTTCGTGCGCTCGTAGTCATTATAAGGATCGACGGCGGACGCTTCGGTGCGAACCCCGCGCTCCCCGTCATAGACCGAGGCGCAGCTGATCTGCACAAAATGCTCTACGCCGGCTTCGCGCGCGTGAAGGTAGAGCTGACGAGGCAACTCCACGTTATCCATCGCCAGCGCCCGGTAGGGCTCGGAGATGTTCACGGTGGCTGCGGCGTTGATCATCGCCTGACAGCCCGCCATGAGCTCCCTGACCCCCTCGTCGTTGCCCTCGATCTGGTGCCAGGAGATCGTTGCGTCGCCCTCGATCAACGACTCCCGGCCGGTCTGCGCCAGCTCGCGCCGATCGACGGCGACCACCTCCCAGCCCGCCTTGCTCAGCGTGCTCACAAGGTGCACGCCCAGCCCGCCGGCCGCACCCACGACCATCGCTCGACGATCGGATCTTGTCTTCTTTGCTGCCATCGTTAAGAGTTCTCCTTGAAACAGGCCATCGCCCGGTCTTTATGGCGGAATCAACCCCCGGCGACAAGGTTCACCGAGGAGCCCGGAGGCGGGTTG
The DNA here is from genome assembly GCF_007997015.1 of Lujinxingia vulgaris. Classification (NCBI taxonomy): domain Bacteria; class Deltaproteobacteria; order Bradymonadales; family Lujinxingiaceae; genus Lujinxingia; species Lujinxingia vulgaris. The sequence continues at coordinate 411,249 of NZ_VOSM01000002.1, forward strand.
AGCTGCTGTGCATCAAAATGACTTGAAGTCTTGGGCGTGAGGTGCTAGTTCTCCCCGACTCTAAAGGGCCGGTGAATTTCTCACCCGGTCCCTTCGACCGGCGCTTGATAGCGAAGGTCAGCGACTTGCTAAACGGTACGGCCGGGTCCGAGGACGGCGTGGAGTTCGCGTCTTGAGGCGGCCTTTTTGATTTCGAACGATGGAGAAGCGTCATGGAATTGCTCAAGAAAATCGCCGCAGCTCACCTGCGTGAAGATCACCCGGACTTCCGTCCTGGCGACACCGTCCGCGTCCACCTGCTCATTCGCGAAGGCGAAAAAGAGCGCGTCCAGGTTTACGAAGGCGTTGTGCTGGGCCGCAGCGGCGCCGGCGTCGAAGAGACCGTGACCGTGCGCAAGATCTCCAACGGTGTTGGCGTCGAGCGTATCTTCCCGGTTCACAGCCCCCGCATCGAAAAGATCGAGGTCGCCTCGATCGGTCGCGTGCGTCGCGCCAAGCTCTACTACCTGCGCGAGCGCGCCGGCAAGAGCGCCCGAATTCGCACCAAGCGCGCGCGTAAGGGCGGGCTTTAAGTGTGATGGCGATGCGGCTGCCTGCAGCGCGCATCGCTCCCAGGCTCGGACAACGCCCACGGCATCTGCCGTGGGCGTTGTCATTTCTTGCTCCCAAGACCCCGGCCCGGCCGCGTTGCTCCTTTACCCTTCTGGCCGCCCCGACGTATCATCGCTGCTGTTAAGCAAGCGGTCTTCCTCCCCCTCGGGACTGTCGAGCCAGCGCGTATGCAACTTCAGGAGCTAATCTTTCAGGGCGTCTTGACCCAGAGCCGCCCGGCACGGGTGCGCGTCGATGAGCCCCTCCAGGTGCTGGAGCTTCCGGCCGGTGTGGGCGCCTCCGATGTCCAGGACCTGCTGATCCTCTGCCTCTATCCGGCCCAGGCCGCCGCGCTCGAAGATCGCATGTTTAAAGGCGAAAAGGGCGTAAAGCTGGCCTGCGCGTTTACGGCGCGCGGCAGCTCGCTTCGCGTCGTGCGTCAGGCCGACGCCGAATCGGTTCGCCTGCAACGCAAGGGCGCCTCCGGCTACGAGGAGCTCGCCCGCGGCGCCGCCGACGTCCAGCGCGCCCTTCAGGAGAAGCTCAACCTCCCCGACCTGGCCTCCTTCTACGCATTGCACCTCTGGCGCTTCGACTTCGATATGGAGGCGGTCATCAACGCCGCCACCCTGGGCAACGACCCGCGCATCCCCGATCTGGCCAACCTCTACCTGACCTCCCTGGAGGTCGAGTCGCTTGAAGATCAGCTCAAAGAGCTCGACCTGCGCGTCGAAGATGGCCAGCGGGCGCTGGGGGAAGGCGCCGAGCTCGAAGAGAAGCTCACCCGCGCCCGGGAAAAACTCGCCGAGGTGGAGCTCGCCGAGCTCAGCGATGAAGAGATCGATCTTCTCCAGAACCGCGACTCTCGCATGGATGACTACGACTCGCAGCTCGGCCGACTGCAAAGCCAGCTGGACACTGAGCGCCGTCAGATCGAGCTTTCGGTGCCCGAGGAGCCCACGCGCACGCCGCTCTTCTGGCTGGGCGCGCTCATCGCTCTGGGCGCTTTAGTCGCAAGCCTGGTCTTTCATCAGACCCACCGCATCTTCGCGCTGGGGAGCATTCCCGGGCTGGCCCTGGGGGCTTTTGTGCTGTTGCGCTATTATACGAGTCTCAGCAAAGCGAGCGTGCATCAGGTGCGGGTGGACTCGATCCGCCGCCGCATCTCCCAACTTCGCGAAGAGCAGATCCTCTTACTGGAGCGCGTCGAACACACGCTGCTCCACGCCGGCGTTGAGCGCGAAGAAGAGCTCCAGGCGCGCATTCCCATGGCTCGCAAGCTGCGCTCGGTTATCAAGCGGATGGAGGAGCAGCTCGAATCGGTCCGCACCAACCCGGAGTACCGACGCGCCCGCAAAGAGCTCGACTCTTTGCAGGCCGAGCTCGCCGAGCTCAAGCGCCGTCGCAGCGAACTTCCCTCCTTTGTCATGAACTCCTTTCAGCTGGAGAACGATCTGCAGAGCCTGGGAGCCGACCCGGTCCAGATCCGCGCCAGCGCCGATCAGGGCGAGGGAGGGGAGGCGGCGCCGCTGCCCACCGACCGGATGGAGCTCTTAAAATGGGTCGCCGAGCGCAACGGGCAGTGGATTCACGGCGTGCTCAGCGAGAGCACGCGCGCGATGTGGTCGAAGGTCTGTGGCCACGTCCTCTCGGAGCGATTCAGCGATGTCTCGCTCGATGCGCAGGGCGCCCTGCATGTTGAAGCCCTCACCGACGAGCAGCTCGAGCTCTGGCAACGCACCCGCTCTGCCGAGGTTCAGGTCGTGGTGTGTGCGCTCGCGCTCGCGCTCTTCATCAGCAGCGCACGTGGCGAGGAGGGCAGCGGCCTGGAGTCGATCTGGATCGCCGATCCGGCGCTGATGATGACGCCCGCGCACGCCTCGCGCTTTGAGTCGGTCTTTAAGAGCGCCGCACGGCAGGGGCAGATCGCCATCCTGGGAGCAAAATCGTGAGTCAGCAGGCTCTTTTTAACGCGTCGCCTCCCGAGATCGGGGAGCTTGAATCCGAACTTCGCTCCCGGGGCCACCTGCATATCATCGGGGTCGATGAGGCCGGACGTGGTCCGCTGGCGGGACCGGTGCACGCAGCCGCCTGCTGGTGGACGCTCAACCTGGACGACGCCACCGAGTGGCCGGGGCTCAATGACTCCAAGAAGATGCAGGAGTCCGATCGCGAGGTGCTCTACGACGCCCTCATCGCCCAACCCCGGCGAGTCGAGATGGCCGCGGCCAGCGCCGAGCGCATCGACGCCATCAACATCCTGCAGGCCACCTTCGAGGCGATGCGACACGCGGTGGAGCGCCTCATAGAAGTCCGTGGCCAACGCCCCGACCTCATCGTCGTCGACGGCAACATGATCATCCCCGGCGTCGAACTTCCTCAGGTCGCCGTGGTCAAAGGTGACGCGCGAAGTTTTGCGATCGCCGCGGCCAGCGTCGTTGCCAAAGTCTCCCGCGATCGTCTGATGCGCGAGGCCGCCGAGACCTGGCCCGGATACGGGTTTGAGGGTCATAAAGGCTACGGAACCGCCGCCCACCGCAACGCCATCGCCTCACTGGGGCCATGCCCCTTGCACCGAAAGAGCTTCAAGGGTGTGCGCGAGTTTGTGGTCGATTCAGAAACAACGCGTTGACGATGCGGAACGTGTGTTCAGTTTTTGAGGCGCACGTCGCTCGACGCACAGGAGCGCGGCGGCTGGCCTGAACACATCTCGACCCACACAGCATGGAGGGGGAACCGATGAGCATCGGAAGTGGAGACTGGATCGACCGTGATGATTGCGAGCAGCTGGGGCTTGCTGGCGAAGATCTGGCGCGCCGTTATCTGGAGCGCAACGGCTGGTCCATTGAGGCCCACAACGTGCGTTCGCGCCACGGCGAACTCGATCTTGTTGCCTGCAAAGAACTCCCGGGCGACCAGGGCGTGCTTGTGGCTTTTGTGGAGGTAAAGAGTCGCCGGCGCTGCGACCGATTCTCGCCAGCGTTGGCGGTCAGCTACCGAAAGCGCCGCACGATCGCGCGCCTGGCGCATCGTTACATCTGCCAGCGCCGCCGCACCGGCGCACGCTACCGTTTTGATGTCATCACAGTTGATTTTAGCAAGCGCCCCGCCGCCATCCAGCATATTGAAGGCGCCTTTGACGCCCAGGGAAACACCTGCTGAACACCCACAACGCGCATCGTGCGGGCGGGGCAGGGGGCTTGATACGGTTCTCTTATTCTACGTCGGTCGCGTCCGTGGAAGCCGGGGCATCCTCGGCGCTCACCTCGTTCTCAAGCTCGGCCTCAGCCTGACGGGCCGCGAGCGCGGCTTCAAAGGGAACGCGGGCGAGTGAACCCCACACCGCATCGCGTGCCAGGTAGGTGGTCGGGTCGCGCTCAGCGCCATTCTCCCCCAGGCTTGAGGGGGCGCCGTCGATCAGGAGCACAAGCTCGCCCCATCGCTCCACATACACCCGCTCGCCATCGTCTTCGGGGCCATGGCGCAGACACCACGACTCGCCATGCTCGCCACTCTGGTGGCTCGCGCTGGCTTCATAACGGGCCTCGGCGATGGCGACCTGGGCGCTGGCAAACTCCCGGGCCTCATCCTCGTTCTCCCAGCTGCTCACATGCACCGCTACCACCTCACCGGCTTCGTTGCGGTAGCCGAGCAGGCGGTCCCCGCGCCACCCCTCGGCGACCGCGCTCGGATCGGGCAGATCTTCAAAGCGGTCGGCGTGCGTGGCCAACCAGGAGCGAATCTGCAACTCGCCCAACACCGAGTCGAAGATCGGCTCATAGCCTCCCAGCGCCTCTTCGGCGTCAAACTGCACGTCGATGGGAAGCTCGCCGGCGAAGTAGCGCTCCGGATGCAGGATCTGGGTGGTCGAGACAGGCGCCGCCGAATAGATCGCGTCCACATCGCTCCAGGCGCGGTTGGCCCGGGCACGAAGCACAAAACGCATGCCCTCAATATAAGGGAAAAGCAGCAGGTCGCGCACAATGCGGGGCGCGCTGCCCAGCACCGACTCGGTCAGCGAGGGGACCGCGCTCTCGCCCATCCCCATCATCCCCGGCGCGCTCATGCCTTCGGCTGCCGCCAGCTCCTCGGTGTCCATCTCCAGCAGCGTGGCGGTGATCATCGGGACATCGGCCACGCTCAGCGCCCGACCCGCCGGCAGGGTGCCGCTCTCATAGAGCACGTAGTCGATCATCAGCACCGTGGCGTCGCCCTCGATCAGCGCCATACGCGCCAGGGCGAAGTCGCCGTTCTCCTGGGAGGTAAAGGGCGCGAGCAGCTCCCCGATATCGAAATGCTGATCCTGAATGGCGTGAAAGATCTCGTGGGCCATCGCCGAGTGCTGCAGCTGCTCGGGGAGCCCCACCATGATGTAGAGCTCCTTGGCGCTCTGATCGTAGAAACCGGCGATCTGCTCGGTGAGCAGGTCCAGCATCAGCTGGCGGTAGTTGACCTCGGGCTCGAAGATGCCCAGGCGCTTGAACATCTGCTCCTCGGCCACGAAGACCTCTTCGGGGATCTCGTTATGGAGCTGCTCAATGAGCATTGTGCGCAGCTCTTCGCGATCTTTGACCCCTTTGGGGATCTCGGAGAGCAGCTCCAGACCGCGGATTTCCGCCACCTGCAGGGCGATCTCACTCGCGGCAGAGAGCAGGGCCTCCTCGCGGGCCTGCTCCCCGGCGAGCTCCGGGGCGGGTTCGGCGTCCTGAGCCCAGGCTTGCGAGCTCATCAGGCATACGCTGAGTCCAATGAGGATCAGAAGGTGCACACAGTTTTTCATCATCCGTCCCTGATCGCGATGTACAGTTTCACATCCGGTTCATAGGTCGTCGCGAAGCGGTGGCTTCTAGCCCCTGACGACCTATTCAGCTTTTCTTACAGGGGGGAGTCTACCCGCTCGCGCGTCGAGCTCCAACGTCCCCGGAGGTCTGCTAAGGCAACGTAACTTCACAAAAAGAATATTGCGATAGAATTGACGCTGCGCGGGAATAAGGCTAAACGCCAGTACAAACTACCCCGCTGCCATGGTCGTAGGCGGGTGTCGGCATTTGCCGACTGCCGTGGGTCGCGATGTTCGTTGCCCGCTCTTGTTGAACCCTGATTCGCTTGAGGAGTTACCATGCTGAACAAGATCCTTGTTTCGTTCTTCGCCCTGGGCCTGGCCTTCACCGTTGCTTGCTCGGGCGGCGAAGCCACCCCCGATGAGGCTCCCGCCGAGACCACCGTGAGCGAAGAAGCCGCGCTGGAAGAAGCCGCTGAAGAAGAAGTCGTCGAAGAAGCGGCTGTCGAAGAAGTCGCCGAAGAAGAAGCCGTTGAAGAAGCGGCTGCTGAAGAAGTCGCCGAAGAAGCGGCCGAAGAAGAAGCCGTTGAAGAGGAAGCCACCGAAGAGATGGCGACCGACGAAGCTCCGGCCGAAGAAGGCATGTAAGTCGCCTGGCTTCGCAGCTCGTAAGATCGCTGATGTTTTTACGAGTTTTAGGCCGCTGCGCAAAAGGCGCAGCGGCCTTTTTTTCGGCCGGCGATCTCGCCACAATGCGCAACATCTCCCGCCTTGACGTGGCCTTGAGCCCGAAGGCATCCTAGCCACCGAATTAAGTTCGACCCCATCGATTTGGAGGAGTGACGTGAAAACGCGATCGGCTCATGTGGCCCGGCTAGTCGGCGTGTTGGCGCTGGCGCTGTGGTTCAGCGGCTGCACCGACGACCTGTATGCGGCGTGCACCATCGACCCCGACGACCCCGCTCTGAGCGCCTGTGTGGAGAGCGGCAGAGCCGAGGCCTCCTGTGTGGTTGAAGAGCAGCTCCAGTGCGAGACCCGCACCTGCGCCAAATATCAGGGGAGCGAGCCCTTCTGTACCGTGGAGTGCAGCACCGACGCAGATTGCCCCGACGGCGTCTGTCGCGAATTTGTCATGCTCAGCGGCGTGCGTCACTGCGTCGCCAACACCGTCGCTCAGTAGTCGCACCGGCCGTCCCGGAGTTGAGGCTCCGAGGTCGAGCGCCCCTGACTGGAGTTGCAATGAACTGGAAGTTGAACGCGTGCGCCTCTCTTTGTGTCGGCATCTTAAGCCTGGGTCTTCTGCCGGAGGCCTCCGCTCAGGATGGATTTACCTTTGATGTCGATGAGGTCGAAGCCATCGATGAACTCCCCCATCTGGTGGAGTTGATTGAAGAAGGCAAACGCCTCTACGAAGATCGCAAGTACGCCGAAGCCAGCCTGCGTTTTAATGACGTCTTGATGGACACCACCGCCGGCGCCGAGAACTACTACCCGGAGGCGGAGTACGAGCTGGCCAAGACCCTCTTCCGCATGGAGCTCTACCAGGGCTCGCTGGCGTACTTCTCGCGCATTGTGGAAGCCGGTGAGTTTCACCCCTTCTACGACGCCTCACTGCGCGGGCTGCTCCTGCTCACCGAAGTCATCCCCGGTGATGCGATGCTCGCCGAGCTGCTGGCCGGCTACGCGCCGCTCTTCCCGGAGGTGGTGCCGCAAGACTACCGCGACACCTACGCTTACCTGGTAGGCCGCCACTTCTACGAGACGCTCAACATCGACGAGTCGCTGCGTATGCTCAACTTCGTGAGCACCAGCAGCGACCGCTACGCCCGGGCACGCTACATCGCCGGAATCACCCATGTGGCCAATTACGACGCGCGACCGGCGGTTGACGCCTTCCGCGATGTGCTGCGCTACCTGACCCGCGACGCCAAACCCGAAGAGCTGCGTGGCGAGGAGCGTCGACTTCTCGACCTGACGCATCTGGGCATGGCGCGCGTCTACTACTCAACCGGCGACTACGACACCAGCCTGAGCTACTACGAGCGCATCAAGCGCGACAGCCCCCGCTGGCCCGATGCCCTCTTTGAGTCGAGCTGGGGCTTCTTCCAGGTCGACCAGTTCAACCAGGCCCTGGGCAACCTGCACACCATCAACTCCCCCTTCTTCCGCAATGAGTACTTCCCGGAAGGCCCGATCCTGGCTGCAGTGATCTACTTCTACAACTGCAATTTCGCCCGGGTGCGCGACGTCCTCGACGACTTCGATTACGTCTACGAGGGTGTCAAAGCGGAGCTCGAAGGGGTCATCGCCGCCAACAACGATCCGGCCCTGATGTACGAGTGGACCGAGACGTGGAGGGCCGGTGAATACGAGGGCGACACCGAGGTGCGAAGCGCGTTGCGCGCCGCGCTCAGCGACCGCCAGGTCGAGAAGAGTTTTGCGCTGGTCAAGGCCATCGACACCGAGCTTGAGACGATGGAGGAGCTCCCGGCCAGCTGGAAGACCAGCGCCCTGGGTGATAGCCTCCTGCAGGAAGCGGCGATCGCCCAGAGCTTCGCCGTCTCCGACGCCGGGCAGCTCGCCCAGCAGCGCCTTGAGCGCGTCATCGGCGAGCTCGAAGGGCTGGTCAGCCAGCAGAAACGAATTCTGTTTGAAGTCGCGCGCTCCGAACGCGGGGAAATTGAAGCGGAGCTGCGCGCCGGAATGCAACTCGATGATCGTGGCCCCGGCGATGGACCCTCGCTGGATATCACCGACGAACACCTCTACTGGGAGTTCGACGGCGAGTACTGGAAAGATGAGTTAGGGTTCTACTTCTTCAACGTCAAATCGGAATGCCGACGCTGAGTGGGAGGCAGGTCAGGGGGGAACACTGTGCCCACGGTGGCGGTGGCGATAGGGTCGCCTGAGCGCGTCTCGCTAAGGAGCGGGTCATGAAGAGTTTCTACGATCACCATTCACCCCGGCGCTGGCGCGTACTTCTCGCAGCCGCCGCCCTCTCGCTGACACTGGGGCCGCTTGAAGCGGCCGCTCAGCCTGAAGAAGACGAGAAGGTCGAGCACGAGATCGCCGTCCAGGAGACGACGCAGCAGACCGATCGTCCCACCCTGGAGAACGAGCAGAAGGGCCCGCGCTTTAGCGCCACCCAGTTCGTGACAGAGCGCAGCCTGGCCAGCCTCCAGCGTCAGGACGAGGCGATCGTGCAGCTGCGCGATCTGATCCGCTCCACCCCCGAGAGCGATCCGCAGCGCGCCGAGTACCTCTTCAACCTCTCGGAGATCTTCTGGGAGCGCTCCCGCTACTACGATGACTCGGCAGTCGAGCGTCAGGATGAGTGCTACCGCATTGACGACACCGGCGATGAGCAGGCAGCCCGCCGCTGCCGCGCGCAGATGGAAGATATGCAGGCTGAGGCCAAGCGTCTGCGCGAGGAGTCGGTTCAGCTCTACGTCGACATCATCCGCGGCTATCCGGAGTTCGGCGAGCTCGACAAGGTCTACTTCTACCTGGGCTCCAACCTGATGGACGTCGGTCGTAAGACCGAGGCGCTCGACATCTTCCGCGAGCTCATCGCCAACTACCCGCAGACCGAGTTCGTCCCGCAGGTGCTCCTCTACTTCGGGGAGTTCTACTTTGATGAGGGCGAGATGTTCGAGGCGCTCAAGGCCTACCAGAAGGTCGCTGAGTATCCCGAGTCCAACGTCTACCCCTACGGCCTCTACAAGCTGGCCTGGACCTATTACAACCTGGAGAACTACGAGCGCAGCATCGAGGTCTTTCTCACCGTGATCGACGCGGCGCGCGAGCGTCCCGACGACGGCACGATGGTCGCGCTGATGCGCCAGGTTCGCCAGGACATCGTGCGCGCCTATGCGCAGATCGGCTCCCCCGATCAGGCCGTTGAGTTCTTCCAGGACATCGCCCCCGAGCGTGAAGACTGGCTGAAGATGACCGAGCGTCTGGCCGTCTTCTACGGCGACCAGGTTCAGCTGAGCGATTCCACGCGTATGTACCGCGAGCTCATCAGCCTCAACCAGGAGAGCGTCAAGACGGTCGACTACCAGTATGAGATCGTGCGCAACCAGACCACCAACAACGCCTACTCCGAGGAGAGCATCCAGGAGTTGGTGCGCATGATGCGCCTGGTGCAGCTGGCCGATGGCGGGCAGTTTGAAGACACCGAAGAGCAGAACTACCCGCGTATTCGCGCCAAAGTCGAAGAGGCCGCCCGTAACTGGTCGACCACCTACCACCGTGAGGCTCAGCGCACCAAAAACGCCGACCTCTACGCGATGGCGTATTACCTCTACAAGTTCTACCTGGAGACCTTCCAGGATACCGAACACGAATACATGATGACCTTCTTCTACGGGGAGCTCCTCTACCAGCTGGAGAACTGGGAAGAAGCCGCCGCGGCCTACGAGCGCGTCCTGGAGCTTGAACCGGAGGGCGAGTACACCAAGGAGGCGGTGCTGGCCACGGTGCTGGCCTACTTCTACATCGTGGACACGTCGGAGGAGCGCGCCGTCATTGAGGCCACCTTCGACGAAGAAGATGGCGAGGAAGAGACGCTGGCCATCCCTGAGCCCAAAGAGCTCCCGGAGGTCTATCAGAAGTTGATGACCGCCTGTGAGAACTACGTCATTCATGTGCCCGACGGCGACCGCATGGTCGACGTCAAGTACACGATGGCGCGCACCTACTACGACTTTGACCACCTGGAAAAAGCCGCCACGATTTTTGAAGACATCGCCTTCACCCACAGCGACCATCGCCTGGCGGTGATCTCGGCCAACCTGCACCTCGACTCCCTCAACCTTTTGCATGACTTCGACAACCTCAACGCGGCGGTCGAGCGCTACATTGAGGTCGACCCGATCGAGGATGCCGAGTTCCAGGAAGACGTCACCAACCTGCACATGGCGATCCGCTTCAAGATCTGCACGGTGCACGACGATGAGGAAGAGTGGCGCCAGGCGGCCGAGTGTTTCGTGGCCTACGCCAGCGATTTCCCCGAGTCGGAGTTTGTGGATAAGGCGCTCTACAACGCCGCGCTCGACTTTGAGCGCCTGCGCGAGATTGGCCCGGCCATTCAGGTTCGACTGCACCTCTTGCGCGTGCGCCCCAGCTCCGAGCTCGCCCCCGAGACCCTCTTCAACATCGGCGGCAACTACCACGCGCTGGCTGTCTACAGCGAAGCGTCGCGCTTCTACGAAGCCTTCGTGCGCAACTTCCCCGAGCATGAGAAGGCCGAAGACGCACTCTCCAACGCCTCGACCTTCCGTCAGGGCCTGGGGCAGTACGATGAGGCGATCGCCAACTACGAGCGCTACATGGAGCTCTTCGCCAGCGAGAACAAGCAGGAGACCGCCGAGGTCTTCTTCCAGATCGCCCAGATCTACGAAGAGCAGGGCAAGAAGAACGAGGCCTTTGAGCAGTACCAGCAGTACCTGCGACGCCACGCTGAAAACGGCACCAACGACCGCATGCTTGAAGCACGCGTGAAGGTGGGCCTGCACCACTGGCACAACGGTGGACGCAACGGTCGCCGCGACGCGCTTGAGGAGTTTGAGCGCACTCTGCGCATCTACGAGCGCATGAGTGAAGAAGAGCGCGCCGAGATGACTACCGGCCGCGACGCCGCCGCTCAGGCCAAGTTTATGATGGCCGAGGATATCTTCGAGCGAGCCGCCGCGCTCAGCATCGATTCTTCCGATGCCGAGGAACTCACGAAGAAGACGATGGCGAAGATGGAAGCGATCGACGAGGCCCGTGTGGCCTACGAAGAGGTCATCGTGTTCGGGCGGCCGGACTGGGCCATTGCCGCGCTCTACCGCATCGGCAGTGGTTTTCAGAACTTCGCCGAGAGCTTCCGCAACAGCCCGGTGCCCAGCCGCCTGACCTATGAGCAGCAGGAGATCTACCGGGGCATCCTCGAAGATAGAGCGTCCATGATCGAGGATAAGGCTGTGGAGATGTACCGCGAAGCGCTGGCCACGGCGCGCCGTGCCAACTGGTTCAACGAGTACAGCCGCAGCGCTGAGGTGGCGCTCGCTGATCTTCGCCCCCGCGAGTTCCGCAAGCCCTCGGAGATGCGCGCTGAGCCGGTGTTCTTCCGCGATGGCTTTATGCGCTCGGGCTTCATCAAGGATGTGGAAGATGAAGACATCCTGGGTGGGCTGGGAAGCGAGGAGCAGGCGGCCAACGAGGCCCCCGAAGAGGTGGAGGGCGAGCCGGCTTCCTGAAGTCGCCTGGAGTGGGGTCAGTCTGGCCCCCAACACACCCCCCGGAGCGTTTCTGACGGGGGCTGCCGGTCAGGCCGGCCGCCCCTGTGACAGGTTCCAAGGAAAAGAGACCTATGCGAGTTTCTCAAAATACATTTCTCATCCTCCTCGCCGCGTTGGCGCTCTCCTGGTCCACAGCATGTGGGAGCGCGTCGACGCGCAGCGACGATATGAGCCAGGCCACCGAGTCCGGTGGCACCAGCAACGTCAACGCCATCGCCGAGTTTGAAAAAGCCGTCGAGGTCTGGGAGGCCGGCGGAGAAGGCCGCAACGCCGAGGTCAAAGACCTTCTGGAGAAGGCGCTTAAAGAAGACCGGCGCTTCGGCAAGGCCTGGTTCAACCTGGGCGTGATCCTGGAGATGGAGGGCGACCTTGAGGCCGCGCGCGAAGCCTACGAGAAGGCCGCCGAGTTCGCGCCTAAACTCGGCGAGGCCTACGTCAACATCGGTATGCTCGAGATGGAGCGTGGCGAGCGCGACGAGGCCTGGGATTATTTCCAGCGCGCCATTGAGGTGCAGCCCTACAATCCCGCCGCCCACAACAACATCGCGGTGATGTTGCGTGAGCGCGAAGAGTACGCCGAAGCCGTTAACCACGCGCGTCGCTCGCTGGCGGGGGACTCGCAGAACACCCGCGCCTACGGCAACCTGGCCCGCATCTACTTTGACCGCGGCAACCACCAGGTCGCACGCCTCGTGATGTTTAACGCCATTCAGATCGATGAGAACGACCCGGATCTCTACAACATCCTGGGACACATCGAGCTTGTGCGAAACGACGTCACCTCGGCGATCGCCTACTTCCAGAAAACCCTGGAGGTCGATCCCGAGCACGTGCCCGCGAAGATGAATCTGGGGGCCATCATCCTCAACGTGCGCGACTATGAGCGCGCCATCGAGCTCTTTGAGAGCGTGCTGGCCCTTGAGCCGGAAAACAAAGAGGCCATCATCGCCATCGGCGTCGCCCGTCGTGGCCTGGGTGACCTTGAAGGCGCTCGTCAGGCCTACGAGCGGGTGCTGGAGCTTGAGCCGGAGAACGCGCTGGTGCAGTTCAACCTCGGCGTGCTTGAGCACGAGCACCTGGCTCAAAACGCCCAGCTCGGCGGTGACGTCGAGGCTCCCGATCCCGATGATATGGTCGGGCAGATGGACTGGACGATCGGCAACCTGGAAAACGCCATCAGCCATTACGAGAAGTCGCTCGAGCACTACAACAACTTCCTGCACTACGAGGGAGGGGAGTACGTCGAGGAGCGTGATGACGTCAGCAAGCGCATTGAGCAGGTTCAGCAGATCATCGACATGACCCGCGAACAGATCCCGATGCTCGTGGAGCAGCGCGACATGATCGCCGCGGAACTCGCGCAGGCCGAGGCCGCCGCCGCAGCCGAAGCAGCCGCCTCCGAGGAGCAGGCCCAGGATGCTCCGCCCGCTGAAGAAGGCCAGGGCGAGGAGAGCGCTCCGGTTGAGGAGAGCCCCTGATCTTTACGTCCCTTTACTCGGCCGGCGTTTGGCAGGGTTTTCATCGGTGTGTTAGGCTTTTCAAAGCATACTGAAGCGAACAATCAGGTGATTGCGGGGCGTGCAAAGCGCCCGGATCAAGGAGACGAAGCGATGAAACGCGCGTTCTTAACAGGTTTGGTGGCGCTGGGGATGATTCTCCCGGCGACTTCTTTCGCTCAGTCCTTACCCGAGGCCGGCGCGGCAAGTGGTCAGACCAGCGATGAGGGTGTGGTCTATCAGCAGGAGACCACCTACGACTTCGATGGCGAGGACCTTACCGGTAACCTGATTCGCCCCGATGGTGAGAACATCACCGGCGATCAGCGGGGCAAGACCAGCAGCCTGATCAACATCCGCCAGGACTTTATCCCTGAGATGCTCAAGAGCGTTGAGACGCTCTAGTTTGCAGGGTTGGCAGCCGCAGCCCGGGTGCGTGTGAGTCGCACACGCCACGAGTGGAGATTGCATGATGCTTCAAGCTGAAATTATTCAAGCCGGTCAGGTCGTCTCGACCGTCAAGCTCGAGCAGGACAACGTTAAGGTCGGGAAGCTCTCCAGCTCGCATATCCGGCTGGATGATGATCGCGTCTCGCGCATTCACGCTGTGCTGGAGCGTCAGCCGGACGGCAGCTTCGTGGCCATTGACCTGGGCAGCGCCTCGGGCACCTACGTCAACGGTGAGAAGATCACCAAGGCGGCCGTAGGCGCCGGCGATGAGCTGCAGTTCGGCGACACCGTGGTGCGCCTCTCCGAGGTGGTGGAGGTCGCCGCCAGCCCGGCCGCCGCGTTCGCCGCCACCGGCGAGCTCCCCGAGGGCTACATTCGCCTGGAGGATGGCTCGGTGGTTCAGCCCTACACGATGGAGGGCTACTACGACGACGCCGGCAACTACATCCCGGGCTATTACGACGACGAAGGCACCTACCACTACGGCTACGGCTACCACGACGATCAGGGAGCCTGGCAGGTCGCTCACGGCTTCTACGATCCGCAGGGCGAGTGGGTGGCCACGCCTGATCCGGCCGGTGTGCAGGGGCCCAGTGATACGGAGCTCTATACCGAGCGTTTCTTTGATCCGGTTGGCGGCCAGACGCTGGAAGTGGCGTTTTTGTGGAGCGACCACGTCCTTGCGGTCAACGCCTACGAAGACCCGCGCTCGGTGATCATCGGCCCGGACGAGACCAATGATTTTGTGGTCGAAGATCCGCTGGTCAACCAGCCGAAGTTCCCGCTGGTCAGTTACAGCGAAGGCGGTGGCTATCGGGTTAACGTCTCGGCGCAGATGGAGGGGCTGATTCAGCACGAAGGTCAGCAGTTCACGCTGGCCGAGGCGATCAGCCGCGGGCTTGCCACCGGTAGCTCCGAAGTTGCCGGCGGCTACAGCATTGCGCTCGGGCCGCGCACCAGCATCCGGGTGGAGTTCGGCTCCAACACCTTCCTGATTCACTTCACGACCATGCCGGCGCTTGGCGGCGGGATGATGGCGATCGACCGCCAGCCCATCCCCTACCACGCAGCCAGCGCGATGCTGCATATTCTCTTTCTGGTCATGGTCTTCTCCTGGCCGGAGGGGCACGGGGCGTTTGAACTTCACGAGTTCCAGGCGCAGGACCGCTTCGTGGAGCTGCTCGCGCCGCCGGAGCAGGAAGAACTCGAAGAAGAAGTACCCGACTGGCTCGAAGGCGGTGCAGATACCGAAGAGGCCGCCGCTCAGAAGGGCGATGAGGGCGAAGCCGGCGATGAGATGGCCGAAGAAGCCGACAACCACCTCGCGGTGCAGGGGCCTGAGACCAACGACGAGATCGAGCTGCGCAAGGCGCGCGATACCGAGATCGCGATGAACACCGGCGCGCTGGCCGCCTTTAACGATGCGTCGCTGAGCAGCATGTGGGGCTCGGGCGACACCTCGGTGGGCAGCGACGCGATGCACGCCCTGGGTAATATGACCGGCAGCCAGGCCGGTGCGGCCGCCGGTGTCGGGGGTCTGGGACTGGCCGGTGCCGGACGTGGCGGCGGCGGTGTCTCGGAGCGCGGCATTGGTATGGCGCAGGTCGGCACCGCCGGACGTGGTGGCGGTGGCAAGGGCGGTGGCAACTACGGTAAAGGCGGCGCCAACCTGGGCGATCGCGAAGTTCGCCAGCCCAAGATCGTGCCGGGCCGCCCGGCGGTGCAGGGCTCGCTTGACCGCGAGATCATCCAGCGCGTGGTGCGCCAGCACCGCCGCGAGATGCAGCACTGCTACGAGCAGGAGCTCCAGCGTAACCCCAACCTCGCCGGACGCATCACCGTGCGCTGGGTGATCTCGCCGACCGGCTCGGTCACCATCGCTTCCATCGCCGAGACCTCGATGAACAACTCGGCCGTTGAGCAGTGCATGACGCAGCGTATTCGCCGCTGGGTCTTCCCCGAGCCTAAGGGCGGCGGCATCGTCAACGTGAACTACCCCTTCAACTTCAGCTCCTGATGCGTCAGGTTTGAAGTAGTGTAATGACCAAAAGGCTCCCGAGAGGGGGCCTTTTGTTTTTCTTGATCATGCATAAACGCACGTCTCTGACGACAGGGGCGTTCATCTCAAAAAATTCCGCAACGCGATCGAAACGCAACACTTGCCCGGTTGTCAGCGCTTCGAAGCTGGGGGTACGATGATCTGGCCGCATCCCGTGCCCCGGGGCGCCGGAGCGATGAACTCACGTTTTGACCGGAGGAAGCGATTCATGAGCCTGCCCAGCCGTGTGAAGACCAGGTGCGTCGAAACAAAGGGGAGGGGGCGTCTGAAGGCGCTCCTGATGATCCTGCTGTTGGCGTTTGTTCTGGTGGGATGCAACGCCGACCGAACCGCCGCCGTTCGCGAACTCAATGTGGGGATGGAGGCGTTTCAGGCCGGTTCGGCCAGCGAAGCGGTCCAGCATATGGAGGAGGCGCTGCGCATCGACCCGACCTTCGCCGAAGCCGCCTATTTGCTGGGGCAGGTCTACCAGATGCGCCTCGATAACTACGAGGAGGCCGCCCGGGGCTACCGCCGCGCGCTCGATCTGGAGCCGACAAACGCTCAGTACGCCTACCGGCTGGGCACTGCGCTTGTCGACCAGGGTAAGCTCGATGAGGCCGTCACGCAGTTTGAGAAGGCGGTGGCCAACGACGAGACTTTCTCTCGCGCGTGGTTTCGGCTGGGACTTGCCCAGGACAGCCTGGGTAAGCACACCGACGCGGTCGCCAGCTACACCCGGGCCATTGAGACCAACCCGCGTCTGCGCATGAGCAAAGAAGATCCCGGCGGGGAGCATTACCACGCGCTGGCCGACCTCTACCTGCGTTTCGGGCTTAGCGACCACGCGGTGCAGGTCTACGAGAACGGTGTTCAGAATAACGCGACCTCCACTCGACTTCTGCACGGGCTGGGCGTGGCGCGCATGGAGCTCGGGCGCTTCGATGAGGCTGCCGAGAGCTTTGAGGCGACCATGGAGCAGGAGCCCGGCCACGGTTCGGCCAACTTCAACCTGGCCGTTGCTCACCACCGTCGCGGGGATACCGCCGGGGCGGTCGCTCAGCTGGAGAGCTTTCTGGCCAGCGGCGCCGCCACCCAGGACGAAGCCCGCCAGGCGGCCGCTCAGGCTCTGCTGACGGAACTGCAGGAAGAAGAGTGAAGTCGCCTTTGCTTTGAGCGACGCGCCGGGGCGATGATCGTCATACGGCGCGTTGCCGCTCTTCGGAGCGCTGTGGTATACCTCGGCCAACGAATTTCGATGGTCACGTTTTAGTGTGATGTTCAGACCTTTCCCACCTTAGAGGTCCCCGTTGTGGGCGGCGCCGAGGCGCTGTCTGTGGGCCCCCTATGACCGAGCCGGGCGGTTGACGTCGACGCCCTGAGTGAAGGCCCCCATAACCGGGGCTGCCGCTCCCTTCCTTACCCTCCAGGCCGACCAAAGAGCACATGAATCGCGAAAACCAGGTTCAGGAATACGTCGCCCAGCTGGAAGCTAACCCCTACGATCTCGCGCCCGTGGGCCGTCTGGAGGAGGCCTTCGGGTCGACCGAGGAGCTGGCCGAGCTGGTGGCGATCTTTGAGGAGCGCGCGCAGGGTTCTGCCTCGCGCGACGCCGCCGCGCGTCTCTACCTTGAGGCCGCGCGCATGGCCGGTGGTCGTCTCAACGACCTGGAGCGCAGCGTAGAGCTGCTCAGCCACTCGCTGACCGTGGGTGAAGACACCCTGGTCAGCGTCGAGGCCTACCTCTTTCAGCTCGCGTTGCAGGACGACGCCGATCAGCTCCAGAGCTTCTTCGCTGAGGCCCTTGAGCACGACACCGACGGTGGCTACCAGAGCCGGCTCTACCAGCGGATGGGCTCGATCCTGGAAGACTTCGTGGGCGACCTGGAGCAGGCCGACACCGCCTACAAGTGGGCGCTCGATCTCGACCCGAACAACGTCATCGCGCTCTGGTCGCGTCAGGTGCTCGCCCGCAAGCAGGCCGCCTGGGAGAAGCTCGCCACGCTGATGATCGAGGAGATCGAGCAGACCGCCGATCCCCTGCGGCAGTCCGCGCTCTCGCTGACCGTCGGTGAGATCTACCGCGACTACCTGGACAGCGCCGACAGCGCACGCCAGTGCTTTGTCTTCGCCTGGGAGCAGGACCCCACCAACACCGAGGCCCTGCAGGCCGCCGTCGCCCTGGGCTTTGAGCCCGAAGGTGTGGAGCTCGACGCCATCGAAGAGATCTCGGCGGTCGAAGAGGTGGAGGCGGAAGCCGCTCCGATGACGATGGAGCTCGACGACTCTCTGATGCTCGAAGAGATCGAACCGGAGCCCGTCTCTGAAGAGATCCCGGAGCTTCCCGTCGAGGCCGCCGAAGCGGCGCCGATGACGATGGAGCTCGACGAGTCCCTGATGCTCGAAGAGGTGGAGGCGGAGCCCGTCGCCGACAACCTCCCCGATCTTCCGGTCGAAGCCCTCGATGCCGAGGCCGACTCGGAGGTCGAGGCTCTGGAAGCCGCCGATGAGGTTGAAGAGCTTGAGGAACTCGAAGCGCTGGAAGCCTCTGAGGCGGAGGAAGACGAAGCGCTGGAAGCCGCCGAAGTCGAAGATATCGAAGATGTCGAAGTGGCCGACGACGTCGATGAACATGAGGAAGTCGTCGAAGAGATGGAAGCGCTGGACGCTTCCGATGAAGACGAAGAGGCGCTGGAAGCCGCCGACGAAGTCGACGAACTCGAAGCTCTTGTCGAGGCCGAAGAACTCGACGATGCCGAGGCGCTTGAGGCGTCCGAAGACGACGAAGCCGCCGAACTGGAAGCTGCTGACGCCTCCGAAGAACTCGAAGAACTCGAAGCGATGGAAGAGTTTGAGGTTGTGGCCGACGAAGCGCCGGCCAGCGCCTCGCGCGACTGGCGCGACCGCTTTGCGGCGATGGTCGAGCGCGCCGAAGACGCCGGCGGCGAGGAAGGCCTGCGCCTTCTTGTGCGCGCCGCGCGCCTGCAGGCCCGCCACACCACCGACGCCAGCGAAGGTGTCGCGCTCTTTGAGCGAGCGCTCGCTGCGGATCAAGGTCTCGAGTACTACAAGCGCGTCAGCTACCTCTACGCCGACAACGACTTCTGGAGCGGGGCGCTCGCTGCGGTCGAGTCCTCGGGCGTGGAAGGCGGCGGCGCGCTCCGCGCGCGCATCGCTCTCTACGAACTCAGCGACGTGGAGATGGCCCGCTCCATCGCCGAAGAGGTCAACGATGAGGCGGTGCTCGATGCCCTCTCCGATCTGGAAGAAGCCCAGTCCAACTGGCGCAAGTTCCAGCGCAGCCTGGAGCAGCGCCACGCCGACCTCGACGCCGATGAGCGCGCGCTCAAGGTCTACCTGCGCATGGCCGACCTGGCCGCGGCGCTCAATGAGCCCGACAAAGAGATCGACGCGCTGCGCCGCCTGGAGCGCCAGGTCGATGCCGAGCAGGTCAAGAGCCGCCTCAAGATCCTCTATAAGCGCGCCGGCAAATGGCCGATGTACGTCGATCTCGTCAAGCAGGAGGTCGAGGGGCTCGGTGACGATCGCGTCGAAGATAAGGTCGATCTTCTCTACGAGGTGATCCGCGTCTACCGCGAGGAGATGAACCAGGATCGCATGGCGATCAACATCTACAAAGAGATCCTCGCGCTCGCCCCCGAAGACCTCGACGCCATCGACCAGCTCATCGAGCTCTACGGCGACATGAACATGTCGTCGGATCTTATCAACATGCTGCAGACCAAGGCCGAGATCGTCCCGACGGCCGAGCAGAAGGTTGAGATCTACAGCCAGATTGCGACTCTTTTCATCGAGAAGTTCCGCAACCAGGCCGAGGCGATCAAAGCCTACGAACAGGTTCTCGAGATCGAGCCCTACAACAGCGACGCGATCACCTTCCTCAAGGAGATGTACGAGAAGCGCCGCGACTGGGAGAGCCTGATCGAGGTCTCCAAGCGTGAGATCGAGACCTTCGACTCCGATGAAGCTCGCGCTGAAGGCCTGAAAGAGGTCGCGCGCCTGGCCACTGACAAGCTGCGTAAGCCGGAGGTCGCCACCGAGCTCTGGCTGGAAGTTCGCGAAGTTGCCCCGGCCGACGCCGACGCCCTCGACGCCCTGGAGACGCTCTACGAGAAGAACCGCGACTATGAGGCGCTGGCCGAGATTCTCGAGCTGAAAGTCGCTCAGAGCGATGACGCCGCCGAGTCGATGAAGCTCTACCAGAAGCTCGGCATGCTCTACGCCGACCGCCTGGAAGACAGCCAGCGCGCCACCGAGGCCTGGAAGGGCGCGCTCGCGCTCGATCCCGATGACCTCAAGGCCCGCAAGGCGCTTGAGCGGCTCTACATCGACAACCGCCAGTGGGATGAGCTTGAGGCGTTCTATGCCGAGTCGGATGCGTACTCCGACCTTGTGCGCATCCTCGGCACGCTCAGCGGCACGATCAAAGAAGACGACGTCAAGATCGAACTCCTGCTTCGCTCCGCGCGCATCTGGCGTGAAGAACTCGACGATACCAACCGCGCCGAGCGCGAGCTTGAGCGTGTCCTTCAGCTCGACGCCGAGAACGAAGCCGCCGCTGCCCAACTCGCCCCGATCTACGAGGAGGCCGGTGACGCAGAGAAGTTGAAGTCGGCCCTGGAGATCGTGCTCTCGCACTGCGAGGAGCCCGCCGAACGTAAGGCGCTTCAGCTCAAACTTGCGCGTCTGCACCGCGACAGCCTCGGTGATGTTGACGGGGCGTTTGCCCGCTTCAGCCAGGCCTTCCTCGAGGTTCCCGCTGAGCTCGACGTGGTCGCAGAACTTGAGGCCACCGCTGGCGAGGCCGGAGAGTGGTCGACGCTGGTGGAACATTATCGCCAGGCGCTCGACGCCGACCTTGATGAGGCCCAGGTCCTGGAGGTGCGTGCACTTCTGGGCCGCGTGCTCTCCGAGGAACTCGGTGATCTGGACGCTGCGCTCGAGCAGTTCCAGGCCGTGCTCGACGTGGAGGAAGACAACCTGCGCGCGCTCGAAGCCATGGAGCGCATCTACTTTGCCAGCGCGCGCTGGGACGACCTGATGCAGGTCTACCGCCACCGCCTGGAGCTTGAGGACGACCGCGACGCCCGGGTGCAGATCCTCCAGGGCATGGCCCGCATCGCCGAGGTGGAAGCCTCCGATGTGGTCACGGCCATCGCTCGCCATAATGAGGCGCTGGAGCTCGACCCGCATAACTTCACGTCTCTGGCCGAGCTGCATCGCCTCTATGCTCAGGAAGAAGAGTACGCCGACCTGGCCGACGTGATCCGCAAGGAGATCGACCTGGTGGAGCGTCGCGCCCGGCTGAAGAGCCGCCGCTACGCCACGAACCTGGTCGACATCGAGGCGCTCATTGGCGAGGGCGCTCCGCAGGAGCGCTCGATGTTCGGCGAGGGCTTTGCAGGCGGCGATGACGTCGACGATGTGCTGGCCGATCTGAGCGATGATTCCGTTGCTCAGGAGATCGCTGCCGAGTCCGGCGACGAAGACTCCGCCGTCGATGCGGTGGAAGCCGCGCAGGAAGAAGCGATCGAGGAGATTGAAGATCTCGACGCCATCGACCTCGGCGCGCCCGCCTACTACACCGAAGACGACGTCGAGTTCTTGAGCGCGCTGCGCTTTGAGCTTGGCCTGGTCTGTCTGGACCACCTTGGCGAGGTCGAAGAGGCGGTCGCCGCGCTGGCCAAAGTTGTGCTCTGGCGCCCGGACCACGCTGAGGCCTGCGAAGCGCTTGAGCGTCTTCTGGACGACGAGCTCTTTAAGGCCGGCGTCGCCACGATCCTCGAGCCCGTCTACGAAATTCACGGTCGCTGGGAAGATCTGGTGGGCTCGCTGAGCATCCAGGCCCAGGCTGCCGACGACGCCGAGGCCAGCCGCGAGCTGGAGCGTCGCGCCGGCGATGTTCTGCTCCATGAGCTGGGCGAGGGCGCCCGCGCCTTTGAGCGCTACGCCCGCGTCATCGCGAGCGATCCGGCCGACGCCTCGGCTCGCGAGCAGCTCTACCGCATCGCCCACGAGCTCGAGCTCTGGGACGCTTTCGTCGAAGCCTACGAGGCCGTCCTCCCCGAGATTGAGGATGACGAACTTCGCGTCGGCTACTTCTTTGTGCTCGCCACGGTGAACGCCGAGCGCCGCGAAGCCTACGACGAAGCCCGCCGCAACCTCGAAGAGGTCCTGCTCATCGACGCCGGCTCCGCCCGCGCGCTCGATGATCTCGAAGAGCTCTTCATCACCACCGAGGCCTGGCGCGACTTGCTGGAGGTCTTCGATCGCAAGATCGAGCAGACCGAAGACGCCGCCGACGCCGAGGCGCTGAAGTTCCGCAAAGCCCAGGTCTGGGAGACGCTTCTTGAGGATGCGCATCAGGCCATCGCGATCTACCTGGAGATCCTCGAAGACGCTCCGGAGAACCTGCGCGCCTACGCTGAACTCGACCGCATCTATGAGGCCGAGGCGATGTGGAACGAGCTTGCCTCGAACCTCGAGCAGGAGCTGGAGCTGGTCGATGAGGAGGCGCAGCTTCCCATCAAGAACCGCCTGGCCGCGCTTGTCGAAGCACAGCTCGGCGACGCCTCACGCGCCGTCGACCTGTACGAAGAGGTTTTGACTGCCGACGCCGATAACATGGCGGCCAACGCCGCGATGGAAGTCCTGATGATGCAGGAGGGCGCCCCGCGCGCTCGCATCTCTAAGATCCTCGAGCCGATCTACACCGAGCGCGGCGACGCCGCGCGTCAGGTCACCGCGCTTGAGGTTCAGGTGGAAGTCAGCCAGGACCCCGACGAGCGCGTCGCGCTTCTGCACCGCATCGCCGCGCTGCACGAGGGCGAGCTGCAGGATATTGCATCGGCGTTCGTGACTTACGCTCGTGCGCTGCGCGATGATGTTGCCAACGAGGCCACCCTCGACAACCTCTACCGCATCGGTGAGGCGACCCAGAGCTTTGAGGAGCTCGTGCAGGTCTTCGAACAGGAGGCCGAGTACCAGACCGATCCCGATGTGAAGCGCGACATGATGCGTCGGGCCGCGGCCATCTACATCGAGCCCCTGGCCGAGCTTGACCGGGCCACCGTGCACCTGCACGCCGTGCTCGATCTCTTCCCGGCCGATCTTGAGACCGTGGAGGAGCTTGAGACCATCTACCGCCACACCCAGGAGTGGTCGGAGCTGGTGCAGATTCTTGTGACGAAGTCCGAGCTCGTCGAAGATCTCGATGAGCGCAAAGATCTTCTTCACCAGGCCGGCACGCTCTTTGAGGACATCCTCTCCGGGCCGGACGAGGCTGTGGAGGTCTACCACCGCGCCCTGGCCATCGATGAGGCCGACCGTCACGCCATTGACCGTCTCGAAGTGCTCTACACCGAGATGGAGCGCTGGCACGACCTGCTCGACATCTACCAGCGCAAGCTCGACCTGGCTGACGATGACGCCGCGCGCAAAGACCTGCTCTATGTGATGGGCGCCATCTACCAGGAGCATCTGCAGCAGCCCGACGACGCCATCGACACCTACCGCCGGGTGCTCGATCTGGACGCCAGCGAGAAGAACGCGCTGGAGAAACTCGATGAGCTTTTTGAGGCCACCGAGCAGTGGCATGAGCTCCTCGAGACGCTTGAGCAGCAGCTGCAGCTCTCGCCATACGCCGAAGAGATCGAGACGCTCAAATACCGCTCCGGCCGCCTCTGGGAAGTTCAGCTGGGCGATGCGCTGCGGGCCGTGGAGGTCTATCAGGATGTGCTCTCGCAGAACCCCGAGCACCAGCCCTCGATCGAGGCGCTGGAGGGGCTCGTGGAGCGCAACGAGCAGAGCGTGGAGGCCGCCCAGGTCCTGCAGCCCCTCTACCGGGAGGCCGGCCAGTGGGAGAAGCTGGTCTGGGTTTACCGCCTGCTGATCGACGCCACCGAAGATCCCGATCGCCGCATCGAACTCTACAAAGAGGTCGGTCCGATCGTGGAGCAGCAGATGGGCGATGCGGCCGAGGCGTTTACCACCTACGTCGAAGCCCTCAACGTCGACGCCGGTCGCGTCGAGATCGTCGATACCCTGGAGCGACTCGCCAGCCAGCTCGGCGCCTGGGATGTGCTCATCGAGCAGATCGATCAGCGCCTGGTCTCGGTCACCGACTTTGAAGTTGCCACCGCGCTGCACCTGCGCGTGGCGCGCATCTTCGAAGAAGAGCTCGACCAGCCGCAGCAGGCCATCACCCGCTATACCCGCGTGCTTGAGATTGAGCCGGAGCAAAACGACGCGATCCTCGCGCTCGACCGCCTCTACCAGCGTGAAGGGGAGTGGGCGAACCTGGCCGAGATCCTGCGCACCCGCATCTTCAGCAGCGAAGACCCCGCCGAGGCGCTGGAGCTTCGCCTGCGACTGGGCCTGCTCTACCAGGCCGCGCTCGACGACGCCGAGAACGCCATCTCCACCTACCAGGAAGTGCTCCTGGAGGAGCCGGACAACGCCCAGGCCATCGACAACCTGGAGCAGATGTTCATGGAAGGGCGTCAGGTCCAGCGCATCAGCGACATCCTGGAGCCCTACTACCTGGAGAAAGGCCAGCACGAGAAGTTGGTCGAGATCTACCTGCAGCGCCTGGAGATGCTCGAGGATCCCATCGAGCGCTACGAGCTGCTCACCCAGGTGGCGCGCATCTTCCTCGACCCGCTGCAGGACTTCGGCCGTGCGATGCAGGCCTACGGTGCCGCGCTGGTGGAGCGTCCTGACGATGAGATGGCCATCGCCGAGATCGAGCGCCTGGCCGAGCAGACGCTCGACTGGGGCGCGGCGGCCTCCTTCTACGCCGACGCGCTGGAGAGCCCGCAGATCACCGATGACGCCGCGCTCGGCCTCTGGCTGCGCGTGGCGACCATCCTGGATGCTCGCCTGGAGCAGTTTGAAGACGCCGAGATGGCGTACCTCAAGGGGCTTGAGCTTGACCCGACCCACGCCGAGGCGCTGGCCGCGCTCGACCGCATTTACCTGGCGCAGGCGCGCTGGGCGGATCTGGCCGGGGTGCTGGAGCGCCGCGTCGAGGGCACCTACGACGAGCTGGAGGTCGTGGAGCTGAACTTCCGCCTGGCGCAGGTCTTTGCCGAGCAGCTCACCGACTACGATCAGGCTGTGTCGACCTATGAGCGCATCCTGAGCATTCAGCCCGACCACGAGCAGGCGCTGGCCAACCTGGAGCAGATTCACACCGCGCTGCAGTCCTGGGAGCCCCTCTTCGATGTGCTGGAGCGTCGCTCGCAGCTCACCCACGACCCGGATGAGCAGGCCGACTACCAGGCGCGTATGGCGCGCATCGCCGAAGATATGCTCGGTCGCACCGACGACGCCGTCGATCTGTGGGAGCGCGCCAGCGAGCTGCGCCCCGATGATCGCATGGCGCTCGGCGAACTTCGCCGCCTCTACCTCGATGGTGAGCGCTGGGATGATCTGGTGGGTGTGCTTCGTCGCGAGGTGGAGCTGAGCCAGGATCCCGACGAGCAGCTCAACCTTTATGAGTCGCTCGGCACCATTTATGGCGAGTACCTCAACGATGAGATTCAGGCCCAGGACGCCTGGACGGCGGTGCTCGGGCTGGATGGGCGTCATCTGCCGGCGCTCGAGGCGTTGCACGATATCGCCACCCGTCAGGCCGACTACCAGCAGCAGGCCGAGATGGTCGAGCGCCTCATCGCCCACGAGCAGGTCGCCCACGAGCGCAAGCTCGACCTGTGGGTGGAGCTTGGCCGGGTGCAGGGCGATATGCTCATGAACCCCGACGCGGCTATCGACGCCTGGAAGAACGTGCTGGGGCTTGATCCCGGCCACGACCAGGCCCTCGATGAGCTCGAAGGGCTCTACCTCCAGGAGAGTCGCTGGGAGGAAGCCGCCCAGGTGCTTGAGCTGAAGGCCGATCGGATGCAGGACGCCGAGCAGCAGATTGAGCTGCTCACCCGCGTCGCCGAGATCTGGGAGACAAAACTTCTCGATCGCGACCGGGCCGTACAGTACCACCGCGCGGTGCTCGAGATCGATCCGATGCGGATGTCGGCCAGCCGCGCGCTGGAAGCCATCTTCCTGGAGCAGGGAACCTCGGAGGGCTTTGAGCAGCTCGCCGGCGTCTACCTGGACCGCGCCGAGATGGTCGGCGACGACGTCTTCGAGCGCGTGGAGAACCTGCGAAACGCCGCGCGCATCTTCGAAGAGAACCTGATGCAGCCCGAAAACTCGCTCGTCGTGCTGCTCTCGGCCTTTGGGCCGGAGACGATGAGCGATGAGGCGCTGATCGCCGATATTGAACGGCTCGCGCGTCAGACCGGGCTCTGGGAAGAAGCCGTCAGCCGCTTTGGCGATGTACTTCGTGCCATCGACGACTCGCCGCAGGCTGCCGAGCTTCATCGCCTTGTGGGCCAGTGGCGCGCCATCGAGCTCAACCAGCCCGATGAGGCCGTCTACCACCTGCAGCGTGCGCTGGCGATCAACCCGGACAGCATCGAGATCCTGGAGATGCTCGAGGGGCTCTACCGCCGCCTTGCCGCCTGGCCGGAGCTTGCCCAGGTGCTGCGCACCCAGGTTGATCTGGTCGGTGAGCCGGACTCGCGCATCGAGCTGTGGCGTAAGCTCGGCGAACTCAGCGAAATGCAGCTCGGCGAGGTGGATCAGGCGGTGGAAGCCTACCGCGAGATCCTGGTCATCGACCCGACCGACATCCTGGCGATGGAGAGCCTGGAGCGCGTCTTTGAGACCTTCGAGCGCTGGGAAGAGCTCGTGGCGGTGCTCGAGCAGAAGGCCGGCGCCACCTACGATCCCGACGCGATTGTGGCCATTAAGAGCCGCGCCGCCGAACTCTGGGAAGTTCAGCTTGGCGACATCGGTCAGGCCATCATGGCTTACCGTGACGTGCTCACCGTCGATCAGACCCACGCCCCCACGCTCGAAGCTCTGGAGCGTCTCTACACCCAGAGCGGGCAGTGGGATGAGCTTGTGGACGTGCTTGAGCAGCGCCTGGCGCTGACCCACGAGCCCGACGCTCAGGTGACGATCTACGGCAAGATGGCCGGCGTCTTTGAGGGCCAGTTCGGCGATATGGAGCGCGCCGTTGAGAGCTACAACCACATCTTGATGGTGGACGTGGAGAACGTCACCGCCATTGAGAACCTCGAGCGTCTCTACATGGCGCTGGAGCGCTGGTTTGAGCTTGTCGATGTGTTGCAACGCCACATCGAGCTCTCGCAGCGAGGCGATGAGAAGGTCGCGCTTTACACCGAGCTTGGGCGCGTGCAACGCGACCAGGTGCGCGATCCGCACTCGGCCATCGAGGCGTTCAACGCCGCGTTGGGGCTGGAGCCGATTAACCCGCAGCTCTGGTCGGAGCTTGCGCAACTGCATGAGTCCACCAGCAACTGGGAGAGCGCGGTCGAGGCGTACAACCGCCTGGCCGACCAGCTCGAAGATCCCGCCGGGCGCGTGGATGTGTACTTCCGCGCCGGCCAGCTGATGGAGAGCCAGCTTCACGACCACGCCAACGCCGAAGACGCCTACCTCTCGGCGCTGCGCCTGGAGCCGACCCACCCGGGTGTGCTCGATGCGGTGCGCAACCTGCTGGCGATTCAGCAGGAGTGGCAGAGCCTGATTCGCGTGCTTAAGGCGGCCGAGGAGGCCACCCGTGACTTGAGCGCGAAGGCTGCGCTGCAGTGCGAGATCGGGAAGATCTACGAGGAGCAGGTCGGCGATGAGGTCAGCGCGCTGCGCTACTACGAGTCGGCCCTGGAGCTTGAGCCCCGCATCACCGAGGCGGCTGAACCTCTGATCGATGTGTACGTGCGCGAGCGCCGTTTTGAGCGCGCCATCCCGCTCCTGGAGATGGTCATCGGCGTCTTCAGCCAGGGATCTGCGCCGGCCAGCGAGCTTCACCGCCGTCAGCTGCAGCTGGCGCAGGCCTACGACCAGCTCGCTCAGCCCGAGCGTGCCCTTGCGGCCTACCGCAACGCCTACGAGCTCGATCCGAACGATATGGAGACGCTCAAGGGCCTCGGTCAGCTGCTCTACAACCGCGAGGAGTGGGAGCAGGCCTCCAAGGTGCTCCAGGCGCTGCAGCTGCATCACGCCGATAAGCTGGAGACGCCCGAGCTGGCTGAGATCTACTTCCGCCTGGGCTCGGTGCGCAAAACGCTTGGCGAGATGCGCAAGGCCAGCCAGTACTTTGAGAAGACGCTCGAGCTCAGCCCGCAGCATCGTCCCACGCTGGTCAACCTGGTGGAGGTCTCCGAGGCCCAGAGCAAGTGGGAGGACGTGGTCCACTACACCCGATGGCTGCTCGACGCCGAAGATGACGCGACCGCCCGCTTCGCCCACCTCTCCAAGATGGGTGATCTGCTGGCCACCAAGCTCAACCAGCCCCCGGCGGCGGTCGATGCCTACGAGCAAGCGCTGGCGCTGGAGCCCAAGAGCGTGGTCATCCTGCGCAAGCTGCTCGATCTCTACACCAAGACTCGCCAGTGGCATGAGGCCGTCGACATCCTCAAGCGCATCATCGAGCAGGAGCAGGATCCGGGCCGCATCGCCAAGTACTACTACACCGCGGCCGTCATCTACCGCGATGAGATCGACGACCCGATGCAGGCCGTCGCCCTCTTCGATGAGACGCTCGATGTGGACGTGAAGATGCTCAAGGCCTTTGAGGCCATCGATCGCATCCTCACCAAGCAGAAGGAATGGAAGGAGCTCTCGCGCGCCTACCGCCGCATGCTTCACCGCGTCAGCGAGCACGACGACGGTCAGATGGAGAGCGTCAAGACGCTGCTCTGGCAGAACCTCGGCGAGATCTATCGTACGCGTCTGGGCGACATGGAGACGGCCATTGAGGCGTATAAGATCGCCGTGGGCTTGAACCCCTCCGACGAGAAGTTGCGCCTGATTCTGGCCGAGCTCTACGAGAAGACCGGCAGCGATCCGGAGGGCGCCATTGAGCAGCATCGCAAGCTCATTGAGCTCGACCAGTTCCGCGTGGAGAGCTACCGGGTGCTCTTTAAGAGCTACATCCAGACCAAGCAGTACGACAAAGCCTGGTGCATGGCCGGCGCGCTCAGCTTCCTGCAGAGCGCCTCGGAGCAGGAGGAGACCTTCTACAAGAAGTACCTGGGCGCCCATATGCAGCCGGCGCGCGGGACCTTCAACGAGGAGATGTACAAGCGCCTCTACCACCCGCGCCAGGATGTGCTGATCACCTACATCATGACGGTGCTCGGCCAGGGGCTTCGCCCGATGTACTCGCTCTCTTCCATCAAGGACTGGGGCGTGCATAAGAAGCGCGACCTGGTGAACCTCGAGGAGCAGACGCCCTTTAACAACGTCTACCGCTACGTCGCCCAGACGATGCAGCTCTTGCCCGCGCCCCTTGTCTACCTCAAGGGTGACCAGGCCATGGGCATGCGCAACGCCAACGTCGATCCGGCGGCGGTGATCATCGGTGGCGATGTGCGCCAGAAGAGCGGCGACCGCGAGCTGGCGTTTATCATCGCCAAGTCGCTCACCTGGGTGATGCCGCGTCACTACGTCGGCTCGATCGGTCAGCCCACGGAGTTCCTCAAGCTGCTCTTTATGGGGCTGATGGACATCACCGACCCGAGCTTAGGCATTGGCGCGACGCTCGGTGAGCAGGGCGCGCCGATCAAGGAAGAGCTCATGGCGCTTCCCGGCCCGATGCTGATGCAGGCGCAGAAGGCGATGAAGCAGTTCCTGAGCAAGGGCCAGAACCCCAACCTCTCGGAATGGGTGCTGGCGGTGGAGCACACCGCGATTCGCATGGGTCTGCTCATCTGCGGTGATCTTCATACCGCTGCCGGCTGCATCAAGAGCGACCTTGTTCCGATGGGCAAAGCCAGCGTCAAAGAGAAGATCCGCGAGCTGGTGCTCTTCTCCATCAGCGAAGAGTACTTCCAGCTTCGCGAGGAGCTGGGGCTGGCGATCGGTAAATAAGGCCGGGGGCTTGACCGCCCGGGTCATCCCCTGCCAGTGAAGAGGGCGGCCGTCACACCATGTGGCGGCCGCCCTTTTTTGCGGGGCGCCGCGGGTTGCGCAGCAGCCGGGGCAGGCCCTGTGAGTCGCGTCGTTGAACAGACGATCTGAAATGAGAGTGGAGCGTACGCCATGCTCGTTGTGTGCCCGACCCCCATTGGAAACCTCGACGATTTAAGCCCCCGCCAGCTGGAGGCGTTGCGGGAGGCCGACATCATCGCGTGTGAAGACACCCGCAACGCCGGCAAACTCCTGGAGCGCCTCGGGGTGGCGCGGGTTGAGGGGAGGCCGAAGTTGTGGCGCTACGACGATCACACCGCCCAGTCCCAGGCGGAGCGTCTGGTCGAGGAGCTTGAGGCCGGCCGCCAGGTCGTGCTCATCAGCGATGCGGGCACCCCCACCATCTCGGATCCGGGCTACCGGCTGGTGCGTGCGGCGCGACAGGCCGGCGTGAAGGTCGTGGCGCTCCCCGGGCCGGTGGCCGCCACCGTCGCCCTGAGCGCCTCGGGGCTTCCCAGCGACCGCTTCTACTTTGAGGGGTTTTTGCCGCCGAAATCCGCGGCTCGCCAGGCGCGCTGCAAGGCCCTGGAGGGCCTGGGCGTGACGGTCATCTACTACGAGTCTCCCCGACGTCTCGAAGAAGCCCTGAGCGATCTGGAGGCCGTCTGCGGGCCGGAACGCGAGGTGTGTGTGGGCAGAGAGCTGACCAAACGCTTCGAGGAGTACTTCTGGGGGCCGGTGGCCGAGGTTCGCAGGCAGGTCGCCGCGCGGGAGGAGGAGCTACGCGGGGAGCTTGTGCTCGTGGTTGCGCCGGGCCAGGCGGCTGAAGTGAGCGAGGAGGAGGCGCAGGCCGACCGCCTCATCGGCGCGCTGCTCGACCAGGGGTTGAGCGCCCGCAGCATCAAGGAGGTGCTCGCCAGGGTTAGTGAGCTTCCGCGCTCGGCGATCTACGCGCGCATCGCCGCGGTGGAGGGGACGCGCGGGGCCTGAGTCGGCCGCACATCTGCCTCCACAACGCGATTCCCTGAATAGAAAAACCCCCGACGCGTGCGTCGGGGGTTTTTCTCATTTCAGACTTCGGATGGCGCGCTCAGAATTGCAGCGCCGCGGTCACCGCGAAGTGCCAGATGTTGTAGTTCTCGATGCGGAAGCGCGCCCCGGAGTTGTCGTAGCTGGGGTTGTACGCCGGGTTGCGCTCGTAGCGCGCGTCGGGGCCGGTGAGCGCGACGGTGTCGTCGTTGCTTTGACTCGAGTTGCGACCGGTGCGCGCGTTGGTGATCAGGTGCGACTGGTGGTGGGTGATGCCGCCGACCGCCTTGAACTGGAAGTAGGGCGAAGGCTGCAGGTTCAGGCCCAGCTGCCCGGCGAAGGTGCCGTAGCTTCCCACCGTGGCGAGGTCGCGGAAGGCGAACTCGGAGGTGTCGCCGCTCTCGATCGCCTCACGCACGTCGTAGATGGGCAAGGGGCGAGCGTTGGAGGGCTGGCGCACGACCCAGGCGCAGGCCACGTCATCGGGGTTGAGCAGGTTGCCGTCGCCGTCGAACTCCGGGCGGACCGAGTCGATGGTGCGGTTGTTACAGACGTTGTCGTCGCTGGTCATGTGGTCGAAGAGCGCGGTGTAGTCTCGGCCTTCGCTGGTGTAGCCGAAGCTAAAGCGCAGGTCGATGCCGTAGCGCGCGCCGGTCTCGGCATCTTCATAGGGGATGAACTCGGTGCCCACGGTGAACATCCCGCTCATCGGCGGGTTGAGCAGCACCTGGCCCTGGCTGTCGGCGTTGGGATCGGTGCGCCCGTAGAGCGAGTTGGTGCTGGCCAGGGGCAGGTTGTACTTCAGGCCGAAGTAGGGCTCGATCCAGTCGAACTTCTTCGACGAGTTCACCGACCAGGAGAGCTGGTGCAGGCCGCGCCCGACCGCGCTGTTATCAAAGCGCTCCACCTCGGCCACCGGCATGGTGTAGTCCATGCCCAGGGCCAGCGTGGCTTTGGTCGGATCGCGGTGGTCGTTCCAGGGCGCCCAGTGCAACCCGATGGTCGGGTCGGCAAGGCCACTGCGGGTCTGCGCGGTGCTGTACTGGTTGCTCAGATCGAAGAAACGATAAAGCTGAAAGTCATCGAGCCCTGCCGCAAACTGCGAGGCGCTCTCGCCGGGCTGAAACACCGTCTCGGCGTGGCGGCGGATGCGGTCATCGCTGGGGTCGACCGACGAGTTGGCCGCGTCCACGATGCGACGCCCGGAGGGATCGTCGTCGGCGTATTTAAGCGCGCGGCTCGACTCGAAGACGTAGGGGAGGGTCGCGCGGAACTCGAGATCTTTGTAGAGGCCGGCGCGCAGCGTAATGTCGAGCGTGCTGCGCGTCTGGCGGTAGAGCATCTCTTTGTTATTCACCACCGTCGCTTCGCTGCAACGACCCGAGTCGCGCACAAGGCGCGGGTTCTCATCAACCGTGCTGCTCGACCCGCCGGTGGGCACACACGCTGCCTCGCGGCTGATGCGGGCGGTGCCGTGGTCGAAGCGGAAGGTCGGCTCGAGGTTGAAGTCGAAGGGATCGTAAGTGTCTGGATCGCGATCGTCGAAATTATCGGCGGCGTCCATCAGGTCGGTGAACTCACCGGCCGTCGCAGATGCCGGCATAAAGAGCGCGGCCGCGGCCAGAGTGGCGAGCAGGGGGCTTGCGGTCAGTCGATTCAGTACACGCACCAACATAGGTTACTCCTCGATCCGACCAGGGCAGGCGTCGCTTAAAAGGTCCGGGGCCTCGACCGGTTCAAAAGCGGTGAAGGCGAACGCACACCCGAGAAATTTTGGGCGGATATTTGAACGCAAAAAATACAGCTTTGAGGCACCCTGCATTGCTATCAGCGGGGCGCTGGGGTGTCAAGAAGGGGGCGGTGGGGAGATAGTACTTGTGTAACATGACTTTACGTTAGGATTTGTTGACGGGGTAGGCCGGCCGGTGCACTATTGAAGTATCTCTTTAAGTATTTAAAGCGCGATGGATGCAGGTGTGGAAAACTTCCGCTGGGGTGTGGTCGAAAGGCCGGCTAAACTGGTTAAAAGCTTATCCAATACGGGTTGCAATCCCTGCGGAATGATGTATCAACGCAGCACAGCTTAAAGCGCGACAGTTGGCCAGCTGCCGGCAGTCGCCGCAGAGCAAAGAAGAATGCGCACGTTGTCGAGTCGTAACGCGTAAGGAAGTCGTATGAAATCGCCCGGAATGATGCTTCGCGAAGCGCGCGAGGAGAAAGGGTTGGGGTTGAGTGATGTGGCCACCATGACCCGTATCCCGCGCCAGATGCTGGAACATCTGGAGAACGATCGCTTTGAGGAGTACGTCGCCGAGGTGTTTCTTCGCGGCCATCTTCGCAACTACTCCCGTGAGCTGGGGCTGGACGGGGAGCAGGTCATTCAGACCTACGAGCGCTTCTCCGGCCGCAAGCGTCAGTCGCTGACGATCCCCGAAGAGCGTCGTGCCACGCCCGAGCCCCGCGCCATCGCGCAGGCCGCGCGTCAGAACACGCCGGCGGCCTCCGGCGCCGCGGCGGTGGCGTCACCTGTGAACTTCGACCTTCAGCGCTACTTTGAGACCCTGCGCCCCAGCCACATGGTGGCCGTAGTGCTGGTGCTCTTCGGCATCTTTGTGATGTTCAGCTTTTTGAGCACGAACCGCGCCACCGCTCACGACCCCACTGGCTTCCCGCAGGCCGATGAGTCCGCCTGGGAGCTGGAGCAGGACGTGGAGCAGACCCGCTGGCTGCTTGAGCAGCCCGGCGAAGAGGGCTGAGACGCCCGGCACGACCTTACGCGACAAAAAAAACCGACCTCAGCGCGAGGTCGGTTTTTTTATGCGTGCTGCTCAGGGCTGTCAGGAGCGGGCCAGCGTGTTGAAGCGCTGCGCGAGCGCACGGGCCTCCACGATGTTGTCTTCGATGGAGCAGTAGGTCCACCCGCCGTAGCGGCCCACCGAGTAGATGCCGGCCTGCTTGAGGATGGCCGAGAGTTCATCGAAGCTCGCGCGGGAGCGCGAGGTGATGTGCACGTAGGCCGGATCGAGCACGACGCTGTGGTGGGAGACGAGCTCGTGATCCTCAATGACGCCGGCGCGTTTGAGGTCGGTGAGTACGCGGGAGAGGGAGCCCTCGACATCGACCTCGGCGTCGGAGGCAAGGCCGATCTCCACGTAGAGGCTCATGCGCTCTGTGCCCATGATGTTGTCGTAGAAGCCTACCCGGTAGAAGCTGAGATCGCGCTCCGGGTAATAGATCCAGTGGACGTCTTCGGGGCCTTTTTTATCAAAGCCCAGGTTGAAGACGAGCACCTTGTTGGAGCTGAAGTCTTCGGGCTGGTGGGGAAGCCCGCTCATCGTTAAGAGGCGGTCGAAGGGCGCCGAAGAGATCAGGTGCTTGTAGCGCACCTGTGTGCCGCTCTGCAGGGTGGCGACCTTCTGGTTCAGATCGATGCTTTGCACGCCGTCGCCCAGGCGCATCGCCTGCTCGGGGATGTCACTGGCGAGGGCCTCCACGTAACGGATGGCGCCGTTGATGGGGTAGGTGAACGTGGCGTTGTACGAGGCGTTATCGGGGCGGCGCATGTTGCGCACGATGCTCTTGAGATCGGCGTGGGGGAAAAAGCGCCCCATGGCGTCGCGATCGAGCTCTTCGAGGTCGCAGGCGTAGAGTTTTTCGTTGTAGGGGATCAAAAAGAGCTCGGAGATGGATTTTCCGAACTTCTCGTAGAGCATCCCTTTAAAGGAGTTCGCGTCGGCCTCGGCGCTGGCCTCCTCGCGAAAGAAGAGGTCGTAGAGCGCGTCGATGAAGAGCTCTTTCGGGAGCTGGTGGATGTTTTTCTGGAAGGGAAAGTCAACTTTGTGGTCGGCGATGTGGATCAGGGAGTTCTTTTCGACGGTGATGACCTCATCGGGGTCCATGCGCTCGCGCAGGTAGGCCTCGATGTCGGGGTGTTTGAAGTGAAAGAAGTGGCCGGAGTAGTCCCAGACGAAGCCGTCCTGGTGCACGGTTTTGCACCAGCCGCCGATCTCCCGGTCGCGCTCGACGATCAGCACATCGTCGCTGTCCAGGAAGTTGGCAAAGGCCAGCCCGGTCATGCCGGCGCCGACGATGAGAAAGGTCGTGTCGATGGTTTCAGCGTTCATGGCAGGTCGCTCATCGCGAGAGGTTTTAAGGATTAGCAGAAAAGTCCGAGCGCGCGCGGCTCACAGACGCCGGAGTTGCAGCAGTCCGATCCGCAGTCGCCGCAGGAGATGACCCGACGTTCGCCGCAGCTGTCAGTGATATCAAGGGTGCCGCATTCGCGCTGGTTTTGCTCGCAGAGCTCCTCGTCGCTCTGCGGCACGCAGCAGAGGTTGGCGGTGGAGCAGGACTGCGCCTCGTCGGCGCAGCTGCCGCAGTCGACGGCGCGCGCCACGCCACAGCGGTCGGTCAGGGTGAGCTCGCCACAGGCCTGTGTGTCGGGTTGCTCGGCGATGTGTTCGGCGCAGAGCTCCGCGTCGGTGGGGGAGGTGCAGACGCACTGGTCGTCGATGCAGGACTCGCCATTGTTGCAGGCCGGGGTGCAGAGCGCTTCGGCCTGGCAGAGCTGCGCCGCGTCGGGTCCGGTGGCCGGAGGGCAGACCTCGTTTTCGTTGCACTCACCGCAGAAGACGCGGCGCTCATTGCCGCAGCGATCGACGCCTTCGCTGATGCCGCACTGGGCGGAGCGGCCGGCGCAGAAATCCTCGCGGCTCTCCGGCTGGCAGACGCACACGCCGCTGATGCAGGTGTCGTTGAGCGTGCAGCCGCCGCAGTTGATCGCGCGCGTTTCGCCGCACTCATCCAGAACTTCGTACTCCCCACACCCCAGCTCGTACTGGTCGCAGAGCGCCTGCTCGGAGGGGGGCGAACAGGAGGAGGCGTCGACGTCGCCGGCGTCGGTGCCGGTGTCGAAGTCGACCGGGGAGGTGTCGACGGCGAAGATGCACGCGCTCGTCATGGTCGCGATCACGGCGCAGGACGCCAGCGAGACGATGGTGCTGGCGAGTCGAGTGAGGGAGAGGGTCATGGCAGCGAAGATCCGGTCATTGGCAGTGGCAGGCCCCGAGTCGGGGGGTGTGGCCGGCAGCGATACTAGAGGTTGGGGCGCAGTGCAAAGGTTGCGTGCCGCACGCGGCAGCTCCGCCCCATACACGTCTCAGAAGGACCCGGAGATGTGGGCCCCGCCAAAGTCCGGGCCCAGCGTCGGTGCGAAGCGCAGCGCGCGTTCGCTTGAGTCTTCTTCGCCGGGGGCATCATCGGTGAGGGTGAGGTAGACGCCGGTGGCGATGGCGGCTGCGCTCAGCGTGTACATCGTCGGTACAAGCCAGCGGGAGGTGCGCAGGTAGCCGTCCCAGGCCGCGCGACGCTGCCGGAGGCGACGGGCGTCGTTGGGATCGTCGGAGGTGGAGAGGGCGTCGAGCTCATCCTGACGCTGCAGCGCCACGATGTGCAGGCTCGCGCCGGTGATCGCACCGGCGAGGCCGCCTCCGAAGAAGGCCAGCGCGCGGGGGGGAGGGACGCTCCAGCCGGTGTCGTCGGGGCAGGCCACGGGCTCGGGTTTTGGCGGCGCCTTGCGCTGGTACTGCGCGCGAAGTTCATTCAGACGTTGTTGAGAGTCGGCCGGAAGCTCAAGCCCCTCGAGCCTGTCGAGGTGGTAGCTGGCCAGGGCGATGTCGTCGGCGGCAAGCGCCTCTTCGGTGAGTTGAAGGTGGCAGTCACGCTCGACGGTGCGCACATCGGCGATGTCTTCGGGCAGCGCTTTTTCGCTTCGCAAAAAGCTGCGCGCCGGCGGAAGCGCGCTGTGGCAGTCGCCGGCGCGGTACCAGGCGATCATCTCGTTTTTGAGCAGCACCGGGTCGGGGTAGGCTCTGAAGGCCGCGCGAAAGGTGATGGCGCCGGTCTCGAAGTCGCCATCGAGGACGGCGGTCGTGGCCTCATCGCTGAGCTGGAGCATGCGCTGGTATTCGGGGCTCTCCGGGTCTTGAGCGAGCGCCTGAGCGCTGCATAGTGTTAAGAGCGCCAGTACAGCCAGGGAGGTCAGGCGGCGTCGTGCAGGCAAGAGAACTCCTCAGAGGCCCAGGCGCGCCGGGCGGCGCGGGGCGTCATCATCGGTCTGGTCGTCGTAGAGGCGGACAGGCGCGTCGTTGGCCGACTTCTCGCGCTCCTCGGCGTTGCGAGCCTGGCGAGTTCGGGCCGGTTTGGAGGCGGCCTGGCGCCGCTGGGTGGCCGGTCGGGTAGGGGGAGGCGGCGGCGGATAATTATCGACGGCCGGCGCGGGCTCCGCCTCTTCGGGGGCCTGCTCGCCGGCTTCCAGCGGGGCGACGCTGACCTCGCGGGGAGCCGGCTCCACGGGGGCCGCTTCGGGCGTCGCGGCCTCGTCAGATGTTTTTATATTGGCGTTGAGAGTGTTTGCGGGAGTCTCAGCCAGTGCCTCGGCCTGCTCGTCGGCGCTCTGGGTGGAGACCCACCAGAGCAGGCCGGCGAACATCACGATCATCAGCGCGCCCAGCATCACCGCCATCCCGCGTTTGGAGTTGGACTGCGCGATGCGATCGGCGGAAGGAGAGCGCCAGGGCTTATCTTCGGGGGTGCCCATCATGGTGGGCACGGTCGGTGATTCCGGGGAGCGGGCGTGATGGGCGGCGGTCAAGGGTGGGGCCGGCGCGGGTGATGTCTGGGGGAGAGTTGAGGTCAGGTCGAGGGGGATGTCCAGCGGGGTGTCCAGACCTTCAATAGGCCGCGACTCGCCAGTGTCCAGGTTGAGCAGGGTGGGGTCGACGGCGCGGGCCGCGTCCGGGGCTGCCGGGGCGGCAGCCAGGGGGGCGTCGAGCGCTTCGGCGGGAATGGCCGCCAGCTGCTCGATCACGGCTTTGCCGTTGGGCGGACGCCCGGCCGGATCTTTGGCCAGCAGGCTCATCACCACCGAGCGCAGCGCCTCGGGGACGCCGCTGCGTCGCATCGGCGGCGGATCTTGATGGATGTGCATCATCAAGATGTCGAGCGGGGTGTCGGCGAAGAAGGGCAGGCGGTTCTCGATGAGCTCGTAGCCGATGATGCCCATCGAGTAGAGGTCGGTGGCCGGGGTGAGCGTGCGCGAGGATTGCGCCTGCTCCGGGCTCATATAAGGCGGCGTGCCGAAGAGTTCGCCGGCGCGGGTGAGGCGGTCGGCCTCAAAGTCATCGCCGCTATCGCTCTCCGCGCTCATGATCTGGGCGATGCCAAAATCCAGAACCTTGACGGCCTCGCTGCCGTCGGTCTGCCTGGCGAGCATGATGTTTTCGGGCTTGAGATCGCGGTGGAGGATGCCGTGGTGGTGGGCGTGGTCGAGCGCCGAGGCGATCTGGCGCAGGATGGTGACCACGGTGCTCAGCGGCATGCGCTGGTTGACGAGCTCATCGAGCGGGGTGCCGTCGATGTACTCCACCACCGTGTAGAAGGCGTTGAGATCGGCGGAGTAACCGAAGTCGTAGAGGGTGATGCAGTTGGGGTGGTTGAGCCGGCCGATGGCGCGGGCCTCAACCTCAAAGCGGGCCTGAACGTTTTTTTGATGCGCGAAGTTCGGATGCAGCAGTTTGACGGCGACGGGGCGATCGACCATCAGCTGGGTGCCGCGGTATACGGCGCCCATGCCGCCATGACCGATCTGCTCGTCCAGGCGGTATTTGTTCTCAATGACCGTCCCGATGCGGGCGCCTGCTGACATGCTTGGACCGAGGAGAGCGAAGAGTCGACGTTCACGGCTAAAAAGGAGAGGGATGTTGCGTCGCACACACCGGGAGGCGGGGAGGGTAGAGCCCGCAGGTTTTCGGGGTGAGCGTTCAACATACCGTAACAAAGGCCCTGCGGCGGCGCAATCGACGCCCGGGCCTTGCGGCGGGGCTTTTCAGGGCCTGTGGACGCTGTTAGGACAGAGCTCCCGGTGGCGATGCCACCTGTGATGGTCACGACGCAGAGGTGAGTGTGAAGAAGTGGATGTTGGCGGCGGCGGTGCTCCTGATGGTCGGCTGTGGCGCTGAGGCGACCGATCGGCCGGAGGATTGCCGTCAGGGGG
Source organism: Lujinxingia vulgaris (assembly GCF_007997015.1). NCBI lineage: Bacteria > Deltaproteobacteria > Bradymonadales > Lujinxingiaceae > Lujinxingia > Lujinxingia vulgaris. Next base: position 449,992 of record NZ_VOSM01000002.1, read on the forward strand.
AGTATTATAATGAGGCGAATGAAGAATGCATGACCTGCCCGGCAGTGCAGGAGCCTCAGTGTCGGGAGGGCTGCGGTCTGGAGATCTTTGACGATCAGCGCGGCTGTCCGGTAGCCCGCTGCGAGTCGGGGTGCGAGGGTTGCGCCGACGATGAGGTCTATGAGGAGTCGACCAATCAGTGCGTGGCGCCGGAGCCGGCGTGAGTGAGGTGCTCGCTGCCAGCGCTGTTGCGGGGCGAGTGGACGCGTTTCAGCGCGCGCTGCTGAGCTGGTTCTGGCGAGAGCGGCGTGAGCTTCCCTGGCGCGGGGTGGGGGATCCTTATGCGACGTGGGTCTCCGAGATCATGCTGCAGCAGACCCAGGTGGTCACCGTCGTCGACTACTTTCAGCGGTGGATGGCGCGCTTTCCCGATGTAGCGGCGCTGGCGGCGGCGAATGAGGAGGAGGTGCTCGAGCAGTGGTCGGGGCTCGGGTACTACCGGCGCGCGCGTTTTCTGCATCGGGCCGCGAAGGTGATCGTGGAGGAACACGGCGGGGAGCTTCCCTCGACGCTGGAGGGGCTGCGCACGCTGCCGGGGGTGGGGCCTTATACGGCCGGGGCGATCGCGTCGATTGCGTTCGGGCTGCCGGCGCCGATCGTGGATGGCAATGTGATTCGCGTCTTTGCGCGCCTCTTTGCCATTGAGGGCGATCCGCGCAGCACGGCCAATCAAAAGAGTTTCTGGGGGTTGGCCGAGGCGCTGGTCGATCCGCAGAACCCGGGAGACTTTAATGAGGCCTTGATGGAGCTCGGGGCGCGGGTGTGTACGCCGCGATCGCCGGCCTGTCTGCTCTGCCCGGTGCGGGAGTTTTGTGCGGGCTTTGCCAGTGGTGAGCCCGAGGCGTTGCCGGAGGTGGCGCGTCGCAGCGCGGTCAAACCGATGCGGGCGGTGGCAGTGGTGGTCACGCGCCAGGGGCGGCGGGGGAAAGAGCTGCTGGTGGGCCCGCGTGATGCCGGCGGTCTACTGGCCGGGATGCTGGAGTTTCCCACCGTGGAGCGCGAGGGCAAACGCTGGCCGAAGCTTGACGAGGTGGCGTCATTGCTGGGGATGAAGGTGGTCGCCGAGGAAGTTGGCGAGCTGACGCATGTCTTCTCACACCGTCGGTTGTTGACGCGCATCTTTGCCGCCGAGGTGGGCTCGGAGGCGACGTTTGCCGACGAACGCTGGCGCTGGGTGCCAGAGCGGGAGCTGAGCCAGGCGGCGATCTCGGCGCTGACGCGCAAGATCTATGAGCGCTCAAAGCAGCTCGAGACGACCTGACGTGCTCAGAGGTAGGGGGAGAGCAGGGCGGCGACGCCGTCGCGCAGACGTTGCCAGCGGGGGCGGCCCTCCCAATCTTCGCGGGTGAGGCGGGTGGCCTCGTCGATGTGGTCCTGGAGGAGTTGATCGAGGTGGCCGCCCAGGGTGACATCCCAGCATTCCAGGTTGAACTCGAAGTTCAGGCGCAGGCTGCGCGGGTCGATGTTGGCCGAGCCCAGGGTGAACCAGGTGCGGTCGACGACCATCAGCTTGGAGTGATGGAAGGGGGGCGGGCTGAAGTAGATGTTGCAGCCCCAGTCCAAAAGGCTGCGCAGGTGGGCCATGGAGGCCCACTGCACGTAGACGAGGTTGTTGACTGAGGGGAGTAGGATGTCGACTTGCACACCGCGCAGCGCAGCCAGGTTGAGCGCGGTGATCAGCGAGTCGTCGGGGATGAAGTAGGGCGTCATGATGCGCACCCGGTGGCGGGCCGAGGCGATGGCGCCGACGATGGTCCAGCGCAGGCGATCCATGTCTTCATCCGGCCCGTCGGAGATGCCGCGAGCGACGATGTCGCCGACCGGCTCCAGGGTGGGGAAGTACTCCGGGCCTTCGAGGCGCTCGCCAGTGGTGAACTCCCAGTCTTCGGAGAAGACCTCCTGAAGTTGCGCGACGACGGGGCCCTCGATCCGAAAGTGCAGGTCGTGGACGGGAAATTTGGGGTTGGTGTTGAGGCGATGCGCGTCGCGGATGTTGAGCCCGCCGGTGAAGGCGATGGTGCCGTCGACGACCATGATTTTTCGGTGGTTGCGCAGGTTCACCGTCATGATGTGCGGCGGGAGGATGGAGGGCAGAAAACGGGCCGAGGGGATGCGGGCGCGCTTGAGGCGTTGGTGGATGGAGGGAAAGGAGTAGCGCAGGCCGGCGGCGTCGATGAGCACGCGGACTTTGACGCCGCGTTTGTGGGCGCGCTCCAGAGCGTCGACGAAGGTGCGGCCGATCTCATCGTTATCGAAGATATAGGTGATGAGGGTAACCGATGAGGTCGCCTCGTTGATGGCTTTGAGCATGGCCGGGTAAGTGTCGTCGCCGTCGAAGAGGGGGCGGACTTTGTTGCCGGCGACCAGGGGGCGGCGCACCACGCGATCGACCAGGGCGCGCAGAGGGATGAGGTGTTCGGCGTCTTCGTGGAGGCGCTCTCGGAGCTCGGTGTCGCTCAGGGTGAGATCTTCGGTGGCGTGACGACGCTGGTGGTGTTGGATGCGCAGCGATTCGGCACGGCGCTGGATGCGGTTGACGCCCAGCATCAGGTAGGCGGCCGAGCCGAGCAGGGGGGCGAGCCACACCAGGGCCGTCCAGGCGATGGCGGAGCCGGGATCACGGCGCGAGAGCAAGATATGCCCGGAGGAGAGCAGGGCGGCGGTCAGGGCGAGCGCGGTGAGGGTCATCGGCAGGTAGGGGCCGATGGAGGCTTGAATGAACTCGGCGATGGTATCCAGCACAGCGCGCCCTGAAGGGAAGTCATCTGACGACACAAAGTCCCGCAGCGAGCACTCACCATACGCACAGCAGGTGGTGAGGCCAAACGCCCTCGAGGTGCGTTAGTCGTCCGGGCCGACGGGAAAGATCGGGCCCTCAATCCACTCGCATTGCGCGAGGTGGCGGGCGAAGTCGGCGGGAGCCAGCGCTTCATCAAGCCAGGCGCGCAGAAGATTGGGGGGCAGGCCGTCGTAGAAGGGACCGATGTCGAGGCGGCGGGCCAGGCGTTCGCTCTCGCGGGCGATGAAGGCGCGAGCGTCGCGCTCAATGCGTTCGACGTCGTCGAGGCCGTCTTTGACTTCGGGATCGCGTTTGAGGATGTGAAAAAAGGCGTTTCCGGGGCGGGTGGCCAGGCCGCGTTCGCGCAGGATGCCGTCGAGGAGAAGTCCCCAGCGGGTGCCCAGGAAGTGGCCAAGGCGCGCGCCTTTTGTCCAGCGCTCGACGCGCAGCTCGTGGTGGCCGATGCCCAGGAAGGCTGCCAGGTCGCGGGCCAGCTCAAAGGCGTAACGCGGCGCCTGGCGCGCAAAGAAGGCGCTGGGGGCCTCGCCGGAGGCGCTGTCGACAAAGACCTGATCCTGGGTGATGCGCACGACCTCGCGGCGGCGTCCGGCAAGGGAGAGACCGAGCTCCTGACCGTCGCCCAGCGACTCGCGTTGTTTTCGGCTCAGCGCAACGCGCCCCAGAAGTTCGCCGGTGGTCTCATCGAAGACTTCGATCTCGGGGGTGTCGTCGATGTTGGCGTGCATCAGGCCGTGCTCATACATCTTCAGGGCCCGATCGCCGGCGGCAAAGCGCTGGCCATTGAGGGGGGTGAGGTAGCCGGCGTCACACATCGCCGTGAGAAGATCGAGAAGATCGTGTGGCGAGTAGGTCGATTGAACAGCTGCGGGCAGGCGCTGGTGCAGGACCTCGGCGCCGATCCAGTTGTGGCGGCTCTGAAAGAGCAGGGAGATGGCCTGCTGGGCGAGCACCGAGGGGCGAAAAGGCACGGAGTCTTCAAAGAGGCGGCCCTCGTCGGCGCAGACCAGAAGATGCTCCAGGCGCAGGGCTTCAAAGTCGTCGGAGGCCAGGCAGGTGACGTGGGCCACCGAGCCGCGGCGGTTGGCGCGCCCCACACGTTGAACGAGGGCGCCGACGTTGGGAGGTGGCCCCACCAGCACCACGCGATCGACGTCGCCGATATCAATGCCCAGCTCCAGGGTCATCGTGGCCACGCAGATGGCCGCCGGGGCGTCGAGGAAGCGGCGCTCGGTGCGCAGGCGCACCGAGCGCGAGAGGGAGCCGTGGTGGGCGAAGATGCGTCCGGCCAGTCGGGGGTGTGCCGAGAGGCAGGCCACCAGCGTCTCGACCTGGGCGCGGGCGTTGGCGAAGACGAGGATCTTGCGCGACTCCCCCGAGAGGAAGGTCTCGGCGATGTCGGTGGCGGCGTCGGCCAGCTCCGGGGTGTGAACCAGGCGCGCGTCGAGGCCGCGCCCGGCGCTGCCGACCAGGATGAGCTCCGGGTCGTGGAGGTAGCGACGGGCGATCTCATCGGCGTGCGGAAGCGTGGCCGATGCTGCGCAGCGCTGGGGGCGGGTGTGGCAGATGCGCTCCAGGCGCTCCAGCAAGACGCGGAGCTGATCGCCGCGGGCGGTGCCGTCGAGGAGATGGATCTCATCGAGGAGCAGCGCCTCCACTGAGCGCAGGGAGGCGGGCCAGCGCGAGAGCATCGAGTCGAGGGACTCCGGGGTGGTGATGATCACCGGCGGGGCGTCGCGGGTGATGTTGAGGCTGTGGTCGCCGGTGCGCACGCCGACCTTGAGTTTGCACTGGCGAAGGGGCGGCTCAATGCGTCGATGAAGGTCGTTGCAGAGCGCACGGGTGGGGCTGATGACCAGCAGGCGCGCTTGCCCCGTGGGGGCATCGCGACGGCTTAGAAGACGTTGGGCCAGGGGGGCCATTAAGGCTTCGGTTTTGCCCGAGGCGGTGGGGGCCCCCACCAGGGTATCTCGCCCGGCGACGACCGGGGCGACCGCCAGGCGCTGGGCTTCGCGCAGGTTCCCAAAACGCGCATAGAAGGCGTGCCAGGTGTGGCGCAGCGCTTCGCGTGCTGCGCGAAGTTCGTCGAGGGTGTCGGCGGGTGAGGTCATGGTTTTTAGAAGTCGAAGTGGCTGACGCGGGCGAGGTTGTCGACGACACCGTCGGCGCGCTCGGGGAAGTGGCGGTGAACGTCGAGGAGCTCGACGAGGGTCTTCATCACCTGGCGCATCGAGCCCAGGGTGCCGCGGGAGCTGAGGCGCTCGATGGTCTGGGCGATGGCGTCGACTTGCTCCGGGCGCAAGGGCAGGCCGTTTCGAGCCTCGGCGTAGAAGGCGCTGACGCGGCGGGCGAGCTCGGCGTAGTCGGAGGGCTGGGGGCGCTTGAGCTCAATGCGGGCGCTTTCGGGGAAGAGGCCGTGGAGCAGCGGGTCGTCGTCGTAGCTGGGTGTGAGCGCCATGACCACGCCCAGTCCCGAGGCGGGCTCAAAACGGCAGGGAAGTTCACGTAGCCTTCCGACGCCACCCAACTCGAGGGTGGCGTCGGAGGGGTGAGGTGTCAGCGCGTCGCCAAGCGCCGCGCTGCTTAAGGCGCGCAGTGTGGCGGCGGCGTGCTCGCGGTTTTCGCGGGAGAGGAGCGCGAAGCGCTCGGCCTCATCGACCATCACCACGAGCCCGGCGTAGCCGCACTCCCGAGCCAACGTGGCCAGGCCGCTTAAGATGAAGGCGTAGATACGGGCCCACGGTCGGTAGTCTTTCAGGCTGTAGAGCCAGGGGTGATGGCCGGGGGCCGCGCTGAGTTCGTCGTTGAGGCCCTGATTCGATCGGGTGCGTTGCCCTTCGAGCCAGTCAAGCACGGCGCGACGCCAGGAGGGAAGATCGGGCTCCGTGGCGAGCGCGGGGGCATTGAGAGCGTCGAGCCAGTTGAGCGCGGCGCTCAGATAAAGGTGGGGGCCATGACCACGCTCTCCCACGGCGAAGCGCTCGCGCGCGCTGTCGGAGATGAGGGCGCGATCGAGTAGAGGAGCAAGGCCCAGGCCAACTTCGTCGGGGCGGTCGGGGTAGCGCAGCGTGTGCATCATCGCGCGGTAGACGCGCTGCGGGTGGGCCGGGGAGGTCTCGTCGGCGTCGAGGGTGACCCGCGCGGTGAGGAAGTTCTCGGAGAGCGCACGCGAGCCGAGCCACTCCAGCATATGGGTTTTGCCGGCGCCGTAGTCGCCCTCAATGACACGCAGTGCGCCCTCGTTGGATGCCTCGCCAAGAGCGGCGTTGAGGCTGGCGAAGGCGGCGTCGCGTGCGACGGTAAATGCCTCAATGCCCTGGGCCGGGACGACTCCCAGGCGCATCGCCTCGATGGCCATATCGGCCTGCGTGGGCTCCAGGGCGTAGCGCTGCAAGGTGTTCGTTGCGGTGCGCCGGTGCTCCTCGTCATGAGGTTGCGTGGCGAGGGCTGCGGGCTCGGTGTTGGATGCGGCTGGCGCCCCCGCACCCGGGCGTTTGAGCTCGCGGGTGGGCACCAGCGTAGGAAGGGGCAGGGTCTCAAAGTTGACCAGCGCCAGCCGCCCATTGCGGCGCAGCCCCACCAGGCGGCCGCTGCCGTGGACGGGATGTTCGACTTCTTCTGCTTCAGCGATCATGGCGTCACCTGTGGAGACAGCGCAATGGAGTTAGAAGTCGGAGAAGTCGTCCTGAGCCGGGGTCTGGGCGAGCGCGTCGTAGCCCGAGAGCACCAGATCGGTGGCGGCGTTGGCGTCGAGCTCAAGCTCCCCGTCGACCAGCTGGCGGTGAAGGAAGTCGACCCAGGTTTTGACGAAGAGGCGGCGGTGGTTGACCTCGAAGTAGCTGTAGACGCAGGCATTGGCGAGCGCGCGGGCGTTGGACGCCTGCAGCGTGCGATCGAAGGCGCAGTCGCGTGCGGACTCAAACACACCGACGAGCTTGTCGCCCAGGGTGGAGAGGAGCTCTGCTGGCTCCAGATCCAGGCGCTCCAGATCGATGAGCACCGCCTGAGGGCTGCGCACGCTCAGGGGCACCGGGCTCTTTAAGCGCTGGTAGAGCGCCGGGTAATCCGGCACGACGTTGCGCATAAACTCCGGCGGCACCGCGTACATAAAGAGGGTGTTGGGAAGCTGGTGGCGGCCGCAGAGATCGATGACCTGACGGAGGTTGTCGCCGATGATCTGGCTGCGTTTGACGCTCACCGAGAGGTTGCGATCGACCTCATCAAAGAGGAGCACGGTGCCGGGAAGCTCCAGCCCCACGATCATCTGGGTGAGGCAGCGCAGCATGATAAAGCCGTTGCTCTTGCCGATGTCCTCATACACCCCCAGCTCGCGCAGCTCGCTGGCCGGAATCGACTCCCCGGTGAGCCAGGCCTCCAGGCGTTGCTCGTCTTCAAAACGCCCTTCGAGGAAGGCGGCGGCGAACTCCACAATGGCGCGGCGGTAAGAGTGGCTCTCACAGGCGGCGCGCGCCACGGTGGTGCGCAGCCACTGCAAGACGGCCTCGCGCGCGGCGTCGACGTCGGGCACCGAGGGGGTCTGCAGCGCGGCGTCGACGCGATCGTCCATCAGGTTTCGCAGAAGATCGGGCAGCCCGTAGCTTGGCGAGCCCAGCGCGGTGCGCGGGCGCTGCCCGATGCGGCGCACGACGGCCTGGTAGACCTTAAAACTATCGTCGTAGGGGCACTCGTTTGGCGAGAGCTCCACCACGGCGGTGGCGAAGCCGCGATCCCAGGCCAGCTCGCGCACGCAGTAGAGAAAATGGGTCTTTCCGCCGCCGAAGTACCCCTGCACCAGCTTGAAGCTTGCGCCGAAGCGCAGGTGGTAGTCGAAGTACTCGTGCTCGAGCACCTTAAGGTAGCTCTCGTTGCCCACATTGATACGGCGCACGCCGTGCTGCGGCGGCTGGCCACCCTCGCCCAGGCGCTGCAGGATGTGGCGTGCTACCAGGGCGTCTTCGATGACGGCGTTGGGTTCGGAAGGTCTCATAGGTCGATCCGTGGGGTGCAAAACGCGCAGACTTCGCGCGGGAGTCGGTCAGGCGCACAGGAGCGCGTCAGTCAGATCCCAGGCGCACATGTGCGTACGTGCACGCCCGACGTCGACGACATCAGCTGCCAGGGGTTCCCGGTACGGATTGGAAACGGAGCGATAAGTAATACTGCCCATCTGTGCCGGGTCCAGGGACAAAAAGCACATCCTGTTTATTTTTTGTGGATCCGCCGGTGGCCGTGCCCAGGTCGAGGCGGCGCCCCTGGCGCTCGAGCAGCCCGTCGCGCCGCAACCGCTGCAGCTGGTAGGCCAGCAGGTAGCGCGGCCAGGGCGTGAGCGCGTCGAGGCCCTTTTTGCGGCGGGCAGCAAGGTCGGCGTCCACCAGCGAGAGAGGCACGAGCAGGTCCACCAGGTCGACGCGCTCGCCATCGGGAAGTCCCATCATCGCCAGCTGCACGCGATAGGCGCGCTCCAGCTGCTCGAAGAAGACCTCGCTCTCCAGGGCGCGATCCTGGATGGCGGCGCGCGCCTCACTCAGCGCGCTGAGGATGGTCTGCGCGTCGGCGTCGACCTCGGCCAGAGCTTCGCGGGCGTAGCTCAAGGTCGCGCGCCTGGCGAGGAGGTCGATGGTGAGCGTCAGCGGCCCGACACCGAGCGTCAGGGGCTGGTCGCCCAGATGCTCCAGGCGGCCACCGTCGGCCCGCAGCGCGCGGTCGAGTTCGCCGAGCAGCATCATGCGGGCGCGCGTTTTTTCGCGTTCAAAATGCGCGTCGAGCTCGCCGACCAGCGCCACGCGCTCATCTTCAAGCCCCAGCGCTTCGAGGGAGGAGCGGCGCAGGTCGCGCAGCGCCTCGGCAACTTTCGCAGCGTCGGAGGCGAAGTCGCCGGCGCGGGTCATCGACTCCAGCGCGCCACGGGCGCGGTTGAGGTCGCGCATCGCCACCTGAACTTCTTTTTTGAGGGCGTCAACGCGGGCGGCCAGCTCCCGCTCGGGGCTGGTGACTTCGGCAGGTTTGGTCATGGCGGATGTCGGGGGCTGAGGAAATGTGCAGTCCAGGGGGAGGTTTAGAAGATGGGAGCGCGCCGCGTCAACGTCCCGCGACCGGGCCGGAAGAACCTGGCACCAAGGGCCATTGTTTCAACGCGGTCGCAGTACTATGTTTGCGCGGCCTTCCGATGGATTCCGAGAAGACGCCTTTGATGTGCGCGTCGCTGCGGAGTTCAAGTTCACTTTGATTCGCTAAACAGGAGCCCTTATGTCGCGTCCCTTTCCAACCACCGACCCCACCTGGGATATGGAGAGCGTCTTCGCCGGCGGTCCGACCTCGAAGACCTTTCAGGCGGAGCTTCGCTGGCTGGAGTCGCGCGTGAGTGAGCTCGAGACGGCGCTCGCCAGGCAGTCGTTTCCGGCGAGTGCGCCGCTGAGCGAGGAGGCATTGGCCGGGTGGCGCGGGTTCTTTGACGGGCTTTTTGAGCTGCACGACCGGCTCTCGCAGGCGTTTTGTTTCTCCAGCGGGATGTCGTCGGCCCACGCCGATGATCCGGTGGCGCTGCGACTTCCGGCCCAGCTCACCGGCGTGAGCACGGCGAATGGAAAGCTCTCCGTGGCGCTCAAGAGCAAGTTTCGGGGACTCAGCGATGAGGTCTTCGAGGCGCTGCTCAATGACCCACGTTTTGGCGATATGCAGCTCTATCTCAAAGAGCTTCGTCGCGACGCCGACGCGCAACTTGATCCGGAGCTCGAAGACCTGGCGGTTGAGCTCAACCGCGATGGTCTGCACGCCTGGGGGATGCTCTACCGTCAGGCGAGCTCCCGCCAGCGCGTGGAAGTGGAGCGCGACGGGAAGGTGGAGGAGATGTCGGTGGGGCAGGCAAAGAACCTGCTCGACCATAAAGATCGCGAGGTACGCCGCGCCGCTCACGAGGGCCTGGCGAAGGCCTGGGGCGATCTTGCGCCGGTATGCGCCGCGGCGCTGAGCTCGATCGTGGGTGCCGCGCAGACCCTCTACAACAAACGCGGCCAGGATTGCCTAACCTTCTCGCTCAACGCCAACCGCGTGGAGCGCGAGACGATCGAGGCGATGTTTGAGGCCGCGCGCAGCGCACAGCCCCTTTTGCATCGCTACCTCAAGGCCAAGCAGCGCCTGCTCGGGGTCGACGCGATGGAGTGGTACGACCTGATGGCGCCGGTCGGTGGTGAGGCACCGCGCTTCACCTACCCGGAGGCGCAGACCTTTATCGTCGATCAGGTGGGCGGCTTTGCCGAGCGTATCGCCGAGTTCTGCAAGATGGCGCTACGCGACCAGTGGGTCGAGGTCGAAGATCGTCCCGGTAAGGCGCAGGGCGGCTATTGCTCCGGGCTTCCGGTCAGCGGTCAGACGCGTATTTTCATGACCTTTGGCGGGTCGACCTCCGGGGTTACCACGCTGGCGCATGAGCTCGGGCACGCCTATCACGGCTGGGTGATGCGCGATCTTCCCTCCAGCGAGCGCGACCTGGGGATGGGCGTGGCCGAGACGGCCAGCACCCTGCTCGAAGTCATTGTGGAGCAGGGCGCCCTGGCCAAGGCCGACGCCTCGCAGCGTCTGGGGTTGCTCGACCAGCGCCTGGGTCGCGGGGTGGCCTTTTTGATGGACATCCCGGCTCGTTACGATCTTGAACTGGCGATGCACGAGGCCCGCGCCGAAGGTCCGCTCAACGAAGAGCAGCTCAGCGAGATGACCGAGGCGATCTTCCTCAAGCATTTTGGCGAGAGTCTGACGTCGGTCGACCCCCTCTTCTGGGCCTCGAAGTTGCACTTCTATCTGACGGGGCTTCCCTTCTACAACTTCCCCTACACCTTCGGTTTCCTCTTCTCGCGGGCGGTGTACGCGCGCGCCCAAAAAGAGGGCGAAGGCTTCATCGAACAGATCGACAACCTGCTTCTGGATTCGGGCCGCATGACCTCCGAGGAGCTCGCCGAGCGCTACCTCGGTGGCGATCTTCGCGACCCGAAGTTCTGGCAGGCCGCCATCGCCGACCTTGAAGGCGACGTGGCGGAGTATGAGGAGCTGGCTCAGGCTGCGCTCCAGGCGTAAGGACACGAGACTATGACAACGAAATCGACGCACACCGTAGCGATGATCGGCGCTGGCCCGGCCAGCATTTATGCAGCGGAGGTGCTGGCCAAGGCTGGCCATCAGGTGGTGATGCTCAACCGGGATATCAAGCCCGGTGGGCTGGCCGAGTTCGGGATTTACCCGACCAAATACAAGATGAAGCGGGGGCTTCGTCGCTACTTCGATCGGGTGCTCTCGCATGAGAACATTTACTACGCCGGCAATGTGAGCGTGGGCGAAGAGGCGGACATCTCGCTCGACGAGCTGCGCGAGCTGGGCTTTGATGCGCTGGTGGTCGCCGTGGGCGCCCAGGGCACCAAGTGGCTGGGGCTGACCGGCGAAGATGCCGAGGCCTGCTTTCACGCCAAAGATCTGGTGTACCACTACAACGGGCTTCCGCCTTTCAGTGAGCGGGAGTTTCCCGTCGGCGACGATGTGGTGGTGGTGGGCATGGGCAACGTCTGCCTGGACATCGTCCACTGGATGGTCTGCGAGCGGAAGGTGCGCTCGGTGACCGCGGTGGCGCGCCGCGGGCCGGCGGAGCGGGCGTTTACCGACAAAGAGTTTAAGCTCGTCAGCCAGGCGCTCGATCAGGATGCGCTGCGGGCGGAGTTCGACCGCATCGCGCCCGTGCTCACCGAGGTGGGCCAGGACCCCGACGCGCTCTTTGGAGAGTACGTGCGTTTTGTGGACGAGCCCCTGGAGAACCCCAGTGAGACCTCCCTGCATATGCGTTTTCTGCGTTCCCCGGCGCGGGTGGAGGTTGATGAAGAGGGCCGCGTCACCGGCCTGACCTGCGAGAAGACGCGCCTGAAAGCGCCGGGCGCCGACGGTCGGGTGGGCGTGGAGCGCACCGGGGAGTTTGAGACGCTGGCCTGCGATACCATCGTCTTTGCCATCGGCGATGCGATTGAGCCTTCGCTGGGACTGCCCCTCTCGCCGGCGTGGTCCGGTGAGTTTGCGACCGTTCAGGAGCCCTGGGAGGCGCACCCCGACCGGCCGCGCTACATGGTCTACGACCCGGTCGAAGCGACGCCGATCTGGGACACCTTCGTGGTGGGCTGGGCGCGCAAAGCTTCCGACGGGCTTGTGGGCAAAGCCCGGGCCGATGCGGTGCAGGGATGCGATGAGATCCTGGCCTACCTCGATGGTGAGTTTCGGGTGCGACCGGCCGGCACGCGTGGTTATGAGGACGTTCGCCAGGGGCTTTTTGATCTTCTGGAGAAGCGAGAGGTTCGCGTCGTCGATTATGAGGGCGTGAAACACCTCGACAGGCTCGCTGCAAAAGAGGCGGAGGCGCGGGGGCTTGTCGAGTACAAGTTCGCCACGCGGGCCGAGATGTTTGAAAAACTCAATGAGGAGCGCTGATGAAGATCGGAGTGCAGAGGTTGGGACTGGGGTTGGTCGCGCTGGCGTTGGTCGCGCTGAGTGTAAGTTGTGCGAGCGCGCCCGATCAGCGGCGCGCCGCCGAGCGGGGACCGGAGCAAAATGTGGGCGCGCCGCCCTCGGGCGATGAGGCTGCGGTCGCGCCTCTTCCCGATAACCCCGCCTCCACGCCAGCCCGCAGCGTTGAACTTCGAGAGCCCATGGTCGGACCCGACGGCGCTTCGCTGATCACCCGGGGTGAGGTTGATGCGCTGCTGGAGCGCGGCCCGGCCGTGGTGTTTCAGCATGTCGACACCGAGCCGCATCACCAAGACGGCGCCTTTGTCGGCTTCTTGATCGTCGACATCTCCACCCAGGCGCATAGCTTCGTCGCGCCCCAACTTCGGGTGGGCGATGTGGTCACCCATGTGAACCTGGTGAAGTTGGAGCGCCCCGATCATTACCTCAACACCTGGTCGACGCTGGCCGAGGCTGAGGAGATTCGGGTGGACTTTCGTCGCGACGGCCAACCAGCCCACGCCATCTGGCGGGTGGAGTGAGTCGCGGTAGCTGTGCAATCCGACAGGGCGGCATTGATGGATGAGGGCTCCCGCAGAGAAGAGCAAGGCCAGGAGCCGGCGCGTGAGCGGGGCTCACTCTGGCGAGCGCTGCTGCTGGCGTTTCTGGCGCTGACCCTCTGGGGTCAGTGGCTGGGTGCGGGGCTGGCCGCCGAGGTGCTCAGCGCCGACGGCTCCGGGCTGCGCGTGCTGGCGATGCTCACACCCCTCTTTTTCGGGGCGCTGGCGATTGCGCGTCCCAACCCGGCGCTGCGACTGATGGTCTTTCCGGTGAGTTTTTTGCCGGCGATGGCGCTCCTCACCGAACGCGAATGGGCGGCGATGGCCGAGCCCGGCGCATTGCTGGCGAGCGCGGCGACCTTTGTGAGTTATCTGGTCGTCGCGGCGGTTGGCGATGAGCCGAGGGAGAGCGCCGGTCAACAACTGACGGAGGTTCACACCACCGACAGCCTTGCGCCTCGCTACCGCTTCTTTGTGCGCTCCCGCGCGGCCGTGGTCGCAGGCGTGCTCGCTGTGTTGATCTGGATGCTCTTTGTCGATCCCGAGGTCGGCCGCACGCTTGTCGAGCGTCATGGCGAGCGGGCGTCGTTGCACCTGACCTTTATGTCGGTGTGTATGCTCTTTGCCTGGGTGGTCATGGCGTATATGGCCGCAGTGTTGCCGGCGCTGAACTGGGAATATGAGCGCCGCCAGCCGGTGCTCACTCGAGCGCAGCTTCGTCTTATCGACACCCCGAAGCTCTTAAAACGCCGGGTGGCGGGCTGGTTGGTCGCCGCCGGCGTGACGATCGCCCTGGGCATGCAGATGGTCACAACCTTGCAATGACGCCGGGCGGCTTCCATGCTGCTGTCCGCACACCAACGATGAGGCGAGATGCGCGCGACGTTGTACGACATCCTGGGGATCGGGTTTATCGCAGGGAGCGCGTACTTCTTTGTGCGCACGGTGAACTTTCTGGCCGAGGCCGACTATGTCGCCGCGCTCATCGCGCTGGCGGTGGCCTTTGCGGTGGTGCGCGCCGGCGTGGACCTCTCACGTCTGGCGGTGGCTGCGAGTCGGGAGGATTGATGCGAGCGTGGCGAATCAAAGCATGGGGGATGGTGATGCTGGCTCTGGCGGCAGGATGCGCCGAGGAGCAGGCCGAGGTGAGTCACCCGCCGGTCGATGAGGCGATGAGCGCCCTGGTGGCCGCCTCGCCAGAGACCGAGCTGGCGCGGGTAGGGGAGGTCAGCCTGGGGGAGCCCGAGCTGGCGATCTTCTGGGAGGCCCACCCGGAGCTCGATCGTCAGGAGGCGATGGATGCTCTGATCGAAGAGACGCTGCTCTGGCAGGAGGCGCAACGCCGCGGGTTGCACCAGACGCCCGACGCGATGTTTGCACGAAAGCAGGGCCTGGTGAACGCCTACCTTGAGGGTGAGATCGAGGCGTCGCACCTGGTTGATGAGCCTGGCGAAGACTTCGTGGCGATCTTGCAGAAGAACGCCGACTTCCCCCGGGGCTACCGCTCAAGCCACCTGGTGATTGTGGTGCCGCGCATGCTGCCCGGTGATGAGAAGTTCGCCGCGGAGCGCCGCCGTGAGCTTCGTGAGGAGCGCTTTGAGCAAGCCCGCGCCTGGATCCTGGCGAGCGCCGAGCGGCTCGACGCCGCGCCGACGCTCGATGCCCTGATCGCCGAGGCCGCGCGGCTCAACGAGGAGGTTCTTCCCTCGGGGTATCAGGCTGTGGTCAACGCGCATATGCGATTTGCACGGCCTACTGAGGGCGATGTGAGCCAGCGACTTCCCGAAGGTTGGATTCAGGTCGTGCCGGAGTTCTCCCGCGCGGCCGATGCGCTGGCCAATGAGGACGAACTCGGCACGTTGAGCGATCCGGTGCGCTCACCCGTGGGCTGGCATCTGCTCAAAGTCGATGAAGTACTCGACGGGCGCCCGGCCGAGCCTCAAGAGGTTGAGCGTTTTGCAGCCCACGCGCTCACCCGCGAAGCGCGCGCGCAGGCCTACACCGAGGCGCTGAGCACGCTGCTCGATGGGGCCCGCGTGGAGATGCGGCCGGAGCGCCTTCAGGACGAGGTCCCCGGCCAGTGAGACCGGGGCATGAGTTCAGGCAGTGGTGCGCACCACCTCGCTAAGGGGTGTGCGGGGCGGGTCGGGCACCACATCGGCAAATCCCACCCAGACAAAGCCCACGATCTCCTCAACATCCGGACCGATGCCGAGCACCTCGTAGGTCTCGGGCGCGTTGGTCACCCCGCCGCTGCTCCACTTGGAGCCGATGCCCTCGCTCCACAGCGCGAGTTGGATGTTCTGGATGGCGCAGGCCACCGCGGCGTAGTCTTCGCGCCGGCGGTGCGCGTCGGCGTTGATCACCTGGCTCACTGCGATGAGCTCCGGGGGGCGCGTAAACTTCGTGCGAATTGAGGCCTCCGCCGCCTCACTCAACTCGCCGCGCTTCTTTCGCTTCTCGGCCACACCGATCTCGGTGATGCGCGCGCGGGTCTCGGGGCCCATCATCGTGAAGCGCCAGGGGTTGGTCAGTTTGTGGTTCGGCGCGCGGGTGGCCGCCTCCAGGGCGCGCTTGAGCGCGCCTTCGGGCAGGGGGTCGCTTTTGTAGTCGTGAATGGTGCGCCGCGTCATCAAAGTGTGGTGGGTGTTCATGGGGAAAATCCTGGGGTGGGTGAGTCTCAACGCATGAAGAAGCGATAAGCGATCATGCGCATTCCTAGCGGTCGAGCGCATCTTTCGCAACGGGAGCAAGCGCTCCGCATCGGGGCATGACGGACCATTGGGTTTTTGGCGAGTACCTCGATTGCGGGGAAGGTTAGCGCTCGCTATAGTCCGGCGCACAGGGCTCCCCGAGAGCGGGCGGCCCGGGATTCCTTAACGTTGCCGCTACCCGGAGAAGAGCCGTGAGAATTGGGGTTCCGAAAGAGATTAAGAATCACGAATATCGAGTGGGGCTGATTCCAGCGAGCGTGGCCGAGTATGTGCGGCAGGGCCATGTGGTGGCCGTGCAGGCTGGCGCTGGCGAGGGGAGCGCGATCCCGGATGAGCGCTACGTGGAGGCCGGCGCGATGATCCTGCCCTCGGCCGAGGCGGTCTGGGAGTCCTCGGATATGATCGTGAAGGTCAAAGAGCCGATGGCGCCGGAGTACGGGCTGATGCAGAAGGGCCAGCTCGTCTACACCTACTTCCACCTGGCGGCGGTGCCGGAGCTGGCCGAGGTGCTGCTGGAGCGTCAGGTGCGCGCGGTGGCCTACGAGACGATCCAGCTTCCCGACGGGCGCCTTCCGCTCCTGGAGCCGATGAGCGAAGTGGCCGGGCGCATGGCCATCCAGGTGGGCGCGCGTTGCCTGGAGCGTGAGCACGGTGGCAAGGGCGTGCTCCTCGGTGGCGTGCCCGGTGTGGCACGCGCCAAAGTCGTGATTCTGGGCGGCGGTGTCGTGGGTACCAACGCCGCGAAGATGGCCGTGGGCATGGGCGCGCAGGTCACGATTGTGGACCTGAACCTCAACCGCCTGCGCTATCTCGACGACATCTTCGGAAGCAAGATCCAGACGATGCACTCCAACGTCGGCACGATCTACGACCAGGTGCTCAACGCCGACCTGGTGGTGGGCGCGGTGCTCATCCCCGGCGCCAAAGCGCCGCACCTTGTGACCCGCGATCATATCAGCCAGATGCAGGAAGGAAGCGTCGTGGTGGATGTCTCGGTGGACCAGGGCGGCTGCATCGCCACCTGCCACCCGACCACCCACGAAGATCCCACCTACGTGGTCGACGGCGTGGTGCATTATTGCGTGGCGAATATGCCCGGGGCGGTGGCGCGCACCTCGACCTTCGCCCTCAACAACACCACGCTGGGCTACGGGCTGGCGCTGGCCAGCAAGGGCTTCGAGCAGGCTGTCAAAGATGATCCCGCGCTGGCTCTGGGGGTGAACACCTACAAGGGCCAGTGTGTGTATAAGGCTGTGGCTGAGGCCCTTGACGTCGAGTACACGCCTTTGAGCGAGCTGCTCTAACCGGCAAACTTGGTGCTGTGATGAAGTCGCCCCCGCGGCCCGGTTGAGGGTTGACGGGGGCGTCTTTGTTTCTTGCGGCGTATCTGCGATCATCTCCCCGATGCGACGCCCGATCGCGATCGGGCTGTATCTGGAAGATTGCAGGCTGAATGAAATAGAATCGCCTGCGTCTGAAGTTACAACCGACGCGTTGGTCTGCTCGCTTCATCTGCAGGCCACGCGCCGTCGCCCACTCGGGGCGCAGCGATGACTTAAGAGCACGGGAAGGTGCCCATGTTTAAGAAGAACAAAGCGAAGATGGACGCAAAAGAGCGGCTGGCGTTTGAGCAGGAGGCCATCCCTCATCTGGATGCCCTTTACGGCACGGCGCTGCGTCTGACCAAGAGCGAGAGCGACGCCGAGGATCTGATCCAGGAGACGATGCTCAAGGCCTACCGCTACTTCGACAAATACGAGCAGGGCACCAACTGCAAGGCGTGGCTCTTCAAGATCATGACCAACACCTTCATCAACCGCTACCGCAAGCAGCAGAAGCGCCGCGAGTACCTGGTGGATGACGACTTCCGCCCGCTCCAGGAGCGCGCCGAAGCCCCGGAGCTGACGCCTTTCCACGAGAGCTTTGAGACCGAGGAGCATCTCTACTTCAAGATGTTCGGCGATGAGGTCAAACGCGCGCTGGAGCAGGTGCCGGTGGACTTCCGTATGGTCGTGCTTCTGGCTGACTTGCAGGACTTTGCCTACAAAGAGATCGCCGAGATCATGGACTGCCCCATCGGTACGGTGATGAGCCGACTCTACCGCGGGCGGCGCATGCTTCAGGCCCAGCTCAAAGAGTACGCGCTTAAAAACGGGTACATCCCCTCTCAGGACGAAGAGGACGAGACGCCGGAGGCCACGGACGCGCCTGCCGACCTTAACGCCTACCGCGAACGCAAGGCCGCTCAGGCCAGCTGATGCTGTCGGTGGTGGCGGGTTGAGTCGAACTTCCAGATGAGGTGAAGAACGTGGGACAACTGGTGCAAAATGTGGCGTTGGGCTGTGAGGATTTTGAGCCTTTTATCGACACGTACGTCGATGAGGAGTTCGACGAGCGGGAGCGCGCCGATATGGAGGCGCACCTTGCCGGGTGTGAGCGATGCCGCGGACGCGTGAACGCTCAGGTGCGCTTTAAGGCGCAGCTGCGCGAGAAGTTGTCGGAGGAGCGCGCGCCGCAGTCGCTGCGCGAGCGCATCACCTCGGAACTCGCCACCCTGGAGCTGGAACTCGACGAGGAGCGCACCGAGACTCGCCCCCTCTACGTGCGGGTGGGCTGGGTGGCCGGACCGCTGGCGGCGATGCTCGCGCTGGTGCTCCTGATGCCGGAGATGACCATTGCGCCGGCGGCCAGCAGCCCCACGCCCGTCGTCGATCAGACGGTGGAGTGGCATAAGGGCAACTTCCCCCTGGAGATCACAACGAGTAACCCGCAGGAGGCCAGCGCCTGGTTCCAGGATAAGGTGGACTTCTCGGTGCGGCTGCCCCACTTCGATAACGCGCGGGTCAACCTGCTGGGCGGACGTATCGCGCATGTCGAAGATCGACGCGCGGCGCTGGTGCTCTACGAGGTCGATGGCGCGCGCATGAGCGTGCTGCTCTTCGACGGCGAAGGTCTTAAGGTGCCGCGAGAGTCGATCCGTCAGGTCGAAGATCGCGATATCGTCTGGCTCAATCAGAAAGGCTACGGCGTGGCGGTGGTCCAGGATCTGGGCGTGACCTACGCGATGACCAGCGATCTCAACGAAGATCGTTTCCTCGGGCTGGTCGCCGGCACGATGAAGCGCTAAGACGGTGCCATCGATGTTGATGGCACCTCGACGCTGAGTGAGACATGAGTCAAGTAACCTATGCCGTCCTTTCGGGCGGCTTTTTTTTGGAAGATGCCCGCCGGCATTTCGGCGCAAAGCAAGTGACCGCGCTGCGAGAAGATGATGTCGAGGTCGGCGAGCAGCTGCGCGCGTTGGCCGACGACGGGGTGGAGCTGCTGGCGGTGTTCGGTGATGACCGGCTGCTTGGGCAGGTGGTCAGCGCGCTCCTGAGCGATGTGGCGCTTGTGGCCCGCGGCATGCGCGTGTGGCCCTGCGGGCCCCAGGGGGCCTCGGTGGTGGGGGAGGCGCTGGGGGCGGAGCTCAAACCATCACGCGCGGCCCGATCGATCGAGGAGGCGGCAGGCTGGACGGTGCAGATGACCCCGACGCTCAAGGTGAGCGCGAGCACGCTCGCCGGGGCGCGCTACGGATTTAGCTTCGGGGCGGGCTGGGTTTATCGCGCGCGTCAGGCGCAGCGCGAGGCGCAGAAGGGCGCGGGTAAACTTGTCAGCGCGGTGGCGCGCCTGGCCTCCGATACGCTTCGTGATCCTCAGAGCCAGGATGTTGGCGCGCGGATGCGCGTGGATCGCGCCGTGGTGCCGATGCATCAGGGCTCGGTGGTGGCGACCTCGCTGGAGCGCACCTGGTACGGGCTTCGTAACAGCAGGGCGCAGCCCGCGGTGTGGACGCATATCCCCACCCGGGCGCTGGTGAGCCAGGGGCTTAAGCCGGAGCTTCTGGAGTCGGTCGGTGAGGGGGCGGGGCGCGCCGAGGCGCTCGGTGAGCTTGTGCTCGACGCGCCGGCCGGCTGGGTGCTTGATGGCGCGTTTTTTGAGCCCGATGAGGGGTGTGTGCTGCGCGTGAGCGCGGGGCCGAAGGTGGCGCTTGTGCGACCCCCCGGGCGGCTTGGAGCGCTGGTCTCGCGGGTGTTCGACGGGCGAGGCCGCTGAATATGTGACGCGCGATCGATCCGCGTTGCTTTGCCGAACACCACGTCGCGAAGATGGAAAAGATTGCGGGCCGTCAGGCCCGCAATCTTTTTTTTTTGCGCGCCCGCCGATCGCTCTTGGTCTCGACGCCGGAGTTGGGCTAGTGTCGTGTCTCATTCCCAAGTCGTAGAAGGGGCCTGAGTCGCAGCCGAGAGGTGTGCGCGGGGTGTTTGCTTGCGTCGCGTTGCTCGGCGTGGGGCGGACGCGTTGCGTACGGGTGTTGCGTGCTCCGGGGTGGATCGAAGCGGCTGCGTCTGGAGCTGCCGCCGAGGTCGCTCGGAGCGCGGGGTGCGAGGTCAGGTTGGCCCGGGGAACCACCTTCAACCACCCAGACGGGGAGGCAACGATGCACGAGCACACCGAAGCACATGGAGGAGACGTTAAGAAAGGCCGCAACATGATGAAGATCGCCGCGTGGGGCTGCGGCGCGTTTCTGGTGTTGGGGGGCGTGCTTGCCGCGCTCTTCGCGGCCGCGGTGGTCTTCACCGTGAAAGACACGGTCGACACCGTCGACGAGGTCAGGACGTTCGCCAACGGATTCGCTGGCGAGATGAAATCGGGCGATTACGAGAAGATTCATGGTCGCCTGGGAGAGGAGCTGCGCGGCGAGCTTAGTCCTGCCGATTTGAAAGAGAACTTTGCGCTGATGCGACCGATCGTTGCGGTTGTACCTCCCACACCCTTTATGGTTGCCAGGAGCGACGATAACCCCAACCATTGGGAGGCCTTCACCACGATCGGATCACCGCTCGATCAGCTGGTGCAAACCATCCATCTGGTGATTGCGCGCGAACCGGGTAGCTCCGACTCGCGCTACAGGATTGTGGAGCTGACCACGGATCTCGCGGTTCGCGATCTGACGGCGTTTCCGCAGACCGAGCGCGCGCTGGCTTTTCATCAGGCGCTGATTGCCGGCGATGTCGCTCGGGCCCGTGGCATGATCGACGCGTCTTTTGAGGACGAGGCGGAGCTCAGCCTTGAGGAACAGGTTGAGGCGTTTAAGCCCATTCGGGACAAGCAGGTGGAGGTCGTGGCGTTTCGTCCGCTCGATGAGCGTCGGGTTGACGTCACCTTTGTGATTCACGAGAACCCGGATGCGCCGGCGTTGACCTATCGTGTTGATATCAACAAGAAGATTCATGCCATGAAGGGGCCCCGGATCATGCCGCTCAGCGAGCTCGACCCCTTACGTAAGTCGCCGGAGGAGAAGCCTGGTGAGGTCATCCGAGCGCTCTCTGCGGTCCCATAAAGGTGTCAAAACACTCGCCGGGGAGGACAGCGCGCGCGGATTTGCGTATGGTCCTCCCCGGTGGTGAAGTGCTCTTTAAAGTTACAAACGATCTTCGGCAGGAGACGCGACGATGGATGACTATTCGGGTGGAGAGCAGGGCGCGAGTACCGGCTCCAAAGTGTTGAAGTTCGCGGCGATCGGTTGCGGGGTGGTGGTGTTGATCGGCGCGGTTCTGGCAGGCTTTGGCGCCTTTAAGGCCGTCTCGTGCTGTGGCGAGTTTCAGGAGCTTGCGTTGGTGGCCGAGGGCGCCCAGGAGCACGCCTACGAATTCGTGATCGATCTTCGTCGCGAAGATTATGAGAGCGCCTACGCTGCGCTCGACGCCAGCGCGCAGCAAAAGCTCGACGTTGAAGATGTGCGCAATGCCTTTGCGCCGCATACCGAGGACCTCAACCGTGGCATGCCCACCCCCTTTGGCGTGACCCTGCTCTCTCGTAATGACGATCAGAGTGAGGTGGTCTGGGAGATGACCACACGCGTGGCCGAGCCGAGCGCTCCCCACGCGCTGCAGATCAGCCTGGAGGTATCCTACGTCGGCGGCGAGGGCGCGGAGCCGGTGTACGGGGTGAGCGCCTGGGACCTGACGCGGGTGACGCGAAGTCTGGCCGACGAGCCGGCGGCGATGATGGCGCTGCGTTTCCACCGCGAGGTTGCGAACGGGCGGGTCGAGCAGGCGCGGCGTTTTGTGTCGGCGGAGTCCGAGCTCTATGGCGCCTCGCTGGAGGAGTTCACCGAGCAGGTTGCGGAGCTGCAGCAGCTGGGTGTGACGCCGGCGGGCGTGGTGGCCGTGGCCCCCCTCGACCACCGCAGCGCCGAGGTTACTCTTCGGGTGCCCCGTGGCGAGGGCGCGCTTGATGTCGTCTACGAGGTCTCCAGCACCGGGGACATTCTTGGCTTTAAAGCTCCGGTGGAGCGCAGCGCCGCAGACATCAGGTCGGCTGAAATGCCCGCGTCGGAAAGCTCGCCAGAGGATGCGCTGGCCGAGGGCGATGAGGCGTCGGGGCAGGGTGATGAGCCCGCCGCTGAAGAGGGCGTGCAGGTCGGCGAAGAGGCCGCCGCGCCCGCTGCCGATGAAGAGGCGGAAGACCGCGCCGAGTAAGGCGATGCGAGGGCCCGGGGATGACGCGATGCGTCGTCTCCAGCGCTTGACGCTCTCCTGTGGCGCTGTTACTCCGATCGCGTCCGGTAAGTGTTATGCAGCCCCTTTCCGGAGCATAAAACCGCTGCTGAAGTCACGTCGATAAACGTGGCTCTGGCTCTTAATCCACGTCCCAATTTAAGGTCCTGCGATGAGCAAGAAACCCGACGCACCCGACGTCGTTGAGGCGACGGCACCGGCTTCTGTGAAGGCGGCCACGACCAGCCCTGCTTCTGCGGAGAACTTCTTTGAGGTTCACCTCGCCCAGCTCCAGCGGGCGATGGACGCGGCGCCGCTTGAGGACCACGTGCGCCTGATCTTGAGCCAGCCCAAGAATGAGGTCATCGTCAACTTCCCGGTGCGTATGGACGATGGGAGCTACGAGCTCTTTACCGGCTACCGCATTCAGCACAACAACATCAAAGGCCCCTATAAGGGCGGGATTCGCTACCACCACGAGGTCACGCTTGAAGAAGTCAAAGCGCTGGCCGCGTTGATGACCTACAAGTGCGCGCTGCTCAACGTGCCCTTCGGTGGTGCCAAGGGCGGTATTCGCCTGACCCCGAGCAAGTACAGCCAGACCGAGCTGGAGCGCATTACGCGTCGCTTCACGCACGACCTGGGCAACAACATCGGCCCGGAGTACGACATCCCGGCGCCGGACGTGGGCACCAACAGCCAGACGATGGTCTGGATGATGGACACCTACATGAACACCCATAACGCCAACGACAAAAACGCCCAGCGCGGCATTGTCACCGGCAAGACGCTCAACTCCGGCGGCAGCGTCGGGCGAGAGAAGGCCACCGGCCAGGGCGTGGTCTACTGCATCCAGGAGTGGGCCGATGAGCACGGCTTCCGCCTCGATGGTTGCACCTACACCCTGCAGGGATTTGGTAACGTGGGCAGCCACACCGCCCAGATTCTCTCGCGCCTGGGGGCGGTGATGGTGGCGGTCGAAGATCATACCGGGACGCTCTACAACCCGGAGGGCATCTACCCGCGCAAGCTTGTCGAACACGTCGCCGAGCACGGCGGAGTGGCGGGCTATCCGGGCGCCAAGACGATCACGTCGGATGAGTTCTGGGAGGTTGAGTGCGACATCTGCATCCCGGCCGCGCTGGAGCTTCAGGTCACCGAAGAGGTCGCCCGCAAACTTAAAGCGCGCGTGGTGGTGGAGGCCGCCAACGGCCCGACCACCCTGGGCGGTGAGCGCGTGATGGCCGAGCGGGGCATCGAGGTGATCCCGGATATGATGGCCAACGCCGGTGGTGTGGTCGTCTCGTACTTTGAGTGGATTCAGAACAAGCGCTCGGAGTCCTGGCAGCTTCAGGAGGTCGACAGCCGCCTGCACTTCATGATGAAGAACGCCTACCAGGAGATGCGCGCGTTTGCCCGCGCCAACGACGTCGATAACCGCACCGCAGCACTGGCAGTGGCGATTCAGCGCATCAACGTGATGTATGTGGAGCGGGGCGTCTTCCCTTAAGTGACTACGCCGTGAGGCAACGTTGACGCCATGTCTGCTGCATTGAGAGCACCCTGAGCGGCGTTGCAAATCCTCGACGATGCATAAAGCATCGCCTGTGGTTTGCGCCTTGCTCAGGTCACTCTCAATCTCGCATCCAAAGGCGTCACCATTGCCTCACGGCGTTATATTGAAGCTGGAGGTAGCATCATGACCAGGCCCACAGAGGCCAGCCGCTTCGGCGTCGACACCGGTGGTACGTTTACCGATGTGGTGATGCCGGGCGGCGATGGTCGCCTCCGGGTCCACAAGCTGCTCTCGACCCCGGCCGATCCCTCTGAGGCGATCGGTGACGGGGTCGAGGCGCTTCTTGGCCCGGGCGCGCCGCCCTACGAGCTTGTGCACGGGACGACGGTGGCGACCAACGCGCTGTTGGAGCGCCGCGGGAGGCGCGTAGCGTTTGTGATCACCGCGGGCTTTGAGGATGTGCTCTGGCTCGGGAGGCAGGCGCGGCCTGAGCTTTACGCGTTGCACGTACAGATGCCCGAGCCGGTGGTGGCGCGCGCCGACGTGATCGGGGTGCGTGAGCGACTCTCGGCCGAGGGGGAGGTTGTCGAGGCTTTGAGTGAGGCCGAGGTCGCGCGTGTGGTGGCTGAGGTTGAGGCGTTGGGGGTGGAGGCGGTGGCGATCTGCACCCTGCACGCCTGGGCGAACCCGGCGCATGAGGCGCAGCTGGCGAAGGCGCTTCGATCGCACCCGGCCGGCTGGCACGTCAGCCCGAGCCACGAGATCAGCGGGGCGTTTCGGGAGTTTGAACGAGCGAGCACGGCCAGCGTGAATGCGTATGTGGGGCCGTTGATGGCGGGTTATCTGCGGCGGCTTCAGGAGCGCCTTGAGGGCGCGCGCAGCCTCGAGGTGCTGCTCTCGCACGGGGGACGCGCCGAGGTGGGCTTTGCGGCGGAGCAGCCCGTGCACACCGCGCTCTCGGGGCCGGCCGGTGGGGTAGTGGGAGCGTTTCAGGCCGCCCGGGAGGTTGGCATTGAGACGATCATCACGCTCGATATGGGTGGGACCTCCACCGATGTGAGCCTGGTCGACGGGGAGCTTGAGGTTCGCGAAGACGCCGAGATTGGCGGGCTCTCGATGGTGGTGCCCGTCATCGACATTGTGACCGTGGGCGCCGGCGGTGGATCCATCGCTTACCGGGACGCGGGCGGGGCGTTGCGGGTGGGGCCGCGCAGCGCCGGCGCAAGCCCGGGGCCGGCCTGCTACGGCCGAGGTGGCCGGGAACTGACCGTGACCGATGCGCATCTGGCGCTGGGGACGCTGCGCTCCGACCGATTCTTAGGTGGCGAGATGACCCTGGACGCTTCGGCTGCCCTCGGCGCGCTCAGGCGCCTGGCCGGCGAGCTTGAGACGCCCGAGGAGGAGGTCGCCCGCGGCGTGCTGGCGATTGCGGATGCGGCGATGGCCCGCGCGCTCAAGGTGGTGAGCCTGGAGCGCGGGCGCGACCCCCGCGCGTTTACCCTGGTGGGCTTTGGCGGCGCCGGCGGCCTGCACGCCTGCCGGCTCGCCGAGGCGCTCTCGATGCGTCGGGTGCTCATCCCTGAGAACCCCGGATTGCTCTCGGCGCGCGGGATGCTGGGGGCGCGGCGCAGGCGTTTTTACCGGCGTACGGTGCTGCGCCCGCTCGGCGATGTGCTGGCAGAAGACGGCGCGCTGCGCGAACTTCTCGAGGAGAGTGAGGCGAATGCCCGGGTTGCCCTCGGAGGTGAAGAGGGCGCACAGGTGGAGCTTCGCTGGGAGGCGGGACTTCGCTACCAGGGTCAGAGCTTTGAGGTGGTGGTGCCCGTGGATTGGAGCGCCGGTGCGGCGCGCCTGAGCGACCCGCAGGAGCGCTTTGAGGCCGAGCACGAGCGTCTCTACGGTTACCGCGCCGCCCGGGAGGTGGAGCTTGTGGGCCTGCGCCTGAGCGCGAGCCTGGAGGCGGCTCCCGCGCTGGCCGCCCCGGCGCCTACCGGGGACGCCGAGGCGCTGGCCGCCGCCGACGAGGTCACGCTGGATATGGGTAAGGGGCCGGTGGCCGCCCGGGTGATCGAGCGGGCGTGGCTGGCCGAGGGCCAGCGCATCAAGGGGCCGCTCGTGTTGACCGAATACAGCGCCACCACCGTGGTGCTCCCGGGCTGGGAGGTGCGGGTGAGCAAGGGGCATCTGATTTTAGAGCGGGAGGCATGATGGACGCGATCACCCTGGAGCTTGAGCGGCATCGCTTTGCCTCGATCGCCGAGGAGATGGGGGTCGTGCTGATGCGCTCGGCCTTTTCGCCAAATATCAAAGAGCGGCGCGACTACTCCTGCGCGATCTTTGACGCGGCTGGCGAGATGGTGGCCCAGGCGGCGCATATCCCGGTGCACCTGGGCTCGGCGCCGATGAGCGTGGCCGCCGCGCTCGCTGCCGGCCCGTTGAAGCCGGGCCAGCATATCATTCTCAACGACCCTTATGCCGGGGGCACGCACCTTCCCGACATCACGCTGGTCTCACCGGTCTTTGACGGGGCCGGGGAGCTCGCGTTTGTGGTGGCCAACCGCGCCCATCACGCCGATGTGGGAGGACGTTGGCCCGGGAGCATGGGGCTCTCGGAGCATATCGATGAGGAGGGCATTCGCCTGGGCCCGACGGTGCTCAGTGAGGCTGTGATCGAGGCGATCACCCGCGCCAGTCGTACCTCTGAGGAGCGTCGCGGGGATTTGCAGGCCCAGCTGGCCGCGAACCTGCGGGGCGTGGCCAGGTTGCAATCGGAGCTGGAGGGTCGGGGCCACGCGGTGCTCGACGCCTGCCGCGCGCTCCAGGCGCATAGCGAGCGTTTTATGCGCGAGGTGCTTCGGGAGGTGGGCGACGGCCGCTGGAGCTTTGAAGACGCGCTGGATGATGACGGGCTGGGGAGCGGCCCGATTCCCATCCGTTGCGAGCTGAGCATCGAGGATGGGCGCGCCACCGTTGATCTTCGGGGCAGCGCGTCGGCGGTGCGCGGGCCGCTCAATGTGCCGCGGGCGGTGGCGGTGTCGGCGGCGCTTTATTGCTTTCGCTGCCTTGCGCCGGCGGAGCTTCCGTCCAACGGCGGCTACATGCGCTGCGTGGAGGTCTTGACCGAGGCGGGCACGGTGGTCGACGCGGCCTATCCGGCGGCGGTGGCCCTGGGCAATGTGGAGACGAGCCAGCGCATCGTCGATGTGATCTTCGGCGCGCTGGCCCGGGCGTTGCCCGGGCGCATCCCGGCGGCCTCCTGCGGATCGATGAACAACTTGACCATCGGCGGCACCGATCCGCGTCATGGCGGCCGGCCCTTTGCCTACTACGAGACGATCGCCGGCGGCGCGGGGGCCGGGCCGGGCGGGCCGGGGCAGTCGGCGGTGCATACGCATATGACCAACACCCTCAACACGCCGGTGGAGGCGCTGGAGCACGCCTACCCGATTCGCATGGTGCGCTATGCGCGGCGAGTGGGCTCCGGAGGGGCGGGACGCCACCGGGGAGGTGATGGGGTGGTGCGGGAGATGATCTTTGAGGCCCCGGCCACCGTCAGCGTGATGGCGGAGCGCCGCGTCTTTGCACCTTACGGGCTCGCCGGTGGCGCGCCTGGTGCCCGAGGGAGCACACGACTGATTCGCGCACGCGGCGGGCAGGAAGAGCGGCTTGAGGGCAAAATCAGCGTGGAGGTTGAGGCGGGCGACCGGCTGATCATCGAGACGCCGGGAGGCGGCGGCTACGGCGCGCCGGAAGAGACCGACGCCGAAAGCGCGTAAGCCTCACCGTCAGAAACGAACGCGCACGCCGATGTGGTTCGCCCCGAGCTCCGGCTGCACACGCACGCCGGCCTGCGCGTCTTCCGCAGGGTCACCTCCGGGGGAGGCCAGGCGGTTGGCGCTCAGGTAGAGGACCACACCGGTGATCAGCCCCGCTGCACCCACCGCAGTGGTGGCGGTGCCCCAGGTGCGCAGGCTGTCCGAGCGCTCCAGGAGCTCGATGCGCCGGCGTTCCAGCTCGCCCGGGTCGTCATAATGGCGTGCGGCGTCGCGGGCTGCCTCAGTGTCTTGCGCGCTGAGCACGAGCATGGCCGTGCCGGCGGCGGCCACCGGTACGCTGGTCGCGAGGGTCCAGAGCGCGCCGCGTCGCCAGCCGGCTGCGCTTATGTCAAAGGCGGCCGCGTCGGCCACCAGAATCGGCTCGACACTCGTCGGTGCGTTGGCGTGAACGCGAGCCTGCATCTGGCGAGTCTGATAGCCCTCCCGCGTCAGCGCGACCTCATAGGTTCCCTCACGTACGCGCGTCTTCACCGGAGTCTGCCCCAGCTCAAACCACTCGCCATTCTCCAGCACAAGGTGCGCGCGGGCGCCGGGCGGAGTGCTGCGAACTTCAAGCGTGGCGGCGTCTTCGGCCAGGGTGGCGTCGAGCTGATCGATGCGCTCGCGGATGCGCTGCGCACCGGACGCGTCGGCCGCCGGGCTGTCGAGGTAGTCCTGATAATACTGGCGCGCAGGCCCATAGATGCCCAGCTCGTGCAATGAGCGCCCGATGGCCCCTCGGAGCAGAGGCTCGGGGCTCTGAGCGTAGGCGCGCATATAATAGTGCAGCGCGCGCTCAAAATCTCTGGCCTCAAAGCAGGAGACCCCGTGCATCGTCAGGATCCGCGCGTCGTGCTGCTGATCGGGGCTGATGTAATCGGGGCATTGCGCGGGGGCGGGCGCCGGCGACTGGGCCTGCGCCGGTGCGCTCAACGAGAGGGTCAGAGCGACCACGGTCAGCGCGCCCGTACTCAGGCGGCTTCCCCCGGAAGCGAGACGACGGAATGATGGCAGCATCAGCGTTCGTTCAACCACAGCAGTCAGATTCAAAAGTGCGCAGAGAAGCTGGCCGAACTCTACGAGGTACGCGCCGATCTGACAACCACTCGTGCAGCCATTGAGCGCCGAAGGGTGATTGCCCCCCGGGGGGCCTTCTCCTATATTGCCATGATGTAGCGCTCCGACCCTCGGAGCCGCCGCGCCTGCTGAGCGCGGGAGAACTTCCAAGCCAATTTGAGACGTGTGTGGCCTCTACCGACGAACACGATCCAACGAGCGCTGAGCGTGAGAAGGTCTGCTGGCAGTGCGGCCGCACCTTCAGCACCACGCTGGAGGTGTGTCCGGACGACGGCGCGCGGCTGATTGAGACGGGGCTTGAAGACCTTGAAGATCCGCTGATCGGCTCGATCTTCGACGGGCGTTTTCAGATCTACAAAAAGCTCGGGGAAGGCGGCATGGGCGCGGTCTACAGCGCGCGCCGCCTGGACTTTGAAACCGACGTGGCGCTGAAGCTGCTAAAGGTCGACTTCGCCCGCGATGAGGGCATCCGCAAGCGCTTTATGTATGAGGCGCGGGTCATCTCCAACCTCAAGCATCCGCACGCGGTGCGGCTTTTTGACTTCGGGCAGACCTCCGACGGCCACTTCTACATGGTCATGGAGCTGCTCAATGGCGAGAGCCTGGCAGACCGGCTCGCCTACCGTTTTGTGACGTATCGGGAGGTCTTCGACATCATCCCGCCCATCTGTGGGGTGCTCGGTGAGGCGCACGCCCAGGATGTGATTCACCGCGACTTGAAGCCCGAGAATATCTACCTGCTGAAAGTCGAGGAGAACCGCGAGTTTCCTAAACTTCTCGACTTTGGCATCGCCAAACACAACCGCGCCGAGACGATGACGCAGTCGGGCACCCTCTGGGGCACGCCGGCGTATATGAGCCCGGAGCAGGCCCGCGGCGATGTGGTCGGGGCGGCGGCCGATATCTACGGCATCGGCATCATGCTCTACGAGCTGATCAGCGGAAACCTCCCCTTTCACGCCTCAACGCAGATGGGTTTTGCGGTCAAGCACCTCAACGAGCCGGCGCGGCCGCTCTCCTCGATTCCGGGGCTCAACAGCGTGCCTGCGGCGCTCGATGAGCTGGTCTTGAGCATGTTGGCCAAGCGCCCCGAGGAGCGGCCCGGGTCGATGGAAGAGGTCGTGGCGCGCCTGGAGGTGATCCGCGCGCAAGACTTCGACGCGGACCTGCTCGCGAAGGTGCCCGCCGAAGAGGTCGATCCGATTGCGCTGCAGGCCTGGATTCGCGACGCGCCGGACATCTCGCAAACCCTGGATGCGCAGGCAAGCTCGGATGCCTCCGTCTCCCAGGAGCGACCGGCGCGGGAGGTTGATGCGTTTGGTCAGACCGATGTGGCCGGCGCGCTGCCGGCGTTTCCGCTCAGCAGTTCGCGGGAGTTTCTCGACACCCTGCCTGCTCCGGGAGCGTCGCGTTCGTCTGCGTCATCGTCTTCATCGCCATCCTCTCCCTCGGCCTCGCAGGAGCTGGCTGTGAATCGGGGGCCGGCGAGTGCCTCGGAGGAGCTCAGCGCGGTGCTGGATGCCGCGCCTGAGCGTGAGGAGCGACGCCGCACGATGATGGTGATCGGTGCCGGGGCGGCGCTGGTGGTGTTGATGATCGCCGCCCTGATGTTTGGCGGCGATGGCAGCACCGAGGGTGCCACTTCGGCGCAGGAGCAGGGGGCGGTGGCCGAGGCCCCCGAGCTTCCGACGACGCCCCTGGATATGGGCAACGTGGTGAGCGCGGCGGCGATGCACGGCGCGTATGTCTCCTTTGAGGCTCGGGAGTTGGCCCGGCGCCTGGCCGAAGCCGAGCGCCTCGGTGAGACGCAGGACTTTGAGTTCGTCAATGAAGAGGTCGAAGCGCCGCCGGCCGAGGGCAGCGGCCAGCAGCGCGACACGAAGGCGCCCGCCGTCGATGATCGCGCGCTGCGTAAGGCCCTGGAGAGCACTTTTTAATACGCATCGCCGAACCCATTGACGCGACATCCGCCGCGGGTCGACTGCAGGCTCCTGGCGAGTGATGTCGCGTCGTTGCGTCTGAGGCGAAACGCAGGTTGAGGAAAAAGATGGCGAAAGCCCGCTACCGCGCGCTGAAGGTGCGCGAGATCGCTCAGGGGGGAGACGGCGTTGCGGAGCTCCCCGATGGTCGGGTCTGTTTTGTGCCCGGCGCGTTGCCGCAGGATGTGGTGGACGTGGAGCTTACCCGCGACAAGAAGCGTTGGGCGCGCGCCCGAGTGCTCTCCATTGTGGAGCCCTCACCGCATCGGGTTGAATCTGAATGTTCTTATTTTTCAAAGGGTTGCGGAGGCTGTCAGTTCTGGCATGTGCACCCGGAGCAGGAGCTTGCCTGGAAGGCGCAGGCTGCCTTTGAGGCGATGCAGCGCATCGCCGGGGTGACGCTTCCGGAGCCGGTTCTGCACCACTCGCCAGACAGCGCGGGCTACCGCTCGCGGGTGCGCATGCATCAGCGTGCGGACGGGGCGGGGCTGGGATTTTACAGCGCCGAGGGCAAGCGGCTCGTCGAGGTGGGCGGTGGCTGTGAGGTCGCGATGCCCCTGGTCCGCGAGGTCGCGGCCGGCTGGGGGGCGCGCCTGGCAGCGCTGGGCGCAGCCGAGGTGTTGATCGAGACGGCAGGCGATGGCGAGGTCGTGATCACGGTGATGCTCGAGCGGGCCAACGCTCCCGGGCAGCCGGTGCTCGACGCGCTGGCCACGGCCGTGCAGGAAGACGCGGCGGTGCGGGGACTTCGGGTACGTTCGGCGGGTGCTCCGGCGGTGGAGTTTGGGCGCGTGGAGGTGGATGCAAGCCAGGTGCTGGCGACCGTACCCGGTGAGGGAACGCATAGGCTGGATGCGGGGCAGTTTCGCCAGAGCAACCCGAAGGTCAACGCGCGCCTTGTGGGGAGAGTCGCCGGGCTGCTCTCGGAGCTGGGAGGTCGGCGCGTGCTGGAGCTTTTTTGCGGCGCGGGCAACTTCTCCTTTGCGCTGGCCTCGCAGGTCGATGCGCTCTACGGCCTGGAGGGCAGCTTCGAGACGGTGCGCGCGGCCCGGAAGATGGCCGCCGACGCCAACCTCACTCACCTGGACTTTGAGCGAGCGGACCTCTTTGAGGCGAAGAGCTATGAGGCCGTGGCCGCGGCGAACTTTGATACCGTGCTCCTCGATCCGCCCAGGGATGGCGCGCAGGAGGCAGCGCGGTGGCTGGCGTCGGCCGAAAACCCGATCGCCAACGTGGTGTATGTCGCCTGCGATCCGGGGTGTATGGCCCGCGACCTGGGCACGCTGACCGAGGCGGGCTGGCGGGTGGAGGGGCTTGAGTTTTTCGATATGTTCCCGCGCACACGCCATATTGAAACTCTGGCGTGGCTGCGTCGCGGCTAAAGCGCTGCGAAAAACACCGGCGATGTCGGGGGGCTACTCGTCGAAGGTGAAGGTCGACTCGTCGATGTCGTCGGCGCGCTCAATGGCCTGGCGAACCTCGTCGGCGGCCTCGTCGAGGGCGGCGGTGACCTCTTCGTCGAGCTCGACGCGCTCCTCGTTGAGCGTCTGCTGCTCGGTGCGCATCTTTGCCACAATGGCGTCGCGATCGACCTCGGGCAAAGGCTTTGCCTCGCAGCCGGCCAGGCAGAGCGCGCCGAGCAAAAGCCCCCCGAAGATGTGGTGGTAAGAGCGTCTCACGCGCTGGCGGCCTGAAGATCGTCCAGGTCGATCTCACCCTCGCTGACCCGGTCGATGATGCGACAGATGCGCCAGGTCAGGGTGCGCAGAACGGGGAACTCCTCAAAGTCGCCGCTCCAGAACTGCACGCCCTTATAGGTGGCGACGGTCTGATCGCAGATGCGAAAATGAACGTTCGTCTCCCCTTCGCGGCGCGGACGCCGGGCCGGGCTCGCCGTCCAGAAAGGATGCTCCAGGAGCAGCGCGATAAAGCGACGGGTGTCGTCTTCGGAGAGGGTCAGGCTCCACAGATCGGGGCTCTCGTCGTCGAGGCGCCAGCTGAGCAGAAGTCGCCCCGCGCCCGAGATCTGAAGGGTGACGATGCCAAGATCGTCGTAATTCCCACCAATCTGACAGAAAAAGTGGAGCCCGGTGGTGTCCTGCTCACGATCGAGGACCGCCTTGAGCCGACGCTCCAGGATCTCGATGGGATCTGACAAGGATAAACCTCCGCACAGGACTGAACGAGGACAGCTTGTCAAGTTTTAGCTGTAGATTACGCGCAGCGTCAAGCGTGGCGTTGGTGTCTGGCCGATTGTTGGCGGGGTTGCTCACCAGTATCGCCAGCCCAGCGAGAAGTTGGTGATCCAGTCGCCGTCGCGGGGAAGGCGAGGGGCGCCGATGTCGATGGGTTTGGCAAAATGCAGGCGGAAGACAAGCGGCCCCAGCCCGAAGTTCAGGCCTGCCACCGGAGAGAAGGCGCGCCAGCGCCAGAGGTCGTCGAGATCCTGGCCGGTGCCGCCGAAGTCCGCGCCGACCAGGCCCTCAATGTCGATCAGCGGGACGCGAAGGAGGAAGTTGAGCGGGAAGCGCAGCTCGGTCTTCACAAAGCCAAAGGTGCTGCCGAGCAGGTAGTCGATGTCGCCAAACTCCACCCCGCGCAGGGTATCGAAGCTGGAGAGGTAGAACTGCCTGGCGAGCTGCCCGCCGTAGGTGGTGCCGGCGGCCGCGCGCACCGAGAGGTTGATGCGGCCGTAGATGGGGAAGTAGCGCTCGGCGTCGACGCGCACTGAGCCGTGGACCTCGTCCTGGAAAGGCTGCACATCGAGGGTGGTCTCCGCCAGGATGGAGCCGCCGGAGAGGGGGCCTGTGCCCGGGTGGTAGCGGATGGTGTTGTAGCCGAGGCTCAACGATGGCGAGGCCTGAAAACGGGGCCCCTCGTAGCGGCCGGCCCAGCGCTCCAGGCGGCCGACATCGGGGGTCTCCAGATCTTCGTTGAGCAGAAGGTCCTGGGAGCCTTCGGTCAAGAAGTAGGAGACGCCTCCCAGGGCCAGCTCCCCCTGCACAAAGGCAAAACGGTTAAGCGGGTAACGCAGCGTCCCGCGGCCGCCGTAGAAGCGCTCCCCGGAGAGAAAGCGCGGGGTGTCGGGCAGGGTGTCTTCGACGCGGTAGCGCACGTCCTGGAAGATGCCCGTGCCCCAGATCAGGCGGCGTTCCTGGTTGAGGTAGGTCAGGTCGGCCAGGGTGTTGTTGAGGTCGCCAAAGGCCAGCACGTTGACGAAGACCGCGTGGTTACGAAGTCGGTCATTGGTCAGGAGCATCAGCTGGCCGTAGAGCCCGGAGCTGCTGGCGCCGAGCAGGCCGAAAACATTGGCGAGCTCCCAGTTTTTGAAGGATGCGGCGCTGTAGCGCTCCGCGCCTTCGATGGGACGGCTGGGGAGAGCGGGGACATCGCCGGACGCGGAAGGATCGTCGGAGGAGGGCAGCGCGACGTCGAGGAGGCGTTGCTCCTGGATGCGGGCCGGGCGGCGCTGGCCTCGGTGGTGGAAGACCGCCCACAGCGTGTTGCCGGGGCCGGGGGCAAGATCAAAGAGCCCGGTGACGATGTCGGTGCGGCGGGTCAGGCCCTCGTCGCCAACTTCATAGAGGTTGGCGCGGCCGGCGTCGTAGGCGGTGAAGAAGATGCGGCCGTCGGCCAGCGCGCGGGGCGCCACGTGGTCGCGGGCCTCCCGGGTCAGGCGTCGGGGGCGGGCGCCGGGCTCCAACGCGATCGCAAAGAGGTTGTAGTAGCGATGTTCGGTGCCATCGCAGGTGTAAACGATGCCGGAAGGCCCCCAGCTTACACCGCGCTCGGCGAAGAGGTCGTCGGTGAGGCGGCGCAGCGTAAAGTCGTCACCTTCGAGAGGTTCAAAGAGGTAGAGGTCTTTCTGGCCGTCTTCATCCAACCCGATGAAGGCCACGCGTTGGCCGTCCAGCGAAAAAGCGGGTGATTCGGCAGCGAGCAGCCCCTCGCGGCCGAGATCAAAGGCGCGGCGTTTGCCCAGGTCCAGGTCAACCTCCCAGCCGGTGTTTTCGCCATTGCCGTTTTTCGTGCGCTCGACCTCATGCTCGATCTCCTGGAGGTAGAGCACGTCGCGGCCGCTGGCGCTGGCGACGAAGACGAGCCTGTCATCATGAAGATCGAAGGTACGCGGTCCCACCGGATGCAACGACTCCACGCCCGGGGTGCCGTCGGCGGCGACGCGCACGTGGTGCTCCGGATCGCGAACGTCGTTGAGGTAGAGGCGCACCTGGCCGGTGTCGGTGGCGATGGCGCGGTAGAGCATCAAAAAGCCGTCTGGCGAGGTGGTCATCGTCTGCATGACCCCCTCGGTTTCGGTGTAGATGCTCAGGTCCGTGGCGTCCTGGCCGCTGCTCAAAAAACTCTTGTACGAGCGTTGTTTGAGCCAGGTCTCAAAACGTGCGGAGATGGTGCGGGCGTCATCGCCGGTGACCTCGGCCAGCAGCCCTCGGAAGGAGATCGGCTCAACCTCGGTGTTTCGTCCTCCGAGCAGCTTGTGGGAGGCCTCCAGGATGTCCTGGAGGGTGCCCGCGCCATAGGTTTCTTCCAGGAAGGCCACGCGGGTCTGGCCGATCTTGTAAGTCCACAGGCCGCTGTAGGGGCGGTCTTCGAAGAAGTCGAGCATCACGTAGCCGCGCTCGGGATCGGGGTTGAGCAAAAGATCCCTGGCGAGCATCTCGGTCTCGGGGTCGAGGCCTTCGAGCGAATAGAACTCGGCGATGCCTTCGATGTACCACAGGGGCATGCGGTCGAGGGGATCGCCGCTGACGCCGGCGTTTCTGGCCACGTCCTGAGCTTTCTGGATGGTGAACTGGTGGACCATCTCGTGGGAGGAGACGTGCTCAAAGAGGCGGTGGTCGCCGAAGTAGGGGAGCACCAGCTTGAGGTCGCCGCGGCGGCTTGTAACGCCGAGCACGCCCTCCTGCAGCGGGAAGATGTTGGTCTGCAAAAACTCCTGGTAGGAGTTGTAGAGGATGTAGGGGAGGGTGCGCGTGGGCACGTAGTTAAACGCGCGGGCCAGCCGACGGTAACTTCCCTCAATGTAGGCAGCGGCGCGCTGGGCGACCTCACGCTCGCGCTCGTAAAAGTAGAGGCGTACCCCGCCGGAGCGCTCATCGAGCGTCGATGCGGGAAACTCTGGCGAGGGCGCGTTTCGGCGTTTTTTGCGAGCTTCGCGTTCGGCGGGAAACTCAACCTCGGGGGGCTCTGAGGCGGTGTCGGTGGCCGGGTCGGGGAAGTCGTCGGCGGGCGTCAGTGAGGCGTCTTCACTGGCCAGCGTTGCCTGGCGAGCGTAGCTGAAGCCGGGGAGCCCGAAGTCCAGGCGCGGGGCCTGGTCGCGGGTCGGCGCGCCCAGCTGAAGGGGGCCGTCGTGGGGGCCGCGCGGCGAGTCGAGCTGGTCGGCGTCGGAGGTGTCGGCCTCCGGGCCTACGAGGATGTCGACGTGGTACCACTCGAAGTCGAAGTAGCGCACGTTGGATTGGTTGGGGCGCCGCGGGTAGACGTAGATCTGCGCCTGGGCCGCCGGTGGCAGCGCGCTCAGGGTGAGCACAAGGCCGGTCGCAAAGAGGAGCGCGGAGGGCAGAAGTCGCCGGATCGTCGCGTCATTCATCAGGTATCCATCGTGGGGAGCGCGCCCCCAGTGTTGTTGCGAGGGTTCGAGCATCGTGTCGACAGCGGCCAGCATCGGCCCATCGCCAACAAAGATGGTCTGGGGGCGGCCGCTGGCAAGTTCGGCGCTCACTATAGTGATTTGAAGACGTGATCACAGCATCGAAGCCCCCCGGTGTATTAAGGGTTGGGTGAGCGTTGCCGTGGTGTTAAAGTCGCCGACGGTTTTGCCCGTAGAAGTCTCAATTGTGTGGGAGCCTCAATGTGAGAGCTCCTTTGCTTCGACGGGTGTGCGCGGCTCGATGTCGTGTGCTCCCGGGGAGAGCTCAGACCGATGAAAGCCCTGATTGTTGCAGCGCCTTCCGATCGTCCCCTGGCCGAGCAGGTCGCCGCCCATCTCGATGCGGAGCTTGCCCGCGTGGAGGTGCGCGCGTTTCCCGATGAGGAGACCTATGTGCGCATCGACTCGGAGGTGGCCGACCGCCATGTGGTCATTGTGGCCAACCTGGTGCGCCCCAACGCCCGTATCCTCCCGGCGCTCTTTCTGGCCGAGACCGCCCGCGAGCTCTCGCCGGCGTCGATTGGCCTGGCCACGCCCTACCTTCCTTATATGCGCCAGGACGCGCGTTTTGAGCCCGGTGAGGGGCTGACCAGTCAGTACTTCGGGTCGCTCATCTCGCGCAGTTTTGACTGGCTGGTGACCATCGATCCGCACCTGCATCGCTATCAGAGCCTCGATGAGTGCTACGCGATCCCCAGCAAGGTCGCCGAGAGCGCCGGGCCGATCGCGCGCTGGATCTCTGAGAACGTGGAGCGACCGCTGGTGGTGGGGCCCGACGAGGAGAGCTTTCAGTGGGTCAGCGCCGTGGCCCAGCGCGGCGGGCTGCCGTCCGTGATCATGGATAAGATCCGCCACGGCGATCGCGACGTGCAGGTCACCGGCGCGGGGCTTCCGCCCTGGACCGACCAGACCCCGGTGATCCTCGACGACATCATCTCCACGGGGCGCACCATGGTGGAGACGGTGCGGCTTTTGCGTGAAGCCGGGCTGAAGCCGCCGGTGTGCGTGGGCGTGCACGCGCTCTTTGTGGGGGATGCGTACCAGATCTTGCGCGGCGCCGGCGTTGACCGGGTGGTCACGTGCAACACGGTCAGCCACCTCTCGAATGAGATCGACGTGATCGGCGAACTCGCGAAGGGCATTGGCGAGTTCGTATCGGCCTGAATGGCCCGCAAACGCGGCCTGCAGCCGGCCTTAGAGCTCGCCCAGGGCGTTTTGAGCCAGTGTGAGCAATGTGAGTCCGGCGGTTTCGGCGCGGAGCACACGCGGGCCCAGGGTGATCGGGCGGCCGCCGGCGTTTAAGATCGCGTCGACCTCGGCCTCTTCAAATCCACCCTCGGGCCCCACCCACAAGCCGGCGCGCGCGATGGCGTCGCCCTCGGACGCCTGTTGGTCCAGGGCCCGGTGCACCGCCATCATGCCCTCGCCAAGGTGCGCCACCAGGTGGGTGTCGCAGGGGTGGTCGCTCAGCGCGCGCGCGGGCGTGAGCGGCGCGTGCAGCGCCGGGATCTTCGCGCGCCGGCACTGGCGGGCGGCGCCGGCGATGATCTTCTCCCAGCGGGCGCGTTTCTTCTCGAAACGATCCTCAGAGAGCTGCACCACGCCGCGGCGAGTGGTGAGGGGCACGATGGCGTCGACGCCAAGCTCGGTGGCTTTTTCCAGAAGCCACTCCCAGCGGTCGCCCTTAGGGATGGCCTGAAAAAGCACCCACTGCACCGAGGACTCGCCGCGCTCGCTGACGCGCGGGGACTCGACCTCGGCGATGACCTCATCGGGGGCGCAGGCGATGAGCGTGGCGCGGGCCAGACGCCCGCTGCCGTCGAAGAGCTCAATGTGCGCGCCGGGCAAGAGGCGCAGCACCGTGCGCACGTAGTGGGCGGCCGCTTCGGGGAGTGCAAAACGCTCGCGGCGTGCGGCGTCGTTCAGGTCATCGAAGATTTCGGGAGCCAGGGGGACGCGTCGCATCACCCCTCCCGGCGCAGATGCAAAGCCACCCACTCGCCGCGCTGGCGATGTTCGATGAGGGTGAAGCCGGGCTCACTGAAGGCTTCGATGAGGCGGTCGCGCTCGAAGTCGGGGATGCCGCTGAGCAGCAGGTCGCCGCCGGGGGCGACGTGGCTTAAGAGAGCGTCGCGCATACCCAGCAGGATGTGGGCCAGGATGTTGGCCACGACGATGTCGAAGTCGCCTTCGACCCGGGCCAGCGGGGTGGTCGAGAGGGCGATCTGCTCGTCGCTAAACCCGTTGGCGCGCAGGTTGTCCTTGGCGACTTCGACGGCGGTCGCGTCAACGTCGACGCCGACGACGTGGCCGGCGCCCAGGCCACTGGCCAACATCGCGAGGATGGCCGAGCCGCAGCCCACATCGAGCACGGTGGGGGAGGTGCGGGCGTCGAGGAGCTCATCGAGCATCGCCGCGCAGAGCTGGGTGGTCTCGTGGGTGCCGGTGCCAAAGGCCATGCCCGGCTCAATGGTGATGGTCATGCCATCTTCGGGCGTCTCAAGCTCCTCCCAGGGGGGACCGGCGACCACGCGGCGCGAGAGGCGGACCGGGCGAAAGAAACGCATCCATGCCGTCTCCCAGCTGCGGTCGTTGTAGGGGGCGATCGCCACGATCTGCGCGCCCTGGAGGCGATCGACGATCGTCTGCGCCAGCGCTTCGACGGCCTCTTCGCCCTGGTCGAAGAAGGCGATGAGGCGGTTCATCCCGTCGGGCAGCGGCGCGAAGGGGGCGTCTTCCATGAAGGTGTCGCGGTCCTGGACTTCGACGCCCAGGGCGCCAAGCTCCCAGAGCACGTGGGAGTCGGTCTGGGCAATGGGGACCAGCATCTCGGCGCGGATCCAGGCGGTGTCGTCCATGGTCTTTCCGTGGTGAAAAAGGTTGAGGTCTGGCGAGCCTTGGAGAGGCTCGCTGCAGGTGGCACCCTAGCGGGCCTAAAGTAAATGGGAAGCGAAAAGGGTCAATCTCAGATGCGGGAGAAGATGATGGTGGATGTGGTCAAGGTGGATAGCGGGCAGTTGGCGCGGCTGACAATCAGTCGGGAGGCCCGGCGCAACGCGCTGAGCGCCGGGGTGGTCGAGGGGCTTATCGACGGAATCAAAACACTTTCAGAAGACGCAGCTGTGCGCGCGATCGTGCTCACCGGCGAGGGTGAGCGTGCGTTTTGTGCCGGCGGCGACCTGGGCGATCAGCTCCCGGACGGGGGGATGCTGGGGATGCATAAGGCGCGGGGGCGATTTGCGGAGCTTATTCTGGCGATGCGTCGCTCACCAAAGCCGCTCATCGCGCGGGTGAACGGGCACGCGCTGGGAGGTGGGTTCGGGCTTGTGCTGGCCTGCGATCTGGCGGTGGCCGCCGACCACGCCACCTTCGGCACGCCGGAGGTTAAGGTGGGGCTTTTTCCGATGATGATCTCGGCGTTGATTCAGCGCTCGCTCTCGCAGAAGCACGCCATGGAGCTGATGCTCACCGGCGATCGCATCGATGCTTTGCGGGCGCGGGAACTGGGCGTGGTCAATGAGGTGGTGGCCGGGGCCGACCTGGATGACGCCGTCGGTGCTCTGGCGGAGCGTGTGGCGGCGCACTCCCCGGCGGTGGTGGGGTTGGGGAGGCAGGCCTATTACGCGACCGAAGATATGAGTCTGGAGCAGGCCCTGCGCACGCTGCACAGCCAACTCACCATCAACACCCTGGCCGAAGACGCGGCGGAAGGGATCAGCGCGTTTCTGGAGAAACGCGATCCGCGGTGGAAGGGGCAGTGAGGCTGCGGATCGGGTGAGCGCGCCTTATGCGTCGCCGAAGAGAAGATCGCGCATCTGGTAGCGGCCGGCGGGTTTGCCGGCAAGCCAGCGCGCGGCGCGCAGCGCGCCGCGTGCGAAGATCGCGCGGTCGGTGGCGCGGTGCGTAAGCTCCAGGCGCTCTCCGGCGGCGCAGAGGTAGACGGTGTGCTCACCGACGATGTCGGCGCCGCGCAGCACCTGAAAGCCAATCTCATCGTCGTCGCGCGGGCCGGTGTGGCCTTCGCGTGCCCAGGTGGCGACCTCGTCGAGTTCCCAGTCGCGGCCGCGGGCGGCCGCGCGCCCGAGCATGAGCGCGGTGCCGGAGGGGGCATCGACTTTGCGGCGATGATGCGCTTCAAAGATCTCGATGTCGGCATCGGTGCCGAAGCCGCGGCTGGCGAGCTCCACCAGATGCTCCAGCAGGTTGACGCCCACCGAGAAGTTGGCCGCCAGCATCAGCGGGATGGAGCCAGACGCCACATCGAGCGCCTGATGATGCGCGGCGCTCAAGCCGGTGGTGCCGCTGACCATCGCGATGCCCGCGCCGGCGGCGTATTCGGCGACCTGCGCGCAGCTGTCTGGCGAGGAGAAGTCGATGACCACATCGGCGTTGGCGATGGCACTGAGATCGCTGGTGGCGATGAGCCCC
The DNA here is from genome assembly GCF_007997015.1 of Lujinxingia vulgaris. Lineage (NCBI taxonomy): Bacteria > Deltaproteobacteria > Bradymonadales > Lujinxingiaceae > Lujinxingia > Lujinxingia vulgaris. The sequence continues at coordinate 490,601 of NZ_VOSM01000002.1, forward strand.
TGCGGCCCGAGGGGCTGGCCGATGTGCGTGCTCTCGGGCGCGACAATCGCCGCGCTCACCTTAAGCGACTCAAGGTCGGCAGCTTCCTGAAGAAGTTGCGTGCCCATGCGGCCCGCGGCCCCGACGATGGCGACGTGAATGATCTCGGTGCTCATGCCAACCCGAAGTCGTTGAGGGCCTGGCGAAGTCGCGACACGAAGGCCTCGTCGGGCGCGTAAAGCGGGCCGCGCATGGTGGGGGAACACCACCCGAGTGCGGCGGCGGCCGCTTTCACGGGGATGGGGTTGCTGCGCTCAAAGAGGATGCGCGCCAGGGGCTGGAGCTTGCGATGAAGCTTGAGCGCCTCGTCGAAGTTGGCTTCAGACGCGGCTTTGCAGAGGGTGCTCATCGTCTCGGGGCTCAGGTTGGAGACAACCGAGATGCAGCCGTGGCCGCCGATGGCCATGAAGGGGAAGGTCGTAAAGTCGTCGCCGGAGAGGAGCGCGAAGTCGGGGGCGACACGCGCGGCGATGTCGGTGTCCATCACCAGGTCGGCGCTGGCCTCTTTCACACCGATGATGTTGGCGTGTTTGGAGAGCGCGACGATGGTGTCGGAGCTCATTGAGACGCCGGTGCGGCCGGGCACGTTGTAGAGGAGCACGGGCAGCCCGCCCTCATTGGCGACGGCCTCGAAGTGGCGGATCATGTCAGCCTGGCCCGGCTTGTTGTAGTAGGGCGTCACGACCAGCGCCGCGGCGATCTTTCCGGGGTTCTCCTCGGCGATGCGACGGGTAAACGCGATGGTCGAGGCGGTGCAGTTGGAGCCGGTGCCGGCGACCACCGGGACGCGGCCATCGACGTGCTCGACCACGGCCTTGATGACCTGGCTGCACTCATCATCGCTCATCGTGGCGGCTTCGCCCGTGGTGCCGCAGGGCACAAGCCCGTTGATGCCGCCTTCAATCTGTCGGTCGACCAGGGCGCGCAGCGCGTCGAAATCAACCTCACCTGTGTCGGTAAAGGGCGTGATAAGCGCGGTCAGGGCGCCGGAGAGCAGGGGTGCGTTGGCCATGGAAGTCTCACAGGTCGGGGGTTAAAGGTGCCCGGTGCGGCAGAGCGTCAGAGGTTGAGTGGACTCAGAGTGCGCACCGATCGCGGCGCGGCGAGTGGCGTAAAGGTGTCGCGTCGCGCCTCGGGGTGTCAAGGTGGGGAGGTTGAGGTTGGCTCAGGCCTCGATCTTCCAGTCTTCCCAGGGAAGGGGGCGCTGCTCCACGTGCGACTCATCGCGCAGCTCCTGCACAAAGGGGGACTCGCGCAGCACCACCGGCGTTCGGTCGCGGGTGGTCTTGATGAGCGGGTGGCAGAGATGAAGATCGCGTTTGGCGCGGGTGGTGGCCACATAGAAGAGGCGACGCTCTTCCTCCATCTGCGCCTGATCCTGGGAGGCGCTCTGATGGGGGAACTCCCCGTCGCTCAGGCTGAGGATGAAGACCGCGTCCCACTCCAGGCCCTTGGCCTGGTGCACCGAGCTCAAGCAGACGAACTGATCGTCAAAGGTCTCACCCACGCCGATCTCCTGGCCGGAGATGCCCGAGAGCAGGCTGATCTCGCCAAGAAGATGGTCGAGGGATTCGTACTGCGCGGCATAGTTCGCGAGCTGCTCCAGGTCGGCGATGCGGTTCTCGGCCTGCTCGTAGGAGCTCTGGATATGATCTTTGAAGTCGCTCTGCAGAAGTGTGGTCAGGAGTTGATCGGGGCCGGTCGCCAGGCGTTCCTGGCGAAGTCGCGCGAGCAACTTTGAGGCGCTCGCCCAGGATGTTTTAGCGCGGCCGCCCAGGCTATCGAGGAGCGCCGGATCGTCGAGGGCGGCCAGGGCGTCGGGTTGCGAGCTTAAGAAGAGCCAGATGTCCTGAGCGCGTTTGTTGCCGATGCCGTACCACTGGCGCACCAGGCGAAGAAAGGCGAGCTCGTCGCGCGGGTTGAACAAAAAGCGCAGGTAGCTGAGCGCGTCTTTGATATGAGCCTGCTCGAAGAAGCGCAGCCCCGAGCGCACCACAAAAGGGATCTCGCAGCGGGTCATCTCCAGCTGCAGCTCCAGCGAGTGATGGTGGGAGCGGTAGAGCACGGCGATGTTGTTGAGCTCGGTGCCCTCATCGACGAGTTCTAAGATGCGCTGGCAGACGAAGGCCGCCTGCTGGTTGGGGTCGCGCAGGTGAATATGCGCGGGCATCGGGCCCTCGGGGCGGTCGGCGCGCAGCGTTTTCTGGAACTGGTGGACGTTGTAGCGGATCGAGCGGTTGGCCAGCTCCAGAATCTGCGGGGTGGAGCGGTAGTTGATCTCCAGGCGGTACTGGCGCGCGTCGGGGTAACGCTCGGGGAACTCCAGGATGTTGCGGTAGTCGGCGCCGCGAAAGGCGTAGATGGACTGGCAGTCGTCGCCGACGACCATGAGGTTTCCATGCACCGACGCCATCAGGTCGACGATGGCGCCCTGGAGGTGGTTGGTGTCCTGGTATTCATCGACCAGGATGTGTTCAAAACGCGAGGCGTAGTGGCGGCGCACGTCGGGAAAGTCGGTGAGCAGGCGGTGCCAGCCCACGAGAAGATCATCAAAATCCATCAGCCCCATCTCCTTTTTGCGGATCTGGTAGAGGTGAAGGATCTTCTCAATGGGCGTGGCAAGATGCGCGAAGTAGGGGTAGCGATCGAAGAGGGCATCGGCCAGGGAGACGCCGGTGTTGAGCGTGGTGCTCAGAAGACGCGTGAGCATGCTGGCGCGGGGAAGTTTGCGGTCGAGGTGGCCGACGCCGGCCTCGGCGATGCACGACTTCATCAGGGTCTGGGCGTCTTCGCCGTCGATGATCGTGTAGTCTTTGGGGTAGCCCAGAAGGGGCGCGTGTTCGCGCAGGATGCGGTTAGCCACCGAGTGAAAGGTGCCGCTCCACTGGCGGGTCACGTCGGTGGTGATGAGCGCGCTGGCGCGGCTGGTCATCGCGCGGGCGGCGCGGTTGGTGAAGGTCAATAGCAGGATGTTTTCGGGGGGCACGCCTTTAGAGACCAGATACGCCACGCGGTAGGTCAGGGTGTGGGTCTTGCCGGTGCCCGCACCGGCGATGACCAGCAGCGGGCCGGAGCCGGCGGTGACGACCTGGCGCTGCTCGTCGTTGAGGTCGCGCTCAAAGTCCAGGCCGGAGGCCGAGCCGGGGGTGGGGTTGAGTTTGTAGGTCTTCACAATCGGGGCTCCTGGCCTGTGTGATCTCGGGAGGCTTCGCGCCCTTAAGTCATAAAGCGCATCACGAGCGTTGGCCAGCGCGGGGCGGCCTGGCGCTGTGTCGATGAAAAAAGTTGGGGGTTGGACGCAAAACTTCGCAGAAGCGCTCGACAATAAAGGGGAGAGCATCACGAGGCGATGCTTTGGGACGCGGTTTTTCACTTCGGAACATCACTTATTGTCGAGGTCAGCATGACGAGCATCAGCAGTGGAGGCATCAACCAGCAGGCGCCGATCGACTACACCCCCATTGATATCGATCGCGTTAAACCGCAGATGGCGGCGAAGGTTCAGGAGCTTCAGAACGACTTTCTGGCGCGCATCGACGATCTGAAGGCGCAGATCGCCGACGATCCTCGGAGTGCGCGTGCGCTGGAGCTTAAAGGGGAGATCACGCGGCTGGAGAACGCGTTTCGCTCGTTCAGCGAAAAGGTCGTGCAGCATCATTTTGAGCGTGAGGGTGTGACTCACGTTCGTGACGATTCGCACAGCATGCCCCTGGGGCAGATTCAGGGACTGGTGCGGGAGATGCAGGTGGAGCTTCGCGCGAGCTACAACACCTACGGAACGGCCGACGCGGGAGGGGGAACCCAGCGGGTTGATCTGGATTCGATTAGCAAGATGGAGTTGAGAGCGCCGCTGTCTGAAAGGGCGACGATTTCCGGCCAAGGTGGAATCATCCACTCTGCGTTATTGAGGATGTTGTCGGGGGATACGAGCGGAACTGAAGGTGCGGGCAAGTCAGACGGTCCCGGTGCCACCGATGGTCCGGGAGCCACCGACGCTCCGGATGCCACCGACGCTCCGGATGCCTCCGGGGAAACCGATGAGACGAAGGGAGGGGGGAAAACCGCGGCGGATTTTGACGTCAAAGAGATGGTCAACCTGCTCTCCAGCGACCCGGACGCGTTTATGCAGGAGCTGCAGTCGATCGAGGACCCGCAGGAGCGGGCCGCGATGATGACGCTGGTTCAGAGCCAACTTCAGCAGATCAACCAGCTCTTCTCGATGGTCTCGCAGTTTTCGCAGGCGATGCACGACACCTCGAAGGCCATCATCAGCAATCTGCGTGTGTGACGTCAGCGGGCATAGCGAACTTCGGGCGCGGCGCGCTGGCGGGTGCCCGATACCGACCAGGGAGAGAACGAGATGAGCGAGAAGACGCAGGGCAAATACAGCGAAGAGATCAAGACGCTTTACAAGGTCGCCGAGCGGGTGGCGGCCGGGGAGTCGATGGCGAGCATCCTGGAACTGACGCCGGGGGATATGGCGTTTTTTGAGGGGCGCGCCTATGAGTTTCATCGCCGGGGGCAGTTTGAGCGGGCCGAGGAGGTGGCGCTGGGGATTGTCGCGCTCGATGAGACGCGGGTTTACCCCTTGCTGGTGCTGGGTGATGTGGCGCTGAGGCGTCGCGACGCCGAGGAGGCGGTGATGTGGTTGGAGCGGGCCGCCGAGCAGGATCCGGAAGATGTCGATGTGTTGATTCGGCTGGGGGAGGCGCATGTGCGCGCGGGAAGTTTCGAGCGGGCGAACGCCATGCTCGATCGCGTGATTGCCGCCGGCGGAAAGGGTGATGAGGTTTACGCGCGTCGTGCCCGGGCGCTCAAGGGAGTGGCCCAGGGACGCCAGCGCGAAGAAGCCACGGCGACGAGCGCGTTGCCTGCCGGTTGAAGGAAGAGGACTGGAGGGTGGTGCGGTTCTGGCGGTCGGGCGAGGGCATGTTGGTCGGGCGTGGGCCGGAGGCGAAGCTCTGAGGGGAGGTCGGGCGTGGTGGGGCGCCCGGCATTCCAATGGGGGGCGGGTTTCGCTATGGTGTCGGCTCACGCACGATCGACGCGCAACTGTGGCGCTTCGAAGAACGTAACCTCTGGTCGGTGAGATGTATGCAAAGCCTCTGGCAGTCTGGAATTCGAACGAGCGGCGCGATGCTGCTGTGGGTGGTGTTGGCGTCGATGGCGCTCTGGGCCTGCGGCGATCGCGACGGCATCGGTGAGACCGGCGCCGGCGTGATTGAGGTTGCGCCCACGCAGATCGGTTTTGCGCAGGTGGAGCTGGGAGATTCGGCCACCGAGTTCTTGACCATCCGCAACAACTCCGACGAGCGCCTGCAAATCTTCGAGTTGGAGCTTGAACCCGCTGGCGGGGGAAGCGCGGCTGGCTTGAGCCTGGGCTCGGTGCCGGGGCTTCCTTTTGCGCTGGAGGCCCAGGAGGAGCAGGTCATCGAGGTCACCTACTCGCCGCAGGCTGGCGAGGCGGCCCGGGGGCGAGTGAGGATTTTGTCGAGCGACCCGCGCTACTCGGAGGAGGCACCGCTCTATGTGGACATCACCACGCTCGGGAACTCCCCGGAGATTCTGGTCGATCCACCTCTGGTACGCTTCGCGCGCGCCGGCACCGGTGCGTTTGAGGAGCGGCAGACTCGGCTTATCAACGTGGGGACTGCGCCGCTGATTATCTACGAGGCGCCCGAGTACGGCGGCGGCGAAGACTTCAGCATCGCGCTGCCGGAGCGCAGCTACCCACTGGAGCTTTTGCCCTATGACTCCGAGGCGATTGAGGCGAATCCGGAGAGCTATGAGCTCGTGATCGATGTGATCTATGAGCCCACGGGCCAGGGGCAGGATACTGGCGAGATCTCGGTGGTGACCAACGATGTTCGCGACCCGGCTCCGGGGCGAGACGATCGCGGCCTGACTCGGATCGATGTGCGGGCGGATGCCGACGCGGCCTGCATTGAGGTGGACAGCCGCAATCGCAACTTCGGGCAGGTGCCCATCGGCAGCTCCAGTCGCGATCAGGTCGAGGTGACCAACTGCGGCACCCAGGTTCTGCAGATTGAGAACATCGTGGTGGATCAGTCCGGCAACACCTTTGAGCTGGACCTTGGGAGTTGGGATCGCAGCGGAAACGGGGCGATCGACGATCCGGTCTCGGTGGCGCCGGGGATGAGTGTGACCTTTGGCGTGCGCTTCATTCCTTTTGAAGAAGGCACGGAACGCGCCGAGGTGATCATCGTCAACAACGATCCGATTCAGCCCGAGCTGGTCATTGACGTTGTGGGTCGCGGAGCCGATGGCGAGTGTCCGATCGCCACCGCGCTCGGCCGTGTGCGCGGGGTCAGCGGGATGGGGCGACCCTCGCTTACGGCGATCCCACTTCAGTACGTGATCCTCGACGGAAGCCAGAGCGAAGATCCCGACGGGCAGGTTGTGGACTATGAGTGGGAAGTGCTTCAGGGGCCTCCCGGGACGCTGGTGCAGCTGGGACCGACGCAGGACGACCCGCTGGGCAACGACACCTCTCGACGCGAGTTTCGCCTGCTGACCGCAGGCACCTACCGCATCGGGCTCAACGTGATCGACAACGACGGCTTTCGCTCCTGTGAGGGCGCCGAGGTCGAGATTCGCGCGATCCCTGACCAGGACATCCATATTGAGCTGACCTGGACCAACCCCAGCGATCCGGATGAGGGCGATGGGGAAGGAAGCGATGTGGACCTGCACCTGACCAAGATGGGGCCGGGGAACTGGGCGGAGGAGCCTTACAGCGTGTATTTCCAGTTTCCCAACCGCTCCCAGGAGTCGATCTGGAGCCCGGAAGATCCGAGCCTGGACATCGACGTGCGCGACGGTGCAGGTCCGGAGAACATCACGATGCGCAACCCGGCAAACTGTGAGTGGTACGCCATTGGCGTGCATTATTACCGCCAGCTCTTCGGGACGGCGTACGCCACGGTGCGCATCTACATTCAGGGGCAGCTGCGCTACGAGTCGGTGCTTGAGCCGCTGGAGCGCACCGGGGAGTTCTGGGATGTGGCGCGCATTCACTGGGATAGCGGCCAGGCTACGATCGTTGACGTCGACGCGCGCTATCCGGCGCTTCCCGAGGGGCAGGCCCCCGAGGTTGGAAACGCGATGGTGGAGACGGCCACCGAGCTCGGGTTGTGCAGCGCCCAGCAACTCTACTGAAATGGCAACGAGGGGGGGATTGAGGCCGGCTCGGAGCTTGCTGCACACGCCCATGGTGTGGCACGCTGCGCGACGAGAAGACGAGCTGCCGGCGTAAGTGCCCAGGACGAATGGTATGCCCCTGAGTGAAACGGTCTGCCCCGAATGCGGAGAGCCGACCTGTGACGATGATAGCTGCCCGATCTGCGATCGGGCCACCGGTGAGATGGCGGCCTTTAGTGCGCAGTTTGCGTCTCCCGGGCAAACCCTCGACATCGTTGTGGAAGGGCGACACTACGGTCGCGCGGAGCTCGAACAGGTTACCCTTGTGGTGCGGGTCGACGAGGTGCTCGAAGAGTTTGATGGGCGCCGGGTGCTCGTCGCCAGCGCGGTGAGCGCGTCGGTGGACGGGGTTGATCTGCAGGGGGATGAAGCGCTGGCCTTTGTGCACCCGACCTACCTGATTGAAGAGACCACGCGGCCACGCCCACGCCACGACTCCTGGCCGGAAGAGGTGCGCAGGCTTGTGCGCGCGCCGGTGTACGTGGAGCGCGACGGGGATCATACCCGATCGGTCTTCGTGGATAATGTGGGCGTGTCGGTGGGCGACCTGGTCGATCTGGTGCGTGGGGAGCTGGAGTACGAGCAGGTTAAGGCGATCTTCGGATCGGTCGCCGAGCTCTTTCGCAAGCTGCATCGCGCCGGCTGGGTGCACCTGGGGCTAACCCCCTGGAACGTGCGGGTGTTCGACCGGGGGAGCGAAGACGGGTTTCCGCGCCTCTTCATCTCGCAATCGCTCGGGCAGGTCTTTGACGCGCCGGAGCCCGGTGACCTCGGCCAGCAGGACACCAGCAATCCCTTCGATGATCGGGGCGCGACGGTGGTGGAACTCACTCCGCTGGCGTTTTCGGCCGAGGAGCTGGAGCGCGCTGCGGCCCTTCGCGACAAAGGGGAGAGGGCCAGCGACGATCGTGGCTTCTATGAGCCAACCTACGACTCGTCGTCGATCTCCGAGGTGATTGAGGACGAGGAGCCCGAGGTTGGTGCCGGCCCCCTTGAGATCGACTCGGTGCTCGACGGCATCGACCGGCTCTTTGAGAAGGGCAAGATCGACGACGAGATCGCGGTCACGCCCGGTTTCTCAGCGCCGGAGTTGCTGAGCGGCCTGGGAAGCAAAGACGGGGAGTCGGCGGATATCTTTGCGCTGGGCATGCTGCTCTATTTTCTGGTCTCGGGGATGGTGCCACCGGCCTCGGTGTATACGCGTTATGCACCGGCGATTCCGGCGCGCAACTTCCGCCCGGGTTTTCCGCCGGGGCTTCAGCCCATCATCTCACGCGCGACCCGACCGCATGCGGCCGACCGCTACGACAGCGTTGAGACGATGCTCGAGGCCTTCTATGAGGCCTGCGAGGCGATTGAGGCCCGCGTGCGCTCGCGCGAATACGCGCCGCCGGTGATCCGCCTGGCGAGCGATACGCATATCGGCATCGCCAAGCGACGTCGCAACCCCACCAACCAGGACAGCGTCTTCTCGGCATCTTCGGAAGACGGACGTTTTGCGCTGATCGTGGTCGCCGACGGCGTCTCCACAGCGAGTTATGGCTCGGGGGATCTGGCAAGCCGGGCGTTGGCTGAAGAAGCCGCGCGGGTGTGGGAAGATGCGTTGCCGACCTACCTTCTGGAGAGTCAGGTCGATGAGACGCGCATCATTCATCAGATCCTGGGGAGGGCGAACCATCGCATCGTCGACCACGTCAACCGCACCTACTCGCCATTTCGGGGAAGTCCGCACGAGGTGATGGGCTCCACGGCCCTGGTCGCGGTGGTGCTTGATGGGGTGGTGACGCTGGCGGCGCTGGGCGATAGCCGCGTGTATTTGCAGCGGGGCGCGGGTCTTGAGCAGATGACCGTCGACCACAACCTCTGGACGCTCTCGATCAAAGAAGGCGTCGCCGCCGACACCGCGCTGGCGATGCCGCATGGCGAGGCGCTGGCGCGCTGCATGGGCACCTTCGTGATCGAGGAGGCGAAGCTCGTTGCGGTTGATCCGCAGCCGGACCTCTTCCGCTTCCGCGTGATCGAGGGCGACTCGATGCTGCTCACTACCGACGGCCTTACGGACTTCGGCGGGGCCAACCTGCTCGCTGCCGAAGATAACATCCTGGCGATCATGCTCGCCGAGCCGGATCCGGCGCTGGCGTGTCTGGAGTTGATTCTGCTCGCGAACCGCGGCGGTGGCGGCGACAACATCGGGCTTTCGATCGCGCGCTTCTATTAAGCAGTTTAAGTCATTATGTGCCCCGTTCGGGGCATGGCGATGTCAAAAAAAAGCGCGCCTTCATCATCGAAGGCGCGCTTTTTTTGTCGCTGTGCCGCAGAAGGTAGGGCGGGCGTTCAGCTCTCAACGCCGGCTTTGCGTCGCAGCTCCCGGGCATACTCAAGCGTCTCGGCGGGCACCCACTCGGCCGGGGGCTCCTCTCGGTGCGAGGAGGTGCCTGCAAAGTCCGGGTGATGCTCCCGGATCCACTGCACGGTGTCGCGCAATGTGAGGGTGATGGGGCGCGGGTCAAAGCCCAGCTCATCTTTGGCGCGGCTGCTGTCGATGTACCAGAAGTGACGGGCCATCTCGACGCTGGCCGCGTCGAGGTCGCCGGCCGGCGCGCCGGCTTCCTGGAGCGCGCTCAGCAACTTGCCCCCGAGCTTCGCGAGCGGGCCGGGCACCGGGAGGCGAGGGGCGCTCAGCCCGGTGATGTCGGCCAGATGATCGAAAAAGGCCGCCAGCGTGAGGTTGCCCGCGCCCAGCAGGTAGCTTGAGCCGGGCTCGGCGCGCTCCATCGCCGCGATGAAGGCCGCGGCCGTGTCGCGCACGTCCACCACCGAGAGCCCGCCGGGCATCACTCCGGGAACTTTTCGCTTCATGAAGAGCACGACGTCACCGGTGGAGCTCTCGCGCCAGTCGCCGGGGCCCAGCAGCAGGGTGGGGCGCATCAGCACCACGGGCAGGTCGTGGCGCTTCTGGTAATCCACGCATACCCGCTCCTGGTAGATCTTGGAGAGGTAGTAGGGCCAGTCGCGGACCACAGATTCGGTGTAGGGGCTGGTATCATCGGCCACAAACGAGGCGTCGCGGCTCACTCCGACAGTGCCGCTGGTCGAGGCCACAACGACTTTCTCGATGTCGGTGTCGCTGGCCAGGAGCGCATCAAAAAGCCGGCGGGTGCCCTCGACGTGCAGGGCGTACATGCGGTGGGCCTGGGTGCGGTCGCGCTCCACAAGCCCTGCCAGGTGGTAGACCCGGGTTACACCTCGGACCGCCTCTTTGAGGGCGTCGGCGTCGTCGAGGCTGCCTTCTACCTGCGCCACGCCCAGCGCTTCGAGCTCGGCGTTGTGGCGTCGTGTGAGCACGCGAAGGTCCGTCTGGCCTGCGGCCAGAAGCTGGTCGATGAGGTGTCGGCCCAGAAAGCCGGTTCCGCCGGTGATGAGTGTGGTCATATTGGGCTCTATCATGTTGATTTTATTCATAAATCAAGAAGGCGCGGCCGCAGGTGGCGGCCGCGCCTCGATGCGACGGCGTCGCCCGAATCAGAGGCGGAAGACCGCCGAGAAGCGCATCAGAAGATCGGGATCGTTGGTCTTAATGACCCCGTTCATGAACTCCTCCATCGAGGGGACGTAGCTCTCCTGGACGATCTTGCGGAAGATCTCCGGGGAGGTTTTGACCACGCAGTCCGCGTGCCCCGAGGGTTTGGTGTTCTGAATGTTGCAGGTCTTCGGGTCGACGGTGATCGTCCACTTATGGGAGTCGAAGTTGCCCAGGCTAAAGTAGAAACTCACCGGGCTGTCGACCTGGTTCTCGGCGAACTTCGTGTTGAGCTCGTGGAAGATTGGCGAGAGCTGGTCGGCCTGCGCTTTGGCCTTCTCGGCGTTGCCGCCGCCGCGCGCCGCCAGGCCCAGATCGGCGACCGCGTCGTGGGCGCGCTGGCTGATGGCGTCGAAGCGCGCGGTGGGCGACTCGGCGTCGATGTTGGCGCGCAGCTCCGAGGCTTTGAGCACCGGACCGATGGTCACCTTGAGCTTGCGCGACGTGGGCGAGGGCAGCGCCTGACCCTTGGGAAGCGCGCGATGGGTGCCTTCGATCCACAGGGGCAGCACGTCGATCTGGTGGGTGTCGACCAGGTAGCCCAGGCCACGGCGAAAGGCCTGCAACTTCCCATCCCTCGAGCGCGTGCCTTCCGGGAACATCAACAACATCTCGCCGCGGCGCAGCGCCTCGGATGCGCGGCCCAGCGAGCTCTCCAGGGTGCCGGAGCGTTCCACGGGGAGCAGGTTGGTGAAGTTGCCGAAGTAGGTCTTGCGCGCGGTGTTTTTGAAGAAGTAGTCCGCCGCGGCCAGCGCGCGGATGTCCTGCCCGAAGTCGCCCAGGGCGTACTTCACAAGGCCCATGTCCAGGTGGCTGGAGTGGTTGGCGACCACAATCACGTTGGGGTTGTGATACGGGATGTGCGCGCGGCCGAAGACCTCCACGTCGAAGAGGCGCTCGTAGGCGTTCATCTGGCCGTTGTAGAGCAGGTCTTTGACCATGCGCTGCACCGCCGGGGGCACATCGTAGGAGTCGACGCGCTCAAGCACCGATTTGGGTTGGACGACCAACTCGGTGGAGCCAGAGCCGCCATCGAGCAGTTCCTGCAGCTCGCCCACGGTCTGAATGGTGGCGAGCGTCTCCGCGCTGACGTGGTGGTCGCGGGCTTCCAGGATGGAGGCCAGCTCCACGAACATCAGGCTGTCGAAGCCCAGGTCGTCGAGGAGGTGGGTGTTGTTGTGGATGCGCGCCGCGTCGTAGTCGGCGAGTTTGCCGAGGACCTTGTCGAGCCAGGTCCAGGTGGTGTCTTCGACGTCGCCGCGGTCCACCGCTTCGAGCTCGGCGGCCATGAGGCGCTCAAGGATCTTGACGACGTCTTTGCGTTTGATCTTGCGGGTGGCCGTGCGGGGGAACTCATCGTTCCAGAAGCGCAGCACCTGCACCCGGGAGTGGGAGGGCACGCGGGCGCCTTCGACGCGGATCCACTCGCGGATGGCCGACTGCATCGTGGCGATCTGCTCGGCCGTGGCGTTCTCGGGAAGATCGGGGCGCACAAGACACGCCACGCGCTCCGAGCCCTTGCCGTCGGGAAGACCGACGATGGAGAGCTCCAGGGCATCGGGGCATTTGGAGTAGATGTCTTCGAGCTCGTCCGGGTAGCAGTTTTTGCCGCCGGCGGTGACGATGACTTCTTTCTCGCGACCGACAATGGTGAGGTTGCCGCGCTTGTCGAACTTGCCGAGGTCGCCGGTGTGCAGCCAGCCCTCCTGCAGGGCGGCGGCGGTCTCTTCGTCGCGTCCCAGGTAGCCGCGCATGACGTTGGGACCGCGGGCGATGACTTCGCCAACGCCTTCGTCGTTGGGGTCTTTGATGTCGACCTCAATGCCTTCGAGCGCGCGTCCGACGGTGCCGGGCGCAAGGCCCCGCTCGGGGCTGTTGACGGTGAGTACCGGTGCGGCTTCGGTGAGGCCGTAGCCTTCGTAGAGGCTAAAGCCCAGGCCGTAGAAGGTCTCCAGGATGTTGACCGGGAGCGCGGCCGCGCCGCTGATCATGTAGCGCAGGCGTCCGCCGAAGGCCGAGTGCACCGGGGCAAAGAAGGTCGAGCCGAGGTTGATACCCCACTTCTCGCGCAGGGTGGTGTTGGCCTTGAGCATCGACTCGAGCGCAAAGCGCAGGGCCGGCGGGGCGTCGCTGATGCGCTGGTCGATGCGGCGGTGAAGAAGTTGCCAGAGGGCGGGCACGCCGATGAGCGCGGTGATGCGGTTATGCGTCATCGCCGTGGTGAGCTCGTCGGCGTTGACTTCCTCCAGGTAGGTGATGGAGGCGCCGCGCGAGAGGGGCATCAAAAAGCCGCAGGCAAACTCAAAGGTGTGGTGCAGGGGCAGCACGCTCAAGAAGCCGTCGCGCTCGGTGATCTGGAAGGTCTTCTGCAGGCTGTTGAGCAGGTGCGCGAAGTTCTGGTGGGTGAGCATCACACCCTTGGGAGCTCCGGTTGTACCTGAGGTGAAGATCAGGCTCGCGAGCGGCTGGCCGTCCTCCTCGGCACGCATCAGCTCGGCCAGGAGCGGGTCGTCGCCCTCGGCCGGCAGGAGCTCGACGGAGGCGGTGTCGCTGGACGCGGCGTTTGCGGCGTCGCTGAGCTGCGCCTCGTCGGGGAGCCCCAGGCTGAAGATCTGCGCGAAGGTCAGCGTGCGCGCGGGGATGCTGTTGGCCAACAAGGTCTCTCGGAGCTCGGCGCCCAGGCGCTCATCGACGGCCTGGCTGAGCACAATCGCCCGCGCCCTCGCGGAGCGCGCGATGTTGATGATCTGCTCGGTGGTGCTCGCCGAGTCTACCGGCACGGCGATGCCGCCGGTCTTCAGGATGCCAAAGTAGGTCATGCCCCACTGCGGGCGGTTCTCCGAGATGAGCAGGCAGGTGTTGCCCGGCCCCACGCCCACGCCGCTGAGCACAGCGCAGGCGCGCTCGGCGCGCTCTTTGAGCTCCCCGTAGGTGTAGCGCTCCACGATGGTGCCCGACTGATGCTGCAGCGCGATGCGTTTTTGGAAGTTGGTGGTCGACGCGTCGAAGAGCTCCACCAGGTCGTCGTAGGTGTAGACCTCGCGGTTGCGCTCTTTGAGCTTGGCTTCCAGCGCCGGGTAGCTGTGGCGAGCGAGCCCGGGGATATGCGTCTGAATCCAGTACTCGCGCCAGTCCAGGTCTTCGATGCGGCTTCCGTAAACGGGGCGCTCCGCCGGGCTGAGTTTCTGGGAGAGCTCGACGATGTTGCCGGCCTTAAAGGTCAGGCGGTTGTCGTAGATGAAGGGCAAAAAGAGCTCAAAGATCTTCTCGGTGGTCGTGGCCATGGCCTCGACGCTCTTGAGCGACTTGTTAACGCCTTCGATGGCCTTGCCCACGCCGCCCATCTGTTTGGTGGGGAGCTTGCCCAAAAGTTTGCGCATGCCGCCAACGGTGCGCTTAAGCCCGGGGGCCGACTGGCGGTCGAACTCCTTGCGCTCGACGACCACCGAGTCCATCGACTTGAGCACGAGCTTCTTCCAGCCCGGTGTCTTGACCTCGCGGTCGATGACGCGGCGGTTGCCCAGGGTGGAGAGCTCCACCAGGCGCTCAACCGAGATGGGGTTCAAGTCGGAGGAGCCCAGGTGGTAGACGTCGTGATGCTGGTCGGTGAGCAGGGCGGCGGTGATGGCGAGCATCGCGCCGGAGACGAAGTCGACCGGAATGACGTCGAGGTTGATGCCCTCGCGCGTGGGCACGAAGCGGTGCCCCTTGTACATCATAAAGCAGATGGGGGCGGTGGTGTTGATGCCCTCGTTCCAGCCCTGCTGGGGGAAGCTCACCGCGCTCTCGATGATGGCGGGGCGCACAATGGTGACTTTGACGCCGCGGGCCGCCGCGTCGGCCAGAATGCGCTCACCGAGGCTCTTGGTGTAGGTGTAGATGTTGGGCCAGCCCCAGAAGGCCGCGCGTTTGCGACCTTCGAGTGAGAGGGTGCGGTCGACCCATTTGATGCGCTCGCGCTCGCAGGCTGCGTCAAGAGCGCCGCGGTCGGCGGGGTTGAGGTTATGCTTTTTGAGGAACTCGCGCGCTTGTTGCACAAAGCGCACCTGGTGCTCCTGATCGCGGGAGATGTCCTCAAAATGTTCGATGAGCTTGAGGCAGTCGTCGATCTCGCGGCTGTGGTCGTAGTCCAGGCCCAGGTCGTCGGCTTTGGGGTAGACGCGCGGCCCGGGGAAGATCTCGGGGCTGGGCTTTTCGGTGTTGCCGGCCACAAAGCAGGTGGAGACGTGCATCAGGCGAGCGCGGTTGTCGCCGAGGGCCAGGAAGTCGAGGGTGAGGCGCTGGGAGAGGGTGTTGATCTCCAGCGCGTTTTTGAGGTTCGGGTTGAAGTTGGTCAGACCCGCCGAGTTGATGAAGACGTCGAGCTGTGAGGAGAGCGCGCGGGCTTCGTCTTCTTTCAGACCCAGGTTGGGGCGGCAGATGTCGCCGTCGATGACGCTGACTTTCTCGTTGAGAAACTCCAGGTAGCCTTCGTCGCCGTAGACTTCGCGAAGCGGGTCGAGCGCGCCGGAGGGCACGACCTCGTGGAAGAAGCGCTCGGTGGCGCTCTGGGTGCGGCGGCTGCGCACGAGCACGTAGAGCTGCTCGATGTCGGGGTGATTGCGCAGAAGCATCACCATCACGACTTTGCCCAGAAACCCCGTCGTCCCCGTCAGCAGGATGCGCCTTCCCCGCAGCGACTCGCCGACTTTGAGCATGCCCTCCAGGGTGGGCTCATCGAGGGTGGCGGGCAGTGCGTAGCCATTGGCGCCGTTGGCGTGACCGTTTTTCGGAGCGCCATTTTTGATGGCGGAGGTGTCGTTGGTATGCGTCATGGCAAAAACCTGGGTCGACAAAGGCTGGCGTGCTCGGGTGCGCACAACTTCCAGAAAGATTGAACGCGTCTGGCAATGGGCGGCGACGCTCAAAGGCGTGCCGCCCCCGGACGAAATTAGCGGACGTCAGCGATCACAAAGGGCGGGTGGTGCATCACGGTCAGGTCGTGGTCGGAGCCGTGGTGCTCGGCGGCCATTTCCAGGGCCTCGTCCATGGTTTTGGCGCTGAGCCAGCCCATACGCGCGGGCACGTGGTCGTTCTCAGCGCCGACCACAATGACGCGGCCGACGTGATGCTGGCCGTTCTCGGCCCAGTACCACATGTAGAAGGGGTGCACGCCGTGGTAGGCGTTCCCGCGCCGGAACATCTCGATATAGTTGGGGTTTTCGGCGAACTCTTTTTCCCAGCGCTTGCCCAGCGTCTTGGAGCAGCGGGTCTCGGGCAGGCAGCGGTTGAAGAACTCGATGTAGCTGGGGTGGTGGTCCGGGTCGAACTGGTCGTAGCAGGGGTGGGTGATGATGAGCGTGCCGCCCTTCTTCACGATGGGTTTGCCCCGGTACATGTTGAAGAAGTAGCCCAGCGCCATCACGCGAACCAGAAGGGGGTTCATGATGGAGTTGACGTTGTAGGGGCTCTCAAAGGGGATGCCCCAGACCACGACGTCGGACTGGCCTTCGACGGGCACGGCGTGCTGCTGCCAGCATTTTTCGAGCGTCTTCTCGTGCACGGCTTCGGTGGCGCCGGCAAACACGCCCACAAGCCCGTAGTCGGCGGGCACCTTGTGGAAGAAGTTGCGCTTGGCCGCGCGCGGCAGCTGCTTGAGCGTCCACTGCATCGACTTGAACTTGAGCTCGTCGGCCGTCGACCAGTCGTCTTCCGGGTCGGCCAGAAACTGCAGCTGGTCGTCGTACATCTTGTTGTTGAGGGCCGTCTCGATGTGGAAGACGTTGAGCTTTTCGTTGATCATCCGACCCATGCGCTCGTTGCTGCTGTAGAGCGCGCTGTTCTTGGGATCCATGTAGGAGTCGGATTTGAGGATGGTCTGCGGGTTGTGGTGGTACTGAATCGACTGGTAGCCGGAGAGGCCGGTGCCGATGGATTTGAACCCGCCGTTCATGGGCACGTAGTTGACGTTGACGTAAATCAGCAGGTCGCTTTCGGCGGCGCGGCGCACGATCTGGACCTTCTCGCCATGGTCGGTCTCGCCAAGGAAGACCATGTTGTCTTCGTCTTCGGCGTCCATGTTGTAGAGGCGCTCGGGGTAGTACTCGTTAAAGATCTCGGGGCCGACCATGCGCTTGATTTCCGGGCCGGTCATGCGGCGGTGAAGCGCAAGCGCGACGACCATCTCGACGTCTTCGACACCGTGGTCGGCGAGCATCTGGAGGACGATCTCGAGCACCTTCTGGCGGATGTCGGGGGTCTTCATCGGGGGAAGGGGCACCGAGATGTCGTCGATGGCGATGGTGACCTTCATGCCCGGCTTGAGCTGCGCGTAGAGCGGCTTGACGTCGCCCTCGGGGTGGTTGAGCGCGTAGCGGATGGCCGCGCCCTGGTTGTCGATGGGCTTCATCGGCTTGTTCGCGTAGACCACGCGGGTGCCGGCGGGGAACTTATGCGTCAGGAAGTCCTCGCCATAATGCAGATAGAGGGGGCGCGAGTCTTCGGTGAGGTAGCGAACCGGGTTGTAAGGCTTCGAGCTGTCGGACATGCCAGACCTTCCGCAGAAAAGATGTATGAGGAGCGCCGCCGGTCAGGGGAAGACGCGGCGGGCGATTTTTAGCGAGATCAGTCGAGGTTGAGCACCGGCCAGTCGTAGGCGCGGGCGGTGGTGCGCATCTTGAAGTCGGGGTTGATGGCGCAGGGGTTGCCCACCACCGAGAGCAGCGGGATGTCGGAGCCGCTGTCGGCGTAGGCAAAGGAGCGGTCCAGGTCGTAGCCGTGCTCCTCGGCGTAGCGGCGCACCCAGAGGGCCTTGTTGGCGCCGGCGATCATGGGCTTGAGCAGCCGGCCGGTGGCCTTGCCGTCTTTGATCTCCAGGCGGTTGGCCACAAAATCTTTGCAGCCCAGAAAATCCGCCAGAGGTTTGGTGATGACGTCGAGCGCGCCGGTCACAAGAATCTGGTCGTGGCCCTGGCGTTTGCTGCGCTCCACCAGGCTATGCGCCCCTTTGAAGATGTTGGGTTTGATGACCTTCTCAAAGATCTCTTCGCCGATGAGGACCAGGCGGTCTTCGGAGAAGCCGGCGTAGTTTTTGTAGAAGGCCTCATTGAAGACGCGCCGGTCGAATTTGTCGGCGATCCAGTAGAGCGGAAGGCTCGCGAGAAGGCCGGCGGTCTTGCCGATTTTATCGCCCATCGCCGGGCTGTTGATCGCGTAGTAGGCGTAGGCGTGCACCACGTTGGTGCGGATGAGCGTGCCGTCGACATCGTAGAACGCGGCGGTGCGGCGAGTGTCGCTATGGGGTTCCATCTACAGCCACCTGACTTCGGGTCCAACCTGATTTGCGCAAGACCGGCTGCCTGTGAATCAGGGCACACTGCCGGTTATCGGGAGGTGGGCTTTATGGGCAGGTGTGAGCGATGTCAAGACGGCCTTTGCCATGACTGGTGAGTCACGCTGAAGTCGGCGCAGAATGACGCGCTGCGGCGTGTGTGCCTCAGGGCTGAGGGCCAGTCTGAAGGGGGGGCTGGGCGAGGATCAGGGCGTCGTAGATGGCGTTGGCGTCGGGGGCTTCGCGCAGGGTTTTGACAAGCGCAGGGCTGGCCAACATCTGCACCAGGCGCGCAAGCCAGGGCAGGTGCAACTCCTCGTAGCGAAGTCCCAGCACAAAGAAGAGGTAGGTGGGCTGGCCGTCGAGGGCGTCGAAGTCCACCCCGGTCGGGGAGCGGCCCAGGATCATAAAGGGGCGGGCGATCTGCTCGGGATGGCGGCGCAGAGTGTGCGGGAAGGCCAGGCCCTGGCCGACGGCGCTGGGCATGACGTTTTCGCGTTTGATCAGCGCACCGACAAACCAGGTGTCGTCTCGCACAAGGCCACGCGAGGCGGCGAAGGCGGCAAGCTCGCTGATGACCCCGGTCTTGGTGGTGGCGTGGAGCTGCGGGCAGACGTGTGAGGGCTCAAAGCAGCTCTGCAGCGAGAGCATCTGACGCGGCGCGGGGTGGGGAGTGGGGTCGACCACGCGCGGGGTCAGGCCGAGCATCTGGTCGTCGAGCCAGGTGTCGATCATGGCCTTTCGAAAACGCCACTGGTTGCCAACTTTGACGCCGGGCAGCTCGCCATCCTGGACGAGGTTGAGCACTGTGCGTTCGCTGACGTTGAGGTAGCTGGCGAGCTGGCGGGCGGTCATGAGGCGGTCTTCCATGGGCAGGCCTGAGCGGGGGAGTAGGTCGTTGACCGGGTGCGTTGTTTTACGTAGGAGTGCGTAAGATTACAACGGATGACGTTAATTGCGCCCGTTGTTCGAGTTATGATGAGGCTTATGGCGAGGCAGCGACGATGGGACGCACGCGATATCAGGCAGGGCAGGGGGCGCGCAGGCTGGCGGAGCTTCCCGGAGCGGCGCTGCGGGCGGTCTGGCGAGAGGGGTACGATGGGGAGGATTTTCGTGCCGATGTGATGGCCGGGCTCGTGGTCGGGGTGGTGGCGCTGCCCCTGGCGATGGCGCTGGCGATCGGTGTGGGCGTGCCTCCGCAGTACGGGCTTTATACCTCGATCGTGGCGGGGTTTGTGATCGCGCTGCTGGGGGGATCGCGCACGCAGGTGAGCGGTCCGACGGCGGCGTTTATCGTGATCCTGGCTCCCATTTATGCCTCCTACGGGCTGGGCGGGTTGCTGGTCTCGGGGCTTATGGGCGGGGCAATCCTCATCGCGATGGGGTTCTTGAGGCTGGGGGGGCTGACGCGTTTTATCCCTCATCCGGTCACGACAGGGTTTACCGCGGGGATCGCCACGGTGATCGCGGCGATGCAGATCAAAGACTTGCTGGGGCTTGAGCTGGAGGGGGCGCCGGCGCATTTCTTTGAGCGTCTGGTTGCGATGTGGGAGGCGCGGGCGACGGCCTCGCTCGAAGAGCTCGGGATCGGGGCGCTGACCCTGGGCATGCTTGTGGTGATGCCGCGCTTTACGCGTCGTTTTCCGGCGCCGCTGGTCGCGCTCCCCGCTGCGGCGTTTGTGGCGCTGGGGGCCGGTCTGGTGTGGGAGGGCTTTGAGGTGGCCACGATCGCCAGCAGCTTTGAGACGCGGGTTGGCCAGGCGCTCTACGCGGGGATTCCACCTCTGCCTCCTCTGCCGATGTGGCCCTGGGAGGCGGGTGGGCCGGCGGGAGGGAGCTTTGAGCTGAGTTTTGGCATGGTGCGCGCGCTTTTGGGCGGGGCGCTGGCCATTGCGATGCTCGGTGCGATTGAGTCTCTGCTCTCGGCGGTGGTGGCAGACGGGATGTCGCGCACCCGTCATGATCCGGACTCCGAGTTGATTGCCCAGGGGGTGGGCAATGTGGTGGCGCCGTTTTTCGGCGGGATTCCTGCCACCGGAGCTATTGCGCGCACGGCGACCAACATCAGGTCCGGTGCGCGCTCGCCAGTGGCGGCGATGGTGCACGCCCTGACGATACTGGGGGCGGTGGTCGCGGCCGCGCCGCTTCTGGGGTATCTGCCGATGGCATCGCTTGCGGCGCTGCTGGTGCTGGTGGCCTGGAATATGTCGGAGGCCAGGCATTTTGCCCACATTCTGCGCGTGGCGCCGCGCAGTGATGTGGCGGTGCTGCTGACCTGCTTCGGGCTGACGGTGGCCGTCGATATGGTGGTGGGAGTGGGGGTGGGGGTGGTGCTGGCGGCGTTCATTTTTATGCGGCGAATGTCGGAGGTGACCCAGGGGCGGCTCAGTGAGGAGGAGCCTGCGGCCGGCCAGCCGGCGCTTCCTTCCGATGTGATGCTCTACGCCATCAGCGGGCCGCTCTTTTTCGGGGCAGCGCAGAAGGCGATGGCCGCGCTGGAGATCGTCAGCCGCGAGACGCGGGCGGTGATTATGGAGCTTGAGCAGGTCCCGGCGATGGATGCCACCGGGCTTGTGGCGCTGGAGAGCGCGGTGGAGACGCTGCGCGAGCACGGGTGCCTGGTGGCGCTGGTAGGGTGCCGGGGGCAGGCCCGTGAGCTGCTCGAGCGCGCGGCCATCGCCGAGCGTGATGGTGTAGTCATCGCCGACGACATCGCTCAGGCCCTGACCTTCTTCAACTCGTCGGGCACTGAGCTCGCCGACTGAACGCGCCGGCCTATGCCAGACGTTTTGTCTTCCACAAAAACGCCCCGCTCACCTGTCGATGAGCGGGGCGTGTTCACGTCTACGCGGGATTATGGCGTAGTCGTTGAAGAATCACTCCTTACGGGAGCCCTCTTCTTCGCCCACGTACGTGATTTGCTGCGCCGGCGCCGAGCCCAGCGCGCGCGGGGAAGCGTGGTGCAGGGCGCGGCCGGAGGAGGGCGGGGTGGCGCCGCGGCCGGTCGAGATGTCGACGCCGGGATCGACGATGACCTGGGGCTCAAAATCCGGGGCGGCGGCTTTGCTGATGAGCTCGCCATACTCCTCGAGACGCTGGGTCATTTGAAAACCCCAGACGTCGCGGACCTGGCGGCAGTGGTTCAGGTCGATCTCGCTGACCAGAAGCCCGTCACGGGTACGGGAGAGGCCCGGGGTGCGGCTGCCGTCAGGGGCGGTCACGTAGCTTGAGCCGTAGAAGTGGCCAAAGTCGTGGTGGGCCGCTTTGCCGTCGCCGGAGGTGAATTCGTTGGGGAAGCTCTCGGTGCCGATGCGGTTGATGGCGGCGGTGAAGTAGTTGTTGGCGATCGCCGCACAGCGCGCCTCAATGCCCCAGAGAGGCTCGGAGAGGGCGCCGACGGTGGCCGAGGGGTTGAACACGATCTCGGCACCGTTGAGCCCGAACATCAGCCAGTTGAGCGGATGGTGACGACCGTAGCAGATGTTGACGCCGACCTTGCCAAACTCGGTGGCGAAGACCGGGTGCCCGGTGTTGCCCTCCATGTAGTAGGTCGACTCATTAAAGTCGCCCACGCGCGGGATGTGGTTCTTGCGGTGGATGCCGATGATGTTGCCGCGGTTGCCGATCACCACCGCTGTGTTGTGGATGGTTCCGCCGTGGCGCTCGTCGCGCTCCAGGATTGGCGAAACGATGACCATGTTGTAGCGCCTGGCGAGTGTGGCCAGAAAGCGGGTGGAGGGACCGTCGACGGGCTCGGCAAACTCCAACCAGGGCTCCTTCTCGCGGGTGCAGAAGGCGAAGGGCATCGTCCAGGCTTCCTGCAGGCCAAGTACATTGGTGCCCATGGCGCCGGCGGCGTGAATCAGCTGCTCGGTGCGCGCGCGCAGCGCCTCGTACTGAGTCTCGACCGGGGCGTCGGTGGGCTCGACGATCTGCGTCTGAATCACGCCCACGCGCACCACGCGGGGCTCGCGGCGCTGCTCAGCCTTTGCGTGGAAGCGGTAGGCGGCCACGTCAAAGTCAAACTCGTCGGCCAGCGAGGCGGCCGCCTCGGTGAGGGGGATGGGCTCGGGGAGGTTTCCGTAAAGGATGCGGAAGGCCTCGGCCTGATCTTCCTCGGGGAGTTTTTTGAGAAGACGCTCCAGGCTCTCGATCTCATTGGGAGTGCTCATCGCTTCACCTCGCTAGATAGGGGGGTTGATGGTCGATGCAACAACAGTCATGGCCCGTCGCAGCGGGGCGACGTGGCAGGTTACGGCTTTCGAGCCGCGGGTTGGGTGTGGCTCGGCTCGCGCAGCCTAGCGCACTCGGGCGCAGAGCACGAGGGGAGCCGATGCTCCAGCGTAAGGGGCGAACGCAAAAACGCCGCGCACCTCCGGGGAGGCGCGCGGCGTTTCACTTCGATCAGGCTCGGGAGCGGCAGGCTCAGAGGTTGAGCGAGCCCTCGGCGTTGGCCAGCGTGAAGCGGGCCATGCCCAAGTTTGCACGCTCGCGGTCCACGGCCAGGTAGAGGAAGACCTCCGGGTGGCTCTGAAGCGGGCGAATCAGGTGATACTGGTCGGTCAGCGTGATCAAAATATCTTCAATCGTGCCTTCGAGCTTCAGAGCTTTCATGGCGCGATTTTTCGACTTAACGACCTCGGTGTTGGCGGCGACGGCCACTTCGATATTGAACTTATCCGATCCGCCGATCGAGCCCATTGCCATGCCGCTGGCGCTGTTTCCGACGGCGCCGGCGATGAAACCATCAATGGTGGAGAGTTCTTTGAGAGCGTTTTCGATGGGGTTCGACATGGGTACATCCTTGATGTGTGTTGGTTGAGATGAACGTGCGTGATTGGGGCTAAAACTTGCGTTGAGGTTTTGCAGGGCTTCGCCCGGGGAGCGGGGCGTGGGTTCGGCCCGGGGGGCTCTGAGGGGCTCATCAGGGAGCGCGAGCTCCTCGTCGGACATCGGGTCGCCCAGACGGTGGGGAAAGATTGGTCCTATGCGGACATCTTCGGGCTCGGTGGAGGGAAGTCTCCCGGGTGGCTCTACCGGCAAGCCACGAAGGCGGCCGTCGCCGGTCGAAGCGGTGGAGGTGCGAGCGATGTCATCCGGGGTGCGTTTCATAGCGGTGTATCTCACAAAAGGTTCCCCAGTCTGGGTGGTGGGTTGCGCTGGAGGTTTTCCCGGGCAACGCGGCGACTATCCACGATCCCACGAGGCGGGTAAAGAACGGTCTGTAAAGTTTTGTATTCCTGAGGGTGAAAATTATTTCACCACCTGAGAAAAGTGCGAATTGTGCATCACGACATGTTGGAACCTGGCGAGTGGCGCAAAGTTTGCGGGGTTTTCAGGCCAGGGCGGGACCGCCGAAAGGAAAATCAGCGGGATGGAGGCGATCGCTCCGGGGGAATGGCCGGGGAGGGTACAACGAGGGAAGGCTTATCACTGTGTGAGCGGACGCTCACCACCAGGCATTTAGACACGGCTCGGAGGAGGGGAAGCTTTGCTGGAAGATTTTTTGGCGAGGGCAAAGTCGTTGGAGCGATGTCGTGGCGTCCGAGGTTGAACCTATATGGACGTTCAGGTAATTCTCCCCCGGGTGCGAGTCTTTAGCGGGGCTGCGGCAGGTGATCGGGCGATGGCTGAGGCCCTCCCGGCTCGCGCTGCGGTTCTCCCACGTGCACGTTGCGCGCCCCCAAAACCAACTTCCTCCCCCCGGGATGATGATGTCCTCTGAGCTGCGACACCTCGCCATATCCCAACAAGGTTTGAATCCGTCACTGCGGCCGGGCGACGGTCTGGCCGGGACGCAACGCGCCATCGAG
Organism: Lujinxingia vulgaris; assembly: GCF_007997015.1. Lineage (NCBI taxonomy): Bacteria > Deltaproteobacteria > Bradymonadales > Lujinxingiaceae > Lujinxingia > Lujinxingia vulgaris. Next base: position 514,563 of record NZ_VOSM01000002.1, read on the forward strand.
CATCTGGGTTATGTGCAGATCGATACGCTCTCGGTTGTGGAGCGCGCCCACCATCATGTGCTCTGGAGTCGGGTGCCGGGCTATGCGCAGTCCCACCTCAACGCCCTGGTGAGCGCGCAGAAGATCTTTGAGTACTGGTTTCATGCGGCCTCCTACCTGCCGATGCGCGATTATCGCTTTGCGCTTCGGCGCATGAGCGCGATCCGTCAGGGGGAGAATCGTTGTTATAAAACGCTCGACTCCCCGCTGATGCGGGAGATTCTGGCGCGCGTGCGTGCGGAGGGGCCGCTAAAGGCAAGGGATTTTGAGCGGCGGGCGGCGAGCACGGAGAAGACGTGGGGTTCGCGGCCGGTGCGCCAGGCGCTCGATACGCTCTTTATGATGGGGAAGCTGATGATCTGCCGCCGAGAGGGCATGGAGAAAGTCTATGACCTTGCCGAACGCGTGCTGCCCGAAGGGCTCGACCTGCGCCTGCCCTCCCTCAACGAGTATGCCGCCTACCTCTTCACTACCACTCGCCGCGCGCATGGCGTGTTTACCTGGAAGCAGCTCCTGCACCTGCAGACGGGGAAGGCGATGCGCGACGCCATGCGCGCCATTCTCGACGCGCATATGTCCAGCGGAGAGGTCGAGGAGGTGGTGCTCGCCAGCGGCCTGCGCGCCTATGTGGACGTCGAGGCGCTGGATAAGGCGCCGGCGCTCGAGCCGTCAGTGAAGATCCTCTCGCCCTTCGACAACATCGTGATTCATCGTGAGCGTCTGAGCGGGCTCTTCGGCTTTGACTACCGCCTTGAGAGCTACGTGGCCGCGTCCAAACGCCAGTATGGCTATTTCTGTTTGCCCATCCTCCAGGACGACACCTTCGTGGCGCGCATCGACTGCAAGGCGCACCGGGCTCAGGGGCGTTTTGAGGTGTTGAGTCTGCATCTCGAAGACGTCGCCTTTGAGCGGGAGCGATTCTTTGCCGGGTTGGGCGAGGAGTTGCGGAGCTTTGCGAGTTTCAACGGGTGTTCGGAAGTAGATGATCGGGTGGTGGACGAGGTACGCCATCGAGATACAGGGCGCATCGGCTAGCGCGGACATCAGGTAAGCCACAGTCGAGGGGGGAAGGTTCCAGGGCGCGCCGGATGAAGATCCGAAGATGAGAATTGTGTCATTTATGAAATGTCGGATTCCCCCGCATTGCCGCCGAATTGGGGGCCCCTACCGTCCGGTTAGCGCCCGACGGATCGCTTGTCGCGGCTGCTCTTTTGCCCCGCGCATGTGGCGCCGGGGCACCAACGACAGAGCGCAGGCTCTGCCCGAAAAGGAGTGGTGTAGTGATGAAGACGTTGAAGGTACTGACGTGGGTTGTGCTGATGGGAATGGCGGTAGCGTGTAGCGCGTCGCAGACGCCGGATGAGATGGCGACCTCTGGCGAGGGCACGGCGACGGCGACCGAGGCCGGGGCCAGCGAGGACACCGAGTTGAATGTGGTACGCAGTGTGATGACGGCGGCACGGCAGACGGCGATGAGCCCGGATGAGGCGTTACAAAAGCTCAAAGATGGCAACGCGCGTTTTGTGCGTGGTGAGGAGCTTAACCGCGACTACAGCGCCCAGGTGGAGGCCACGGCCGAGGGGCAGTACCCCTTCGCGATGGTGTTGGGCTGCGTGGACTCGCGCGCTCCGGCGGAGCTGCTCTTCGATGTCGGGTTTGGCGACATCTTCAAGGCCCGGGTCGCGGGCAACTTCGTCAATGACGATGTCCCTGGCAGCATCGAGTTCGCGACCAGGGTCGCCGGCGCACCGTTGATTCTGGTGATGGGGCATACCTCGTGTGGCGCAGTCAAAGGCGCCTGCGAGAACGTGCAGCTCGGACACGTCAGCTCGTTGGTGAATGAGATTCGCCCCTCGGTGGAGGCCGTCACGCCCGAGGGTGAGACCTGCTCAGCGAGTAATGCGGAGCTGGTGGATAAGGTCGCAGCGCATAACGTCGATCGCACCATCGCAGAGATTCGCAACGAGAGCGCGATCATCGCTGAGTTGGAGGCGGCTGGAGAGGTGAAGATCGTGGGCGCGATGTACGACATCTCCACCGGCGTGGTGCAGTTCTACGAGTGAGGTGTAGGGCGAGGTTTTGTCGTTAGAAGAAACGCCGAAGGGGCGAGGGCTGATGCCCGCGCCCCTTCGGCCTCTGGTGGGGCGGAGCGTTCGGTGGCGAGCTCAGGTGGCGTTGAGTGCGCGCCAGGCGTTGACCTGGTTTTCAATCGTGTGCAACTGCATCGCGAAGTCGTCAGGCCACTCTTCGACTGCCTTCTGGCGAATCTGGACGAGGACGTTCACCGGGACATTGGGCGCGCGATAGTTTGCGAGCTCTTTCAGCGCGCTCATCTGCTCTTCGATGGTGTGCAGCTGCATTTCATAGTCGTCGGGCCACTCGCTGAGCGCCATCGTGATGACGCTCTGTGCCGCGGAGTCGCGGGCATGGGTGTCTTTGAAAGCCTCGACCTTTCGGTAGGCCTCGAGCTGGCCTTCGAGGGTGTGGTGCTGCATCTCGTAGTCCCCCGGCCACTCGGTGCACGCTCGGATTTTGATGGCCTCGATGATCGCCGCGGGGGCTTTCGGCGTTTGGGGAGAGGCATGATCAGGGCGGGTGTAAAGGGCTTCGAGGGCTTCCAGCTGATGTGTGACCTCGTAGAGACGCATCTCGTAGTCGTGCTTCCACGCCGCCTCGGCGCGGGAGAAGATCGCGTGGGTGGTCTCGTTCTTCTCCAGGCGCGAGTAAAGCGAGAGCAGCTTGAAGTAGGCGTTGGTCTGATGTTCCAACGTGTACTTTTGCATCTCAAAGTCGTCGGGCCACGCTTCACGCGCAGCGTTGAGAATGTGTGTGCGAATCTCGGGAGGCAGGTGTGCCATCTCACGTCCTCAGGAGGGGGGAGGCTATATTGAGGCCCAGCGCAGCTTTTGATGCGATGGCGCGACGTTTTGAGGCCAGCCTAATGACCGACATGGGGGAGGGCAACCGGGTGGGTTGATCGTCATGGACGAAAACGACGACAGAGGGGCCAGCGCGTTGTCGGGCTGCTCGGCCGGGCAAGGTGCGCTGGCGAGTCGCGGGCCGCATCGAAGAGCCACCTTGATCTTCGCGCGTCGAGCCGCCACAGTCAGACCCCTGCTCAACAACGAATGCACACACCTGAATGAGGGAGCCTCGATGAATGGTTGGACGCAGCGAATCATGATGCTCGGCCTGACGGCCCTGACCCTTCAGCTGGGGTCCTGTTTTTTCGGCGACTCGCCACTTGGTGGCGAGCTCTGCACCAACACCTGCCGCTTTGAGGGCGATGGGGACTGCGACGACGGTGGCCCGGGCGCCGATTTTGGCCTCTGTGAGCTGGGCACCGACTGCCGTGACTGCGGCCCCCGCGCCCCCGAGCCCGACCCCGAGCCTCGTCCCGACCCCGGTCCTGATCCGGAGCCCGATCCTGACCCCTTCCCGGAGCCCGAGCCCTGGCAGCCGCCGGAGCTTGGGCCCGGGGAGATCTGCGGGAACACCTGTCGCTACGCCGGCGACGGCCAATGCGATGACGGGGGGCCCGCCTCCCAGTTCAGCATGTGCGAGTTTGGCTCGGACTGTCAGGACTGCGGCATTCGCATCGAGGGCGACGACACGGTCTGTGAGCCCCGCTGCCCGGAGGGTTTCTGCGGCCCCGACGGCTGCGGCGGGACGTGCGCGGCCTGCGATGAGGATGTGTGGGGTGAGAACGAGGCGCGCCTGCGCGTGATCGTCGGGCAGCATCCTGGCGAGGCCTCGGCGCGTAAGGTGTGTTTCTACCGCGAGGGTGAGTCGACGCCTTTTGAGGTGATGACGCAGCCGGCTGTGACCACAGGGCGCATCGCCAGCGTCTACGCCGAGTATGTCACGATGCCGGCGAGCCCGGACCTGCGGGTGGCGCATCTTGCCTGGGAGGATGCCTATGACGAGAGCGACGAGGGCTGCGACGCGTCACTTGCTCGCCCCGTCTCGGCGGAGGGGCTTGTGGCTGGCGAGTACCACACGCTGGTTGTCACGGCCTATGCGCAGGGCTCCAGCGAGGCATGCGCAACGGATAGCGAGGTGGAGGGCTGTGGGTTTTATCCGGCGGGAAGTGGGACCTCGGGTAGCACCGAGGCGTGTCCTGCACCGGCGGCGATGCTTGTGCGCGACGGCCAGCGCGTCGACGGCAGCTACCAGGCCGGCTGGCGCGTGGTGAACGTCACCGCCAACGCCCAGATCATCGCCGCGAGCAGCGAGGACAACCTCTGGAACCGGCACGCCAGTCTGCTCAGCGCTCAGGGCGCGGCCGAGGCGCAGGTCTACAACACGCTGGCGTTCACGACCTCAATGCGGGTGTGCCCGGCCTATGTGCTCTGTGAGCCGGGCGTGGACGAGGAGCAGCAGAGAGCGGCCGTAGCCGCCTGCACCCGTGGCGAGGCCTCCTGGCTGTTGGCGGAGCTGAATCACGGCCGGCTCAGCTCCATCGACCAGGCCACCACGATCTATGTCTTTGGCAACGCCGGGCGGCTCGACTCCACGGGCGACGGGGTGATCGAGCAGGACATCAGCCTGGTGGTGGCCAATGATGTGAGGGATGGGGCGTTGCCTTGAGAGGGGGAGGGGAGAAATAACGGTTTTTCAAGAAAGGGCGCGTATGTAATTGTTTTTCACGCTGAATAATGGTTTTTACGCGCCATGCGTGGTTTGTAAGGCTGCGTGCTCACCCCTCTTCTGGAGTCTCCCGTGAATTTTTCCGATCTCACCCAGAGATGTGGGGAGCTTGCGCTGCCCGAGAATGCTTCGCCAGCGGGTTACGTCGCGCTCATTCACGGGCTGGGACTCTCGGTTCCGCCCCCGCGAAGACTTTTTGCGACGGATGAGCGCTACAGCGTGCGTGAGGAGGGGCGATGGACCTTGATGACACCACGTCACGTGCCTGCCACCACCTTAGAGGGGCACCTGACCTTTGCGCTGCGCTATGAAGGCGTCGACCTGGGCCTATTAAAGGCGGTCTTTAAGGCCGTGGGGCCCGAAGCCATCGCCGCCATCGTGCGCGGCACCCCAACCGGGATCTACGCTCGGCGGCTGTGGTTTTTGTACGAGTGGTTGACGCAAGAGCCTCTCGACCTGCCGAACGCGGAGCGGGGAAACTACGTCGACGCCATCGATCCGGCGATGCAGCTGACCATCGCGAGCACCAACTCGCGGCGACACCGGGTGCGGAACAACCTGCCGGGCACGCCTGGCTTCTGCCCCCTGGTGTATCGGAGTGAGAAGGTGGCGTCCTTTCTGGGCAGCGACCTCAAGACGCGCGCCTGGGAGGCGGTGGCCCGCGTGCCGGCCGATGTGCTTTTGCGTGCCGCGGCATTTCTGCTGCTCAAGGACTCCAGAGCGAGCTACGCGATTGAAGGGGAGCACCCGCCGGCGGACCGCGTGCAGCGCTGGGGACGAGCGATCGGGGAGGCCGGGGAGAACCCGCTCTCGGTGGCGGAGCTCTTGCGTTTGCAGCGGGTGGTGATTGGCGATGCGCGTTTTGTGCGTCTTGGGCTGCGCGATGAGCACGGCTTTGTCGGGGAACATGCCCGCGGATCTGGCGAGCCCATTCCCGATCATATCAGCGCCCGGCCTGACGACCTGCCCGAGCTGATGGAGGCGTTGATCGCATTTGCCAATGGGCCGGCCGAAGAGCTCGACCCGATCGTCGCGGCGGCTCTGCTGGCGTTCGGGTTTGTGTACATTCACCCCTTTGCCGACGGAAACGGTCGCATTCACCGCTATTTAATCCACCACGTGCTCTCGCGTCGCGGGTTTCATCCGCCCGGCGTGGTGTTCCCGATCTCCACTGCCATTCTCGACCGCATCACCGATTACCGAGGCGTGCTGGAGAGCTACTCGACGCGGCTTTTACCCCATATCGACTGGACCGCCGCGCCCGACAACAACGTCGAGGTGCATAACAGGACTGCGGATTTTTACCGCTACTTCGATGCCACGCCTCACGTGGAGTTTCTCTTCGAGTGCGTGCAGAAGACCATCGAGGTGGATCTGCCCGCGGAGTCCACCTACCTGCAGCGCTACGACGCATTTTGTCGCGGGGTTCAGGCGATGGTGGATATGCCTTCGGCGACCCTCGATCTGCTTTTTCGTTTCCTGGAGCAGAACGGCGGTGCGCTCTCCAAACGCGCTCGCGAGGGTGAGTTTGAGGCGTTGAGCGCCGCGGAGGTGGCGGAGATTGAAGCGATTTACCGGGATGTGTTTCGTGAGTCGCGCTGAGGGTTGGGAGGTGCGTGCGTAGATTCTGCGGCGGATCACGTCCTTTGACGTACGCCGCCATGCCCTCTGTGCATGGCTCCAAAACCTGCTTTCCGGGAGCCAGACCATGAACACCATCACGACGATCAATCCGGCCACCGAAGTGGCGATTCGCACCTATGAGCTGATGGGGGAGCGGGCCGCCTTTGAGAAGGTGGAGGCCTGCCATGCCGCGTTTCTCACCTGGCGAGCGAAGACGCACGAGGAGCGCGCCCCCTACCTCCGCGATATCGCCAAAACCCTGCGCAGCCACGCCGACCCACTCGCTGAGCTGATGACCCGGGAGACCGGCAAGTTGTTGCGCGATGGCAAGACCGAGGTCGAACTCTGCGCGCAGATCCTCGAGTACACCGCTGAACACGGCCCGGAGGAGCTGGCCGATGAGCCGCGTTCCCATAGCGGCGGCGACAAAGAGGGCGTCGTGGCCTACTGCCCGATCGGCGTTGTCTACAGCATTCAGCCCTGGAACTTTCCGGTCTACCAGCCCGTGCGCGTGCTGGCCTCAAATCTGATGGCCGGAAACGGGGTGATCCTCAAGCACGCCAGCATCTGCACGGGAAGCGGCCTGATGCTGCGCGACATCTGCCTGGAGGCCGGACTGCCCGAAGGGCTCTTTGATGTGGTGGTGGTCGACCACGACACCTCCGACGCGATCATCGCGCATGAGCGCGTGCGCGGCGTGACCATGACCGGAAGCGACGACGCCGGCCGCCACATCGCTCAGACCGCCGGCAAGCACCTTAAGAAGTCGGTGCTTGAGCTGGGATCCAACGACGCCTATCTCGTGCTCGAAGACGCCGACGTGCCCCTCGCCGTAAAGATGTGCGTTCAGGGGCGCATCTACAACAACGGCGAAACCTGCGTCTCGGCAAAACGCTTCGTCGTCACGGACGCCGTCTACGAGGCCTTCGTCGAGGGTTTTGTCGATGGCATGAAGGCGATCACGATGGGCGACCCGCGCGATGAGGAGAGTGAGCTGGGGCCGCTCTCAAGCAAGGAGCAGTTTGAGACCCTCTCGGAGCAGGTCACCCGCAGCCTGGAGGGCGGCGCGAGGCTTCTGTGTGGCGGTGTCCCGGAGAAAGGCCTCGGCTACTACTTCCCCGCCACGGTGCTGGTCGACTGCCAGCCGGGCACGCCCGCCTACGACGACGAGCTCTTCGGGCCGGTCGCCTCGATCATCAAGGCCCGCGACGACGAAGACGCCATGCGCATCGCCAACGACAGCCGCTACGGCCTCGGCGGGGCGATTTTCACCAGAGACCGGGACAAGGCCTTTCGGCTGGCGCGCGACCACTTCGATACCGGCATGGTGCGCATCAATTTCTTCGGGACGGCCGACCCCAACATGCCCTTCGGCGGGGTGAAAGATTCGGGGTTCGGGCGAGAGCATGGGGGATTTGGGATGAAGGCATTTGTGAATGCGAAGGCGATCTTTTTTCCGTGAGGCGGGGGCGTGGTGTGCGTCGAGGGGGGAGGTCGGAGCAAGGGGAATGAAAGAGGCGTCAAAGCGTTATTCGGCGCCTCTTCTGTTTCTTGCGAGTCCTTTATGAACATGGTTCGAAAAGCCCTCCTGATCTCGATGCTGGTTCTGGTAGTGGCGCTCCTCAGCGCCGCGGTCTTTGTGTACGCCACCGGCCCCGAGCTTCCCGAAAACACCGACGCCCTGATCGACGATGTCCTGCAAGCCCCGCTGCCCGAGGTCGTGCGCGGGGAGCAAGGCTATGCGGAGTCCTCAGGCTGGACCATCTGGTACGAGCATCTGGAGCCCGCCGGCGAATCCAAAGGCGTGGTGATGCTGATCATGGGCATCGCCACCGATTCGCTCTCCTGGCGCCAGGGCTTTATCGACACGTTTGTCGACGCCGGCTACGAGGTGATCCGCTTCGACAATCGGGGCACGGGCATGTCTGACTGGGAGGCGGATCTTGACCACGCCGCTCCCGACCAGGCCAGCGCCGAAGAAGGCTACGACCTCGCCGATATGGCCAACGACGCCCTCGCTGTTCTCGACGCCCTCGACATCGACCAGGCCCACCTGGTGGGCATGTCGATGGGCGGGATGATCGGTCAGGAGTTCGCCCTGAACTACCCCGAGCGTACCGCCTCGCTGACCTCGATCATGTCCTCGGGATTCGTCGACGATCCCGAGCTTGTGGCCATCTCCCACAATACCCTGCTCGACCTGCTGCGGGTCGGCCTGCGCTACGGCCTCAACGCCAGCGAGCGCGACATGATCAAGCTCAACATCGCCACCTTTGGTATTCTGCGTGGTGAGGCCGTCTACGAACTCGACACGGAGCCGATTGCTGCGAGTGTGCTCTACAACCTGCGCGAGCGCCGCGGATTTAATCCTCTGGCGCTCTACCAGCACCTGGAGGCCATTCGGCGCTCCGGCTCTCGCTACGAGCGTCTAACGCGTATGGAACCGCCAACCCTGGTCATTCACGGGGCATTGGACCCCATCGTGCCGATTCAACACGGGGAAGCCAGCGCGGCGGTGATGGCGAATGCCAGTGTGCTGTGGATTGAGAATATGGGGCACGACATCGCGGAGCCGCATTTTGCGGGGGTGTCGGAGGCGATTCTTGCGCATATGCGGGGGCAGGAGGGCGGTTAAAGAGGGAGATGGATGAGCGATGGTCCTTCGGTCGGCTCTGCGTGGCCAAAACCGATGGGGGATGCGCCCGAGTTCCCTAAAACGCGAGCAAAACCCATCGACTATGACAACGTGTCACGGTCGGGTGGGTGGCGAGGCGATGGCATGTTGCAAAATACCACGCTCACCTGGGGGGTAACCTGATGTATTGTGCCAAAATGTCACGCTCAGGTGGGGGTTAAGGTGATGGCATGTTGCAAAATACCACGCAGAGGTGGGGGTTAAGGTGATGCACTGTGCCAGAATGTCGAGTTTTAGGAGATTCGAGACGATGCCCGGTCGCCTCCAACCTCGGAGCGGCAGCCAACTCCCAGCCCATGATTGAAAAATAAAAAAACGCCGGTTCCGGGGCGGGAACTCGCGGCGTTTTTTTCGTTCAGATGAAGCTATGGGGTGGGCCATGCCTGGCAGGGCGATGGCCCTGGGGGAGCCGAGGGGCCGGGGATTATGCCGGCTGAGGGGCCGGCTCCCAATCCTCAACCACCATCGGGTCGGGAACCTCGCCAGCGAGCTCCTCGCCGCTCTGCGGGTCGATGTCGGAGACGGGGCGATGGCGAGCGCGTGCCTCGGTGACGCGGCGCTGCTGGTCGCGGAGCGGGGCCACCAGGGTGTCGAGGGCGCGGGAGGCCTCGGCGGGGGAGGTCTGCGCGAGGGTCAGGGCGTGGTGCAGGGCCGTGACGAGTACGCTGCAGGTGGCCTCGTGCAGGGCCTCGCGCTCGGCGCGCACCTTATCAAAGGTCATGGCGGTGGTGTCCTGGCGGTTGAGCTCTTTCTCGAACGCCTCAAGCTGGCGCTCCAGACGCTCGATGCCTTTGGAGATGCCCAGCAGCTCGGCCTCGTTTGAAAACTCGGCGTGGTGACGCTGCAGCATGGACTGCAACATGCTCAGCTCCACCTCGTAGCTCTGGTGGGTGATGGGGCGCAGTCCGCCCGGGAAGAATTCTTGAAGATAACGCTCGGCCGCGTCGACCACCGGGTCGCCCTTATCGCCGACGGTATGCGCCTGCACCATCTGGTAAATCGCCGACACCTGGCGGTCGATCTCCGCATCCAACTTCGCCGAGTCGCCGCGCGCCGTGCTCTGCGTGTTCTGCGCTTTGACCCAGGCCAGCTCCACCTCCTGGGTGGCTTCGGCCTGCTTGAGCGCCCGCGCAATCGCCTCGCTCAGCGGCTCGACCTTCTGGTCGGCGGCCAGCTCGGCCATCAACCCCAGCGCGAAGCGGTGGCGGCCGGTGGGCATGCGTTTAAGGGATAAAAACTCATGGATCATCATCACTAACCTCGCCATTGCGTTGGCGAGCCCATCGCCCCTCAATATGCCCACCATGGGCGTTTAGGGGTGATACGGCCGGCTCGCAAAGATTCAGAAAGCCCGCACGTCTAAGACGTGCGGATGCCCCGGAACATCGTGCTGCGCCAAAGGGCAGCACGTGCGAGATCCCCCTACGGCGTAGCTGACGGATCTGCGTGAGTTGGAGAACGGTAAAAGGGGTGGGTGGGAGGTGTCAATGGGGAGCGCACGCCCCGAAGCGAGGTTCGGCGAGGAAAGGCGTAGGGGAGTGCAGGATGCGGGGTCCGGGTTCTGGGAATGGGGCACGCATTGCGTGTCTTTTCCCATCGAGTGCTTTACTCTGACGGCGACCTATCGTCCCCAATTCCCTGGAAAAACCATGACGACTCAAGAACAGCCCTCCGCAAACCAGCGCCCGTCAATTTCGGAATACGCCAATCAGATGGCAAGAGCACACGTTGATGAGGAGCTGGGTGACATCGCGGTGTATCTCTCATGCGAAGGGGATGAGGTGCGGCTGATCGAAGTGGCAGAACATGCCCCGAAAAGTGAGGACCCATTGCCATTTCATTTCGCGGCCCAGCCGGAGCGTCAGTTGTACTATCCCGTGGTCATCTTGTTGGTGAACGCTGATGCCTGGAATGAAAGCGTTGATAAGAGCGAACTTTTGCCTGACGGATGGCAGATTGACGAGTTTGTGCGCTTTGACGGGAGCGATGCGTCGTGACCGTGACGCGAGACCAGCGCGAAGCGTGGGCAAGCGCTTATGTGGATCAGGCGCGGGAAGATCTGCGTGTAGCGCAGATGCTGCAAGGACGGCACCCCTCAGTGCTGGCTATGCTCTTGCAGATGGTCTTTGAAAAGCTGGCCAAAGCCGCGCTGCTCTACAGTAAGAAGATCGACGTTGAGGACGCGCAACGTACGCATAAAGCCGCAGAATCGTTAATGGCAATTTTTCGTACCAATCCCCGATTTCTGGGAGTGTTTCCGGGAAAATCTCAACGTCGTTGGTTGCCAACTGCTCAACTTGTCGCTGAGCTTACGCGCTTGCATCCCCAAATCGCGCGTGGCGGGCCTCATCTGGAGTATCCCTGGGAACGAGAGGACGGCACGATTGGGGTACCTGCGCGGGATCTAGAGCCATTGCTGGAAAGTCTCTGGGGTTCACCGCAGGGCCAGCTTAAACGGCTTAGTGACCTGTTTACGTTCGCGCGTGTGTTGGCGGATAACGCGGAGAATGTTTTCGGGTAAGCGTGCCTGACACGCGTCTCCGGGTGTTTGCGCGGCGCGCAAGCCTACTTCCGCTTGCGACGCTTCTTCTTGGAAGCCTTGCACTTCACGCTTCCCATCAGCGCAAAGCCGGTCAGTCGCACGACGGGCGCGCCGGGCTTCACGTCGCGATCTTTGCCGGAGAAGGAGGCCAGAATTGGGACGCCCGCCGCCTCCACGGCCACGCCCCGCGGCACCAGAATATCGAGCTCGCCAAAGGCGACGGTGCAGCGAACCTCCAGCACGCCGGAGCTAAAGTCGGCCTCGCTAAGATCGATCCTGGCGTCGCCAAAGAACACCCCCGCGTCGATCCGGGAGGGCGCGGGACCGTCGACGGTGCGCCTGGTGTTCGAAAATATACAAAGCACGCCCATGGGCGCTTCGGCCCACCCCAACTCACCAGGCGCCTCGTGTGGGACCAGCTCGCCAGAGTTCTCGTCGGGCAGATCGTCAACAAGCACCAGGAGGTGTTCGCGTTTCTCGGCGCGGCTGGCGAGCTCCAGACGTTCGTCGAGCTCGTCCAGGGTGAGGAGGTCGTCGGCGTAGGCCTGCTGAAGACGCTCGATGGTCTCCTCACGGGCCGGGCCGAGGTGGTTGCGACGGGCGCTGGGGACGCGGTCGGGGGGGAGGTTTTTGGGCATCGGGGGGCCGGGCGTGGGGGCTGGTGGGCGCTGCGAAGACGTCTTAACTGGTCGCCGTGAGATGTTCGATCAAGTCCGCGCGCCGGAAGGTCGCGGCGAGTTGTTGGAGGGAGATGTCGCGCTTGCCGTAGAGGAGGGTCAGCGCTCGCTCGATGTCTTCGATGGCGTTTTCAAAGTAGGTGTCGCCCTGGCGCTCAATATGTTCCACGGCGCTGGTGAAGTTCTGGTGGGTGATCGTGGGCGGGTTGCCGAGATCGCGAAGCAGGCTTTGCCCCATTTGCATGGCGGCGAAGCAGGACGCGTAGCGCACAAAAGCAGGGTCGCTCTCATGGGGGCGCTTACGGCGGTTTTCGGCGATGCGATAGAGGAGGACTGCCACAATGACCTGTGCGCCGGTGAGGTCGTCGGTGAAGATGACGTCGTAGAGTTTTCCAAAATGCTCGCGGCTGAAGTAGCGGGCCTGATGGGGGCGTCGCCGCCAGACCGCCAGCACGGCTTCGGCGGCGGTGCCGGAGCTGATGTCGGTGTGGCGCGCGGAGGCATCGCTGCGCTTTCGGCGGTAGGTGTATCCGAGCTGGTCGATGTCGAGCTCCAGGCGTTGTTGCATGGCCTCGTTGGCGCGCAAATCACGTAAATCCACCGGGTTCTGGCTGTTGGTCGCGTAGGTGATGCGGCGCACCAGATCGTCGTTTTCGCTGGGGAGCTTGTAGAGGCGGACCATCACCGACGCCGGGGCCTCATTATGAATGGTGCGTTGCGAGAGGGTGCGCGCGATGGTCATCGCGGTCTGGCCACCGTTGATGATCTGCAGGTTTTTGACGTTAACGGTGAGGTCTTCCTTCTGGAACGCGTTAAATGTGAAGTCATCACACGTCATGGTGATGCCGTTGTTGTAAAAGTAGAAGTTACTGCGGTCCTCGCTCTCCAGCGTGTGTTGAATGTCCTCGTTGACCCGGTTTCGGTGAAGGCCGAGGTAGCGGCGGATGTTGCGCTCCAGAAGGCGCTCCCCGTGGCGCGCGATAAGGTCGGCGATGGCCTCCACCTGCATGCGGCCGACCAACACGCGGCTGTAGTTGAGGTCCTCCACGATAGACTTGCCCGCGAGGTTGAGCTTTTCATCGACCGGGCGGCTGTTGAGCTGAAGACCCACCAGGGTGTCGTGGTTGCAATGCTCGAAGCTGACGCGGTCTTGCAGGCCAAAGGCGTCGATGGCTTCTTGCCCCTCGGCGTTCCACGAAAGGCCGTTGTTGCAGGCGATGACGCGCACGAAGGGGATGTAGCCTTCACGGATCAGGCTGCGGGTATCTTCGACGCGGGCACGCAGGCGATCGTTGATGTGGGCGAGCTTCGCGCCCGGATCGAGCATGTGGCGAAGGGCCTCAATCGCGGTCTTGATGGCGGTCGCGGGAAAGTTCGACTGACCATCCAGCCGCTTCTTATATTTGGCTTGAAAGAGCGTGACCGTGAACTCGCCATCCACCACCTCAGAGACGTGAAATGCGTCGATTCCAAAATCTCCACCGCCCTCGGTAAGCGCGTCGAAGGCGTCGTCGTCTTCGAGATCGAGGAGGGATTTGACGCAGAGGTAGACGAAGGCCAGGGACTTGAGCCGTGTTTCATCGCGGGATACGCCCAGCTCCGCAGTGGCGCGTTCGGCGAGTGTTTCGGCAAGGCCAGTGACGCGTTGGTCGATGATCGAGGCGTTGATGTCCATGCGGTGAGCTCCGGAGCGTGGGTGTCAGCCGCCCTTCGGGCGTGGGATCACCACGGTAGAAGGGGGACTTACAGGCTTGCCGCACTTTGGGTGGGGACGCAACAAAGGTCACGTGGTGAGATTGACTCACGAGGTGGATGGAGCTTGGGGGCTGTCGGAGTGCGGAGGTTGGGAGAGGCGTGTGGGAAAATGGTTAGCCCAACACCCCCACCAGCTCCGCAACCACCCGAAACTCCGCCGCCAGTTTTGCATATTGTTTGATAATGGGTTTGAGCTGTAAGCAATTGTATGGGGATGCATGAGCAGCTAGCCAACGTCATTTCTTGAAATTTTTACTGAATCCTTCGATGTCGGGGAAAAGTTTTCGATAGTCAAAGTCAAAAAGGGGAATCCATAACTTGTTGAGTTGCTGTTTGAGTTCGGGAGTTATGGCGAGAGCTATGGAGTGGCGTTCGCGATGCGCAAGAGAGCCCCATTCGTATTTGTCTGTCTCACTAAACAGAAAGATGGAATGTTGGGCAGCAATGCGAGGGACGAGCGGAGATGGAATCCACGCGAATGGGCTATATCCATCTTCAGATCTCGTAAAGGTTCGGTTCCTGATTAGTTCGTGAACCGGGATAGAGTCCCAAGGGGTGTCTGGTTTGTATTGGGCTTTGAAATCTTTAATAGGTTTGAGGTTGGGGTCGGATAGGTCAAAGTCGTTGAGATTAATTTTTGTCATGTTTTCGTTGGCGTGGCTAATGTGAGAGACGTCGCTTCGGTCGATCCCAATAACTACACCTGTTTTGTCTAAATGTTCTTCAGGTATTGAAGTGATCCACAATGCAAACCAAAAGCTGAAGCTAAAGTCTATCAGCCTAGTAGGGATGCCGTAGTGTTGAAGTTTTGCTAATAATTCTAGTTCGCACAGACGCCGACCTTCATGGAATTGAAATCCGTGTTCTGTTGCTTGCGCGAGAATTTTTTGTTCTTCGAATGTGATGTCTCGCTCTGTTGGGTGCTTGTTCTCGGTATCAATGTGGCGATATAAGCTGCTATTGATTTTCCAACTTATGTCTGCTTGGCCCCTCCAGTAAAATATGTTGTTTGTGTATGACGGATTGCGTTCTTGATACGTGGATTGGGTGATAACTGCAATTGTCTCATCAATGTTTTTGGGAGCAGGAACGGTTCCGAAGACTTCAGTCTCGACTTGGGTAGTCATGCTTCTCTCGTTAAAGTGAGATGTTTTTTGGTTTGGGGTGGTAGTGATATATGAACTGTCTGGAAAGGTAAGTGGGGGGCTGTTTTTTTGTTAGGTTTAAAGTTACATTAACACCCCCACCAACTCCGCAACCACCCGAAACTTCCCCTCCTCCGCATCGCTTAGAACGATCGGTTCATGCACCGCGTTGGTACTATCCGGCTCCAGCCGAATCTCGGTGTGGTGCCAGGTGCCGTCGTCGGCGTGGGTTTTGGTGCTGCGGTAGATTTTGACGGTGTAGCCAGCGCCGAGCCAGGGGTCCTGGATGTCGTGGTGGCTGGCGAGGACGACTTTGCCCTGGCGGGAGCCGCCGGGGTCGAGGCGGAAGAGGCAGTAGCTGCCCGGGGGGATGCGGCGGTTCATGGAGTCGCCGACCACCCGGGCGACGAAGAAGCCGGGGCGGGGGTTGAGGTGGTCGGGGAGGGCGACCCAGGTGGTGTCGGGGTTGAGGATGAGGCCGGTGGAGAATTCGGCGACGGTCTGGGGGGCGCTGAAGTGGCCGGCGGCGACTTTGAGGTCGAGCAGGGGGACGCAGTTCTCGAAGGGGCGCGCCTGGTCGGCCGGGACGATGGCGAAGGGGTAGTCGCTCGCCGGCTCGGCGGCGTCGGCGGCGTCTTCAGCCCATTCGTCGCCGAAGAGGTCGGCCTGCTCCAGCACGGTGTCCATGGCAATCTTTTCTTGATCGGGGGGATAGCCGTAGCGGCGCAAAAAGCGCTTGATGAGGGTGCGGAGTTTGGCCTGGGCGCTCTCGCGGGCGGACCAGTCGATGGAGACGTTGCCGCGGACGAGGCGAGTGAGTTCGACGGCCATCTGGCGCAAGGTCGTGTCGCCCATCACCTCTCTGGCGCTCTCGCTTTGCGATAGGGCGTCGTAGAAGGCTAGCTCTTCGGGGGAGAGGCCGAGGTCATCGTCGCGGTCGATGGCTTCGCGGACCTTTTTGGCGAGCTCCATGAGCTCCTGGACCATCTCGGCGGTTTCGAGGGAGCGGTTTTGGAAGCGGACCACGGCGTCGCGCAGCATCTCGGAGAAGGTGCGGGACTGGACGAGGTTTTGGCGGGCGCGGTGGTGGAGCTCTTCTTCGATGATTTTTCGCAGGAGCTCGATGGCAAGGTTCTTCTGGCGGAGGTTTGCGACGTCTTTGAGGAATTGGTCGGAGAGGATGGAGATGTCGGGGCGCTCGATGCCGGCGAGTCCGAGGATGTCGATGACCTCGTCGGTGGAGATGGCCTGGCTGACGAGCTGTTTGACGGCCTGCTCCACGTCGCGGCGTTTTTGCACAATGCCGGGGGCGACTTTGGCCAGCAGCCCGCGCACCTGTTGGAAGAAGGCGACCTCGTCGTGGATGGCTTTGGCGCGTTCGTGGGCGCCGGCCAGGGCGTAGGCGCGGGAGAGCTTGCTGACCTCGTGTTTGAAGCGCTCGCGGCCGTCTTCCAGGTCGAGGATGAAGTTGGCGGCGTCGGCGATGAGCTGGCCGGGGTGGTTGCAGGTGCCCTCGATGAAGGGGACGTAGTCGAAGCCGTGCAGCATGTTTTGCACGATCTCGAATTGTTTGAGCATCACCTCGACGGCTTCGTCGAGGTCGAGTTTGGGGCGGCCTTTGCCGCCGGATTCGGTGTAGGTGCGCAGGGCTTCGCGCAGGCTGTTGGCGATGCCGATGTAGTCGACGACCAGGCCGCCGGGCTTGTCGCGGAACACGCGGTTGACGCGGGCGACGGCCTGCATGAGCGTGTGCCCCTTCATGGGCTTGTCGATGTACATGGTGTGGGCGCATGGGGCGTCGAAGCCGGTGAGCCACATGTCGCAGACGATCACCATCTTCAACCCATCGTCCGGGTCCTTAAACCTCCTCCCCACCGCATCTCGCCGCGACTTGGAGCGCAGGTGCGGTTGGAAGTTGGGCGGGTCGGAGGCGCTGCCCGTCATGATGACTTTGATGCCGCCCAGCGCGTCGTCGTCGCTGTCCCACTCGGGGCGGCGGCGTACGATGGCCTCGTACATGGCCACGCAGGCTTCGCGGCTGATGCAGACGACCATCGCTTTGCCTTCAAGGGCTTCGGTGCGGCGGTCGAAGTGGGCGAGCAGGTTATCGGCGATGAGGTCGACGCGGTGGGGGTTGGCGGCGATGGATTCGAGGGCGACGTTCTGGGCTTTAAGGCGCTCGCGGGTCTCGTCTTCGGTGTCTTCGGTAAGGCGATCGAACGCGTCGTCGAGGTCTTCGAGGACCTGGTCGTCGAGGTGCAGGCGGGCCAGGCGGCTCTCGTAGTAGATGGGCACCGTGGCGTTGTCTTCGATGGCCTGTTCGATGTCGTAAATGCTGATGTAGTCGCCAAAGACGGTGCGGGTGCTCTTATCCTCGAGCTCCACCGGCGTGCCAGTGAAGCCGATGAAGGAGGCGTTAGGAAGGGCGTTGCGCATATGGCGCGCAAAACCCTCCACGAAGCCGTACTGGCTGCGGTGGGCCTCGTCGGCGATGACCACGATGTTCTTGCGCTCACTCAAGAGCGGGTGGCGCGCGAACTTATCGTCGGGGAAAAATTTCTGAATGGTCGTAAAGACCACGCCGCCGGAGGCCACCTGCAAGAGCTCTTTGAGGTGGTCGCGGCTGGCGGCCTGCACCGGCGTCTGGCGCAGCAGCTCTTTGGATTTGGCAAAGGTCGAAAAGAGCTGGTCATCGAGGTCGTTGCGGTCGGTGAGCACCACCAGCGTGGGGTTGTTCATGGCCTTGTCGGCAATCACTTTGCCGGCAAAGAAGGTCATGGTCAGGCTCTTGCCGCTCCCCTGGGTATGCCACACCACCCCGGCGCGGCGGTCGCCTTCGGGTTGGGTGGCCTCGATGGTCTGCTCCAGCGCGGTGCGCGCGGCGTGAAATTGGTGGTAGGCGCCCAGAATCTTGATGAGTCCGGCGTCGGATTCATGAAAGACCACGAAATTGCGCAAGAGATCGAGAAAACGCCCGGGTTCAAACACGCCGCGCAACAGGGGCTCAAGCTGGAGCTGGTTGAGGGGCACGAGGTCGGTGCCGTCGACCGTGCGCCAGGGCATGTAGCGTTCCAGCGGCGCGGTCAGCGAGCCGATGCGCGCCCACATGCTGTCTGAGAGAACGTTGACGCCGTTGTAAACAAAGAGCTCGGTAAGCTCCTGTTTGTAGGTCTGGATCTGGTGGTAGGCGCTCTCCACCGTGGCGTTTTCGTCGGTGAGGCTCTTGAGCTCGATGACTCCCAGGGGAAGGCCGTTGACGAAGACCAGCACATCCGGGCGGCGCGTCTTTTTACCCTCTTTAATGGTGAACTGATTGACGACCGCCCAGTCGTTGTTCTCGGGTTTCTCGAAGTCAACGAGCCGCACATGTTCGCCAGAGGTTCTGCCGTCGGGACGACGAATCTCGACCGGCACACCCTCGCAAAAGAGTTTGTGAAAGCGGCGGTTGTTCTCGACGAGTGAGGGCGACTCGGTGTGGAGCACCCGACGAAGCGCCTCGTCATACGCGTCGGCGGGCAGCCCGGGGTTGAGGCGGCGGATGGCCTGGTCGAGGCGCTGCCGAAGCACCACATCTTTGTAGCTCTCGCGCTCCGCGCCTGGCTGATCCGGGGCGATGTCGGGGCCGTGGAGAACCTCGTAGCCGAGATCGGCGAAGACGCGGAGGGCGGATTGTTCGATGTGGGATTCGGTGTAGGTGGACACTTTGAAATCCATGTGCTTAGAACGAATAATGTTTACGGTTTTTTTGATAAATGTTGAGAGGTGATGGTGGTGTGTTTTTAAGTTTGTGGGGTGAGTGTTGTGGTGTGAGATGTGCCGAGGTTGCGGTTTTTGGTTCTGAAAACTTCAGAGAGGTGTGCTAGTGCGGATTCAATATGTTGGTGCTCGCCTCTTGGATACCAAATGGGGAAAATCATATGGTCAATTAGCTCTCTCTCTCGTTTAAGGGTGTGGTTGCTGTTTGTCGGGAGTTGTTCGAAAGTATAGTGTCTTGGGATCTCTTGTTCGCTGGTGCTGTCTGACTTGACTCTATTGAATACTTTCATTGTACGGTCAGCCATAAGGCTACATCCCAAAAAAAGGAGGGTGCGAGTTTTGTAAATTTGAGCAAGCGTTTTCGGAAGGTTTAGGTCGAGATCGATCGGGCCATGGCCGTATGATGCGTCATATTCTTCTTTTGTTAAGATGCGATTGTATGGTTCTAAATGATCGCCATGGATTTTAATTAAGATTCGTGTTGATTGTGATAGTCTTCGACCGAATCCCATTAACTTGTCGCTAAGTAATATATGGTCAAAACTCTTTCGGGAAGATTCAAATATTGTCTCAATGTTTTTGTCGAAGTTGGTAGTGATGATACAGGCAGGGTCTAGATTGGGCAGTTGTTGAATTGCGCCTTGCGGGTAGGATTTTAAGGAGAAGTTGTGCTCGATTTGTTCGTTGAACCATTCAATGTTCATTTTGTCTATGAATGAAGATGCGATCTCTTCGTGTAGGCCAGCGTTTATCTTTTGGTCAATAATGTTTAGATCCATTTCAAGATTTCTTGCTGTGTCTCTTAAAAAGGTTGTCCATGTTGGATGGCCTGAAGGTGCAGATAAGCCTGCGCCAACTACTGGCGTTAACGAGCCGTTAGTTATAGCATTTTCTAATTGCTGTAGTCGGGAAAGGTTTGTTTTGATTTGGAGTAGCTTGTCGTATGTTAATCTAAGGCTTTGTTGTTTCCTGCTAATCCACTCATTTAATTGTTCAATATATGAGGTTTCGTCATAGTTGAACAACATAAAGCTAGCAGCTTCAGAGAATGTGCCAATTCTCACTTCTCCCCAATTACGGTCTAAGTAGGTGTTGAAGTCCTGGTTTTTTTCGTATTGGTTATATGGCATGGGTGGCTATTTTTAAGGTTGAATGTGGAGGGTGGGGGCCGTTTGGAATAGCAAAGGAAGTAATTCAGCTTTGGTTGCTTCTAGTGTTCGGTTTTCAATGTTAAGTTTGATTGATTTTGATAAGAAGTCTTCGGCGCTTTTGTTTATTGCTGTCAATGTGGGTTTGGGAGGAATTGCACAGAGCGCTTGTGATAAATGCCCCCGATTAATGTGCCCCATTGTCGTCGCCTTTGATGCGGCGATGCGTTGGAACATATCTAGATGGTGCCGAGTCCACTCATAGATAAACCACTTTGGATAGTTCTTTGATGTGACCTTGAAGATGTGTTGATTGAGCGCCCCTCGGCCGCCCGTCCAAATTTGCACTAAGAGGCTTCCGGACCAGGAAAAGAGAACATCGCCGTCCTCGATGATGAACTTTTTAGGGATGTCACGAGTGACGGTATCGCTTTTTTCTGAGAATCCATCGCGCATTTCGCGGATTTTAATCGCGCGCAGATAAGCTTCGTCATCATTCTCTGGGCGGTATTTACGAATTGCCGTACCGTTGAGAAACTTGGCGATTCTGTCGAGAGGCTTCACCTCCCAACCCTCCGGAATCAATCCCAACTCCGAGTCGACCAGCCGCTCGGGAAAGAGGGCGGCGGTTTCGGGGTCGAGGCCGGCGGGTTGGCGGCCTTCCATCTTGGCGCGGACCGGGTCGAAGTCGATGAACCAGGATTTGAAAAGGGCGCGGGCCATCGCTTCCAGGGTGCGGTTCATCTGGCGGTTGAGTTCGATTTTGTCGTCGAGGGTGCCGAGGATATGGGCGATGCGTTTTTGTTCTGAGAGTGGCGGGAATTGTAGCTTTAGTTTGGAAAAATCAGTTTTGTTTAGTATTGGCAGGGCGGTGCCGCCTGAACCGAGGTGAAGTAGATAGTTCTTTAATGGGGCGAGGGTATAGTAAAGAAATTCTGGTGAAATCTCAGGGTCGAGCACGGTGATGGAGTTTATTTGTTGGTTTGTGACGCAGTCTTTTCCTGCAATAGCAACCTTGCCCATGTCCGAGCCAATACATGAGACCATGATAGATCCAGCGGGAATCAATGCGGCGCTGACCTCTTTTAGGCCAGAAGTTGTTAGATATCTTTCAGTTGTAGAAATTGTCCGCCGGCCATCAAGGTCGCGTGGTGTTACAAACGGAATCCTGCCACCGAAATTGTTATCATTGTTGGTAGACGGAGTTCTCCCGGTGGTTATTCGGCCCAGTGAGGCGATAGATTTGGTTTGATACGTATTAGACTTCATAACCCAACCCCCTCAAATTCTCCCGAATCTGCGCTTCCAACCGGTGTGATTCTTCGAACTGCTCGGCGAGTTTTTCGGTGAGGCGCGCCATCTTCTCTTCAAAGGGTTCGTCATCGTCAGACTCGACGTCTTCGATGCCGACGTAGCGGCCGGGGGTGAGGACGAAGTGGTGTTCGGCAATCTCTTCGGTGGTTGCGGATTTGCAGAAACCTTTGACGTTTTCGTAGTCGCCGGCGTCCTGATCGCCGCGCCAGGCGTGGTAGGTGCCGGCGATGGTTTTGATGTCGTCGGCGGTAAGCTCGCGTTGGGTGCGGGAGATCATCTCGCCCATTTTGCGGGCGTCGATGAAGAGGGTTTCGCCGCGGCGGTCTCGGAAGGCGGTTTTGCCGCCGCCGGATTTGTTGCGGGTGAGGAACCAGAGGCAGACGGGGATCTGGGTGCTGAAGAAGAGCTGGCCGGGGAGGGCGACGATGCAGTCGACCAGGTCTTCCTCGACCAGCTTCTGGCGGATGTCGCCCTCGCCGCTCTGTTGGGTGGACATGGAGCCGTTGGCCATGACGAAGCCCGCGGTGCCGGTGGGGGCGAGGTGGTGGAGGAAGTGTTGGATCCAGGCGTAGTTGGCGTTGCCGGTGGGGGGGACGCCGTACTTCCAGCGGGGATCGTCGAGGAGGCGGTCGCCGCCCCAGTCGCTGGAGTTGAAGGGCGGGTTGGCCAGGACGTAGTCGGCCTTGAGGTCTTTGTGGAGGTCTTCGTGGAAGGTGTCGGCGTGCTGGCCGCCGAGGTCGGCGTCGATGCCTCGGATGGCGAGGTTCATCTTGGCGAGCTTCCAGGTGGTGGGGTTGGACTCCTGGCCGTAGACGCTGATGTCTTCGCGGCGGCCGCCGTGGTCTTCGATGAAGGTTTCGCTCTGGACGAACATGCCGCCGGAGCCGCAGCAGGGGTCGTAGACGCGGCCGCGGTAAGGGGCGAGCATTTCGACGAGGGTCTGGACGACGGGGCGAGGGGTGTAGAACTGGCCGCCGCGTTTGCCTTCGGCGCTGGCGAATTGGCCGAGGAAGTATTCGTAGACGCGGCCGAGGATGTCGCGGGAGCGGTTCTCGCGCCCGCCCAGGCCGATGCTGCCGATCAGATCGATGAGTTCGCCGAGGGTGTGTTTGTCGAGGGCGGGGCGGTTGTAGCGCTTGGGGAGGACGCCTTTGAGTTGGGGGTTGTCGCGTTCGATGGCGACCATGGCGTCGTCGATGAGTTTGCCGATGGTGGTCTGGCGGGCGCTGCTCTGGAGGTAGGACCAGCGGGCGGCCGGGGGCACCCAGAAAATGTTGTCGGCTAAATACTCGTCGCGGTCTTCGGGATCGGCGTGGGGCTCTTTTTCGAGCGCGGCGTGGCGCTCTTCGAAGGCGTCGGAGATGTATTTGAGAAAGATCAGGCCCAGGACGACGTGCTTGTATTCGGCAGCGTCCATGTTGTTGCGCAGCTTGTCGGCGGCTTTGAAGAGTTTGTTTTCAAAGTCGATGTCGCGGGAGCGCTCGGCGGACGCGTCGGAGGTTTTGGTGCTTTTGGCGCTCGTCGGCTCGGAGGCGGACGCGGCTTTGAAGACCTCGCGCAGCGCGTGGATCATGGCCACGGTGGGCACGTCTTTGCCGGCCTCCCAGGCTTTGAGATCGTCGGGGGAGGCGCTGATGGCGCTGGCGAGTTGGGGGATGGAGAAGCCCGCGGCGGTGCGCTCGGAGCGCAGCCAGCGGGCGAGTGATGTTTGGTCGGTGCTCATACGTCGGAACTTCCTTGAGCGGGTGTGGTGGGGGTGTTGGACGAAAGCAACCCCGCCGGAGTCGTTGCGTTATGTAGAGTGGGGAGAGTAGCGACCCGAAGGGGGGATGGCAACCGGGTTGGTTGATCGGGATGGGGCAATCCCAAAGTCCCACAAGGTTTTTTTGTGGAGAACCCACCCAATCCGTAGGGAGGGGTCTTGTGCCCCTCCGGAACTCCTAAGGCGGGGACCCACAAGGGGTCCCCCTACGGTGGCGGGTGGTGGGGACCCACTTTGCGATTGCCCTGGGATCGGGATGGGGGTGAATGAGAACGGGCCATCACGAGGCTCCTACGCGTCGGCAGCCGATGCCCGCTCGCCCGCAAGCCCACCCCGGCTCGCCAGAAGCGATGCCCGATGCCCCGCGCTCCGCTAAAACCGCAGCAAAACCCATCGACTATGACAACTTGTCACGGTGAGGTGGGGGGGATGGCGATGCCATGTTGCAAAATGCCACGGTGGGGGTGGGGTCGATGCGATGCCATGTTGCAAAATACCACGGTGGGGGTGGGGTCGAGACGATGGTATGTTGCAAAATGCCACGGTGGGGGTGGGGTCGATGTGATGCGCTGTGCCAGAATGTCGCGTTTTAGGAGATTCGGGGGGATGCCGGGTCTCCTTTCGTCAAAGCCCGGCGACTTGTTTACCCGCCCACAGGCTCGCCGCTGTGCCAGCGCTGGTCGCGCGCCCCGGGGTTGATGGTGAGGTCGGTGGCGCCGGCGTCTTCTTGCGCGACGCTGGCGAGGCGTTCCGCGTGGTTGTCGGCAGACTTTATTCAGGTGAGTACTCCGAGGGAAGAGGTGCGCGCGACCAGGCCGCCACCTGACCCTCGCCGCCGGCTCGACCTCCGGTGGTTCGGCAGGCGCATGCGCTCCGTGTGGCAGCGCCGCCCTTATGCGGCGCGCGGGGGATGCTTAGGTTTGTGACCAGCGCCGAGGGCGCGTTTTCACGGTCCGGTTTTTACGTCGGAGGAGCAGACCTATGCAGAACATCAGACCCGAGAAGATCAACGTGGACGACGCCCCGCGAGGTCAGGGGGAGTTTATGCGCGTGCTGGCACGGGGAGAGAACGTGGCCATGCGCATCTGGATCGAGGAGCCCCCTGAGAACAAAGCGAGCACGATGCATGGCCATGGCTATGAGGCGGTGAGGTATGTGATCGAGGGGCGAGCCCGGCTGCATTTTGAGGAGGAGTCGGTGCTGTTGACGCCGGGGGACTCGTGGATGGTGCCCTCGAATGTGAGGCATTATTACGAGATTCTGGAGACGTTTACGGCCATCGAGGCGACCAGCCCGCCCTCCAATGCCCACCTCGCCAGGAAGTGAGTCGGGGGCTGCCCGGCCACTCCCCCCCCCCCCCCACCCACGCGGCACCCACCTCCCAACCCATAATTGAAAAATAAAAAACCGCGCCCCGGGTGGGGCGCGGTTTTTTTAGCGTTGCGCTCGGCGACTGAGGCCGAGGTTAGAAGGTGGCTGACGGGCTCTCTCGCACAGCGCGGCAGCGACCTCCCAACCCATGATTGAAAAAATCAGGGGAAAATCACATCGGCGGCGGCGTTGTCGACAAAGGAGTTCACCTCTTCGACGTCTTCGTTGACGGTGGAGCCGGGGGCGATGGCGATGCCGGCGCCCTGGGAGTAGGCAAAAGTGCTGTCGAGGACGACCATGGTGCTGGTGCCGGTGGCGCCGCCGATGGTGAGGTTGGCTTTGGGGGTGTCGTCGTATTCGGAGAAGCCGGCGTATTCGATGGTGGTGTACTCCATGCGGCTCTGGTTGGAGTCGACGCCGTCGAGGTAGAGGCCCTTCCAGACGACGTCGCCCAGGCGGCTCATCAGGACGTTGTCTGCTTCGGTGCCCAGGGAGACGAGGACGCCGCCGTTTTCGCCGTCGATGGTCATGCCGATGAACTCGTCGAAGAGAATGCGGGTGCCGGGCTCAAGGTCGAGGCGGTCCTGGACGACGACGGTGTCGGTGACGGCGATGGGGGCGTCGTTGGAGAGGGGCTTCCAGGTGGCGCTGGAGGTAATGTTTCCGCCGTAGGTCTCGACGCCGGCCTCGAAGGTGCTGCCGGAGAAGGTGGAGTTGCGGTCGATCTTGCCGACCTCCTCGGCGGGCAGGCGCATGGCGTAGTCGAAGTTGCCCTCGAAGGTGTTTTGCGAGAATCCGGTCAGGGCGCTGTCGGGGGTGACTTCGATGCCGTAACGGGCGGACTCGCGGATGGTGCTGTTGGAGATAAAGAGGGTGGAGCCGGCGTCGAGCGAGAGGTTGGCGGCGCGCAGGCCGTCGCGGAAGGCGTCGTCGCCGGCGAATTCGACGATGGTCCAGCGCAGGTTGTTCTGGGAGGAGGTGGAGCTCACAAAATGGATGCCGTCCCAGGCGCCCTTGGCTTTGTCTTCGCCGGTGAACTTGATGGGCTTGTCCTGGCTGCCGCGGCTATCGAGCGCGCCGCCGTTTTCGCCGTCGACGGTCAGGCGTGTGGTGCGGGAGAACTGGACGTTGACGCCGGGATCGACGCGCAGGGTGGCGCGCAGGGTGACCGATTCGGTGACCACGTAGTCGGGCAGGGAGGGGTCGGGGACGATGTCGGTGAGCACCATGTCTTCGCTGATGGTCTGCGGGAGCAGCTCAGGCTCGGTGTTCTCCTGGGGGCCGTCGTCGCCGCAGGCGAGCATGGAGGCGGAGAGGGAGAGCGCCAGGGCGCCGCGGGTGCAGGTCTTGAGGTTGAGCAGGTTCATCATCGTGTACTCCTTCAATAAAGCGCTGAAACCATCGGGATGTTCGGGTGGGCTTGGATATCGCGCATCTTACATGGGCGTCAAAGCGGTGGCGACTGTGCGTGTTGATCGTCGGGACTGAGGATCGCGGCTTGAGGCCCGACTCGCAAGATCGTTAGCAGGGCGGCGGGGGCGCTGCCAGCAGCGTGGAAATCGTGGGGATCTGGCGAGGCTTGCGGGGCGTCGAGGGGAGAGACGTGGGGGAGGTGGGGGTGTTCAATTCTAAAGGGCGGCGCGCAGATCGACCAGGCGGCAGCCCACTCCCCACCTACGGTTGTTATTACTCCAGGTGGAGGCAGCCAAGCGCGCGGGTGTTGGGAAGGAGGGTGATGGCGCAGTGGCCGTGGTGGCGGGGGCGGTCGAAGGAGTAGGGGCCGTTGATGGTGCAGCACCAGTCGTCGGGGAGGCAGGTGTGGGGGAAGATGTTGGCGCCGCAGAGGCCCTCGTTTTCGGAGCAGGAGATCTGGAGGCCGGGGAGGTTATGGGTCAAAAAGGCCTCAAAATCCGCGAGCTCGCCGGAGGGGGCGGCGCAGATGGTGGTGAGGTTGAAGCAGTCCTCGCCAGGGCAGGCGCCGGTGAGGAGGGAGGCAAGGCGCTCGGTCTGGCAGTAGCCGGCGCCGGCGCAGGAGGCGGCGCAGTCTTGGAGTGTGTCGAAGGCGGGGCAGTCGTCGCCCTGGCAGTCGCAGCCGGAGGCGGTGACGCATTGGGTGCCGTCGAAGACGACGCCGAGCACGGCGTCGCAGTCGCCATAGGCGTCGGGGGCCTGGATGGGGCAGGGGGTGGGGTCGGGCGTGGGATCGGAGAGCTCGCAGATGTTGTGGGGCGCCGGGGGAAGGATGGGGTCGGCGTCTTTGGTGGCGTCGGCGTCTTCCGGGGTGTCGGGCGAGGCGTCGGCGTCTTCCGGGGTGTCGGGCGAGGCGTCGGGGGCTGTGTCTGCGTCGGATGCTGCGTCCGTGGCGGCGTCGGGCTCGGTGAGGTCGAAGGGGCCGGCCGGGTCGATGTCGTCGGAGCAGGCGAGTGCGGCGATGGCGAGGGCTGCGGCGATGGCGAGTTTTCGGGGTCGTTGGCGCATGGCGGGGCCGAAGTGGGGGTGAGCGAGGTCGGGGGAGCGGTGTTGGGTGAGGGGGGAGTATGGCAGGAGAGGTAGGTGTGCGCGAGGGGACGTGTCCAGAACCTCGAGTTCGTTGACATTACCAGGGGCTCAGGACGTAGTGTGCTCGCGTCTACGCTGTGTCGGGAGCGCGAATAACGAAGACGGAAATCTGCATCCGGAGTATGTGATGTCTTATGTGAATCGAAGTGTGGTCGTGGTGCGGCCGGGGCAGCGTTTTGTCGACTGGGTGCATGCGCTTGATGAAGAAGATGGGGTGGAACCTGCCGAAGCGTCGGCGATTCGCGGGGAGACCATCGCCTATCTTGCGCCGGAGGTGGAGACGCCCGCGGATGTGGAGCGTTTTCTCAAAAAACAAGCTCGCAGGATGTTTGAGGACCTGCTCGAAGGTTGGTGCGTGGACCGGGAGCAATGGCCGAAGCAGCGGGGCATTAAGAGTTTTGAGAAATGGGTGGAGTGGGAGCTTCATGATTACGTCGTCGACCTGGATGACGCGCCACTTGTCTCGGATTCAAGTGCTGATAAAGCTGGTTTTGTCGATGAGCCCTTTGATTTTCATGCCGCGCTCCATGATCCGGATGGATATATCAGCGAGATTCGGGGGCCAATCTGGGTGGCGCATCTCTACGAGCAGTTTGCGGGGTCGAAGGAGGCTGAGGGGCTAAGGTACGTGGTGGGGTGGACGGAGGTTCTCTTTCATTACCTGCATGGTTATGAGGGGATCACGATTCACGACCTGACGCCGGAGCTTCTGGAGTACGCGTTGCTGGTGCATTTCCCGCGCAAGATCACCGATCCGAGCTTTGATGCGGAGGCGGTGCTGGCGGAGTTTGTGGCGCTCTTTGAGTTTATGAAGCGGGCCTACAAGCTGGAGAATGCGTCGGCGTGTCTTGCGCTGCTGCGGCGCAGGGGGATGGCCGATGCGATGGATGAGGCGATGAACTCGACGGATAATTTCGGGATGGCCAAACGCATGATGGCGGGGCTGGACCCCTTCGGCGGGGGCGGGTTCGCGCCGATTCAGCACCCTTTTGTGTCGGATGAGCCGGAGGTGGGGCGAAACGATGCGTGCCCGTGTGGGAGCGGCAAGAAGTACAAGCGGTGTTGTTTGAAAAAGGCATAAGAGGGGCGCTGGCGTGCTGATAAGTCAGCGGGAAACGCTGAGAATTCTGCGAATTGTCGATTGAAAGCCGCCGGTTGGACGCCACGTTTAACGCACGTAGCAATCCGTACATCTGTATGCCTCGCGTTTGAGCGGGGTCGCTGTCCGGCGATGTGTGTGGGGCTTTCCTTGAGGGTTGGGGGGAGGTCGCGTGCGGCCGTGTGCTGTTTGACGCTGTGAATCGGTGGTGTGGTGCGACGTTGACGATGTGCCAGGGCAGCGAGGCCACATGCAGCGGTAAGAGGTGAGGAGGCTCGCCAGGGCTCGTATGAAAATTCAGTGTTCAGTGAATACTCGCCAGTGCCCTACTGTTGTCTACAACCTGACGTTTTTGTGTCATTTTGGTGACACGTGATGGTTGTCCAATGTCTGGCACGGTGAGATGCATGCGTAAAAACCTGGTTGGTGTCGCGTTGGCCGCCCTGATGGGGGCGACCTTTTTTGTTCCTGCAGGGGCGTCGGGGCAGGAGACGCCGGATCTTTCGATCAGCTCGGAAGATGGGGACTTTTCGATCACCTTTAATGGCGATTTTCAGCTTCGTTATGAGGTGAACGCGCAGGAGACGTCGGTACAGAACGCGGGCTTTTTTATTCGACGGCTGCGCCCCTCGATCGAGGCCCGGGCCTTTGGCAATATGGTGATGAAGGTGGTTCCTGAGCTCAACCGCGAGGCCTCGCTGCGCGATGGCTGGGTGGCCTACGAGTTCTCGGATCGACTCAGCGTGCAGGCCGGTCAGTTTGCGCCACCCTTTAGCTGGGAGCGTGACAGCTCGAGCGATTATCACGTCTTTGTAGAGCGCTCCCTGGCACACGGAGAATTTCAGTGGGCGGACGGCCGCGACATCGGCGTGATGGTCGATGCTGAGCCCAGCGAGAAGTTCCATCTCGAGGCCGGCATCTTCAATGGCGAAGGCCGAAACGCCATGCCCTCGCCAGACGTCAGCCATGTGTTCACGGCACGGGTGGCCGCGGCGCCGATCGGCGTGTACAGCGAGAGTGAGGCGCTGGTGGAGGCGGTGGCCGAGCCCACGCTGATTCTCGGAGCGGGTGCCTACTATGCGAACTCCTCGCGGGCGCGGGACTGGCTGGGTGACGGCTCGGAGCTGCGCGCGTCTTTGCTGAGCCTGACCGCCGACGCCTACCTGGCCATCGACCGGGTCACGCTGCAGGGGAGTTATTTTTTCCGCGACACGAGCTCGCCGGACGGCGCGTTTGATGGGTTTGTGGGCCACGGCATGAACGCGCAGCTGGCGGTGCTGGCCATTGAGCAGCGTCTGCTGCTTGCCGCACGCTTCTCGCAGACCTACTTCGACGATGCCGCGCCGGTCGCGAGCAACGATGAGGCCGCGCTGGGCGCGCAGATCTACCACCGGGGGCATAACTCCAAGCTGCATGTCGAGGTGGGCGTGCACGGGCTTTTGCACGATGTGCCGCGTCAGGAGTTCTTGAGGTTGCAGTATCAGTTTTTGTTTTAAAGCCGGAATCAGACCATGGCGGAGCTTCGAGACAGGGCGGCGGCAGGACGGCGCACCGAGCTTATTGCGCTCGTGATCCTGGTCATGGTGGGTTTTGTCGGGTTTTCTCTCTGGTGGGCTCCCTCAAGTCTGAGCGCATGCTTGGAGCAAGCGCAGAAGGCTCACGAAGAGTGCCGGCAAGGGGCGCTTCGGGCGCGGACGACCGTGTCCGACCACGGCTACGGCACAACGCAGGGGGCGCGCATCACGGACACGGCGCGTGAGGGGCAGTTGCAGGCGTGCTCAAAGGAGTATGCGCTGGCGAAGCAGGGCTGTGAGGGGCGTTTTCG
Source organism: Lujinxingia vulgaris (assembly GCF_007997015.1). NCBI lineage: Bacteria > Deltaproteobacteria > Bradymonadales > Lujinxingiaceae > Lujinxingia > Lujinxingia vulgaris. The sequence goes on from NZ_VOSM01000002.1 coordinate 544,523, forward strand.
GGAGTGAGGAGGGGAGGCGCGGCGTAGCACGAAAAAGCCCGTGGCGAGTTTTCGCCTCGGGCTTTCGTCGTTCGGGCATGAGGGGCGGTCAGCCGGAGATAAGCCGAAGCGTCAGGCGGGCACCCGACCGACCGCATCGCGGCCCCAGTGGCGGTGTTGAGCAATGGCCTCGAGCCATTGCGTGGTGAAGTCGGCGAGGTTGCTGCACTCCCAGAGGCTTATGACGCCGTGCTGGTTTTTGACGTGGTCACTGGATTGCGCATCCGCCAGGTCGATGCCTGTAATCGCCGCGTCGCGCAGGAGGTCAACGCCCTCGGCGGTGGCGGCGATGGGTTTGTAGTGTTTGAAGGCCTCGTTGATAAAGTGCAGGGCGTCGCCCCGGGTTTTGAGGGTGTCGATGTGCTCCTGGCCGCCGGGGATGTAGAGGGCATCGAACATGATGGAGGCCGTGGTCACAAAGGGTTTGTCGACCTCGACGCTGGAGCCATCGTCGGCGCTGAGCGTGCCCCGAACCTCTGAGACGATGGTGACCCGCGCCCCTTCCTGTTTCAGAGCATCGCGCATTTCGTTGAGCTGGTCGGCGGCGAAGCCATCCGCGAGCAGTACGGCGACCTTACGGCTTGTGATGGTGTCTTTGACGGTCGCCTCCATGCTCACCGCCGGGGAGGCTTTGCCGTGGTTTTTGGCGTTTGGCGTTTTGGGGGCGGCTACACCGATGCCGGCGGCGACGCGGCAGGCGAAGTCGTGGTCGACCTCGTTGAAGTTGTTGACCATGCGCTCGCGCACCTCCATGGAGCTGACCTTGCCCAGCTCGAAGTGGGCGGCGCTGACCAGGTGGTCTTTTTCGGCGTCGGTGAGGCTGTTCCAGAAGAGGGTGGCCTGAGAGAAGTGGTCGCGAAAACTGTCGCTGCGGTTTTTGATCTTATGGCCGTCCACGCGCTCGGAGAGGTGGACATAAGCTCCCTGGGTGGCGCTGGCCATCATCGGGCAGCCGCCGCCGGTGGAGTTGGGGTAGTAGTTGGTGTTGCCGCGGTTGATGGTCTGGCGCCCGTAGCCGTCGCGCTGGTTGTTGTGTACCGGCGCCACCGGGCGGTTGATGGGAATCTCTGAGAAGTTGGGGCCGCCCAGGCGAATGAGCTGGGTGTCGATGTACGAGAAGAGGCGGCCCTGCAAGAGCGGGTCGTTGGTGAAGTCGATGCCGGGCACGACGTGGCCCGGGTGAAAGGCGACCTGCTCGGTCTCGGCAAAGAAGTTGTCGGGGTTGCGGTTGAGCACCATCCGCCCGACACGGCGCACCGGCACCTCTTCCTCGGGGATGAACTTGGTGGGGTCGAGCAGGTCGAAGTCAAAGCGATGCTCGTCTTCGGCGGGGACGACCTGCAGGCCGAGCTCAAACTCGGGAAAATCACCGGCCTCAATGGCCTCCCAGAGATCGCGGCGGTGGAAATCGGGATCTTTGCCGGCGAGTTTCTGGGCCTCGTCCCAGACAAGCCCGTGGGTGCCGAGTTTCGGCTTCCAGTGGAACTTCACAAAGCTGGCGTCGCCGGCCTCATTCACCAGCCGGAAGGTGTGCACACCGAACCCCTCCATCATGCGGTAGCTGCGCGGGATGGCTCGGTCGGAGAGCACCCACATCAGCGTGGCCGTGGACTCGGGCACAAGGCCGACAAAGTCCCAGAAGTTGTCGTGTGCCGCGGAGGCCTGGGGCATCTGGTTATGAGGCTCGGGCTTGATGGAGTGCACCAGATCCGGGAACTTGACGGCGTCCTGGATGAAGAAGACCGGCATGTTGTTGCCCACCAGATCGTAGTTGCCCTCCTGGGTGAAGAATTTGGTGGCGAAGCCGCGCACATCGCGCACGGTGTCGGCCGAGCCCCGAAAACCCACCACGGTCGAGAAGCGCACAAAAACCGGCGTCTTCATGGAGGTGTCGCACAAGAATCGGGCGCGGGTGAGAGCCGAAAGATCTTCGTAGAGCTCAAAGTAGCCGTGGGCCGCCGAGCCGCGGGCGTGCACCACGCGCTCGGGGATGCGCTCATGATCGAAGTGCGTCATCTTCTCGCGAAAATGAAAGTCCTCCATCAAGGTCGGCCCACGCTCACCGGCCTTGAGTGAGTCATCGGTGTGGTCGACGCGCAGCCCCTGGTTGGTGGTGAGGTAGGTGCCGCGCTCGGAGGTGTGGCGCTCAAGATCCTCGCGTTTGCTCGTCTCGCTGGTCGGCGCGCGCTTCTTATCATCGCTCATGGCAGATCTCCTTCCCTGGAGGTGGCACGGCTCGGATTGGAATTGAGGGAAGAAGATGTAGGGGCGAGTCAGTGGGGTTCAAGGACCGGGGGGGGGAGGACGGTTAAGAGGGTTGACCTGAATTCAAAAGCCAACGATGCTGCAGCTTCGCCGTAACCATTGTGCTGTACGCCGTCAGCTCGCGTTGATGTCAGTTCTGCTGCATCGAGAGCATGGCCTGGCTGCGTTTCAAGGTTTGCATGTCCCCATGCGTTGATCGCCTGTGGGGTGTGCCCTTGTTCGCGTTACGCGCGCTCGCGCTCTTTCGGAGATCTGCGGGTGCTGGCGGCGGTGTACTTTACCGAACCAGGAGGAACGCTATGCGAAGTGTGAATCGTTGTGCGGTAGTTGTACGGCCCTTGCAGCCTTTTGTGGACTGGGTGCGTAAGGTGGATCGTGAGTACGCGGAGGGCCTGAGCGACGAGGCCATTCTTGCCAGTGATCAGGTCTTCCTCACGCCGATGTTTCATGTACGTGAGGATACCGAGGAGTATCTGGAGATAAACGCGACTCGGGTCTTTGAGTCGATGCTCCACGGATGGTGCTACGATGAGACCTTATGGCCGAAAGAGAGGGGCTGGGACGCCTTTAAGGAGTGGTTGGATTATGAGGTCGCGGTTGATTTGCTCGATATGCCCGAGGCGGCGGCGCTGAGGAGCGGGGAGCGCTCGCCGTACCAGGGCGGGGGGCCGGTGTTCGAGTTCGAGGAGAGCGTTCTCGACGACTACGAAGAGCAGGTGCATCACGTGCGTTCGGAGGTCTGGACCGACGGGCTCTTTCGGGCGTTTGCGGCATCGCCGGAGGCGAACGCGTTACAAACGCGCGTGGGTGGCGCACGTCTGGCGCTGGATTATTTGCATGTGTACGGCAACGAGCCCTTTCAAGAGATCACCGCGGAGCTGCTCGAGGACGCGATGTTCAGCGCTCTTCGGATGCGAGGTTTTGAGATTAATCTGGATGGGGACGCGATCGTCGCAGAGCTCACGGCCCTCTTTATGTATGTGCAGCGCGCGTACGACTTTGGTGCGGCCGAGGCCTGCCTGAAACTTCTGAAACGTGAGGGGCTGTCTGCAGAGCTGGACGTGGCGTTGCAGGAGGCCGCGATGAAGCACGCCAGGCGCACGAAGGTCCAGAGTGCCGAGGAGCAGGGGAGGGGCGCCGACCCGGCGCTGCTCGCTGCCGGACTTCTGGCAGGCATTCAGAAGCCCTTCGTCGTTCGGGAGCCGGAGCTCGGGCGAAACGATCCCTGCGCCTGTGGGAGCGGCAAGAAGTACAAGCGCTGCTGTTTGACCGTTTCCTGATCGCGTTGGTGCCCGTGAGCCCAAAAACGCCCCCGCTGCGAGAGCAGCGGGGGCGTTTGGGTTCGCTCAGGTCATTTTGACTGATACGCGCATTCGACGGCTGCCGGGGCGTGGTCGACAAGGGGGCCGTCGGGCTGTGCGTTTTGAGTGATAGCGCGTTGACGTAGTTCTGTTGCGAACTTAGCGTTTGATGACGAGATGTCAGGTGATCTTTTTTAGATACGGAGCGACGGTGCTTGCTCAGGACAATGCGTCGAAGGCGGCGCGATTACGACTCGCGTTGCAGATGGCGGACGCCGGAATTGCGATGAAGCGTCAGCAACTTGCGCGGCGTCATCCGGAGGCCTCGCCAGCCGAAGTCGACGCGATGTTGCGGGCGTGGTTAGGGGAGCGTCCCCTGGCGGGTTGCGGGCGGGAGATGAGTTTTGAAGCGTGGAGTGCTCGTGATCAATGAACTCTTTGAATCACTTTCCATAGTGCGTGACACATTTGAGGACATGGGCACGGCATGGGCGCTGGTAGGGGGCCTGGCCGTCTCCTGCTATGTTGATCCCCGTTTCACGCGTGACATTGACGTCGCAGTCGCAGTGAAGAACGACGCTGACGCGGAGTCGTTTCTCCATGGGTGGCAATCGCGGGGCTATGTGCTTTCCGCGGTGATGGAACAGGATGCGGTGGGGCGGCTATCCACAGCGCGCACGACACGCGAGCGCAGCCAGGAGTGGGTCTATGTCGACCTGCTCTTTGCCTCGTCCGGCATCGAAGTGGAAATTGTTGAGCAAGCTCAGGCGATAGCGGTGATCCCCGAGGTTGTGATTCCAGTGGCGCGGCCCGGTCATCTTTTCGCGCTGAAACTTCTGTCGGAGTCTGCGGATGAGCGTCCTCAGGATGCGATGGATTTGAGATCGTTGCGCGAGATCATCGTCGGAGAAGAGCGAAAGGCGGCCGAAGAGGCGACGCGGCTGATCATGGACCGAGGTTATGGGCGCGGCCGTGATTTGTCGTCCCGGCTAAAGCATACTTTGAGAGAGGGTGATCTGGGCTGATATGTGTGAAGCCGAGGGTGGCGTGCGCGCAATGGATGAACTGCGGCACGCGCGTCATCGTAATGGCACTCATCAAAAACGCCCCCGCTGCGAGAGCAGCGGGGGCGTTTTTGTTCGTCGAGGTTGTCTCTACGGATGCCCTCAGTAGACGCCGGCCGGCGCCTCTTCGGCGGGCGTGACACCCTCGATGGGGGCGGGCTCAGGTTTGACGGGCTTTTCGGTGCCCACCTCCGCGCCTTCGACGTGATCGGGGCGAGTGGCGCCCTCGGCTTCGAGCTTTTGGATGATGCGGCGGGCTTCGAGCTGGGCCTGGCGGGCCTGGTCGATGGAGTCGGCCAGCACGCGGGCGGCTTCTTGAGGGGCGTGGAAGCCGCGGGAGTTCTCGGAGTACACCCAGTCGAGGCGGAATTGGGCCTCGCGGTGGAGTTTGTAGGCCTCTTCGAGATCTTCGGGGGTGGCGCCCATGGCGCGGGCAAGGGCCAGGTCGTCCATCATCTCAACGAGCGCGTTGGAGGCGCGGTCGATCAGCCCCTGGGTGGTGTCCTGGATGGTGTGCACGCGGTCGCGAAGATCGGACTCAGAGCCGCCGTGGCAGGTCATGCAGCTCGACGCCATATCGAGCAGCGGGGAGCGCACGTGGTGGTTGCTGACCTTCATCGCGCCCATACGCTCGTAGGGCATGTGGCAGTCGGCGCAGGCCACGCCGGCGGCGGCGTGGGTGCCGGCGTTGTAGAGCTCAAACTCGGGGTGCTGGGCCTTGAGCATCGGGGTGCCGGTATAACCATGCGTCCAGTCGTTGAAGCCGACTTCGTCGTAATAAGCGATCTCGTTGTCGATGTTGATGCCCTGGGCCCAGGGGTAGATCACGTGCTTGTCCTGCGGGTCGAAGTAGTACTCGACGTGGCACTGGCCGCAGACAAAGGTGCGCATCTCCTGGCGCGACGCATCGCGGTTGACGTCGTAGTCTTCGATGCCGCGCTCATGCTTCATCAGCGCGGCGATGCCGGCCTTAAAGGCCGGGCGGCTCACGCGCAGGCTCATCGTCTCGGGGTTATGGCAGTCGACGCAGGCCACGGGGTGCTCAATGAGTTTTTCGCCAGAATCGTCGACGATGTTGCGGGCCTCCTCGTAGGGCATGCCGCTCATCTTCACAAAACCCGCCCAGACGTCGCCGTCGCCGGCGAAGCGGTAGGCGGGGATCACCGAGGCGTGGCAGTGCAGGCAGGCGCCGGGCTGCTGAAAGTCGGTGACGCGCTCGGTCTCTTCCTGGTCGAGCAGCATGTAGGCGTGGCCGCGGGCCTCGCGGTAGTCGACCGAGAAGGCGTAGCCGGACCACATCTTTTTGAGCCAGGGATCTTTGTCGAGCTTCTGCATCGGCACTGCATCCGAGCCACCGTAGCGGGTGCGCTCATGGTCGACGGTGCGCATGTACGAGTCGTACTGGTGGGGCCAGTTCTGCGCCCAGATCTTCGGATCGACGGTCTCATCATCGACTTCGACGACGCGGTAGAAGGGGGTCTGGCCCTCGGTGCGGCGCTCAAAGATGTTCATGAGCAGCGCGACGATGATGATGGTGACCCCGGCGGTGAGCGCCACCGCGACGATGTAGCCGCGTTGAAGGGGGAACTTTTTACGAGGGGTTTCCGAAGATTTCTGGCTCATCATCATACTCCAAAAGACGGGCGGTCGAGGCGCTCAGGTCGTTGTGCGTAGATCGGGGGGCGGCAGGCGTCAGAAGCGCTGGGGGCGCTGGTGTCCGGCGTGGCCGACGTTGAAGTGACAGTTGACGCACTGCGGGTTGTTGTCCTCGTCGATAATGGGGTGGACGAGGTCGCCGTGGCAGCTGATGCACTGGTTCTGCAACACGCGCTGGTTGCGCGGGATGATCTGGATGGGCTCGTAGAAGTTGTCGAAGGTAAAAGCCCAGGCATGCCGAAAGCCGTTGTCGGCCTTGGAGATGTATTTGGGGATCAGCCCGTTGGGCGTGTGGCAGTCGTTGCAGGTGGCGACATTCTGGTGGCTGGACGCCATCCAGGAATCGTACTGGGGCTGCATGATGTGGCAGTTGGCGCAGACCAGCGGGTCGTCCTGGAGGTAGGCGTGGCCGTCGGCATAGAGGAAAGTGAAGAGGCCGACGCCGACCAGAACGCCGACCCCCACGGCCAGAAAGAGCCCGAATGCATGAGCGGGAATGTTGTTCATAGATATCACTGCGTGAACAAAACGTGGACGTGCCCCGGAGGTGGTTCGGTCTATTCAGGGTGGAGGAGAGACTAGAAGCCGTCAAGGGTAAGGGCCGTGAAGCTCTGTAAAAGAGGTGGCGAGGGAATTTTTTGATGAGGGCGATGAGGCCGGGGGCGCTCGACGTTGACCGCGAGGTGAATCTTGAAGGAATAATGATTGAATACATGCGTGCAGGAGCGCGTCGATGAGCATTCGCGCAGCGCTATCGTGGAGTGGCCCGGGCCTTAAGAGGAGATGAAAATGATGAAGCGGTGGATGATGGTGGTCGCCCTCTGTGCGGGGGTGAGCGGCTGCGGGCTGGTGGAGCAGGTCGAGGCCCTTGACGCCGAGCATAGCGGCGTGGATCGCGGCTACGACGAAGGCACGCAGTGCCGGGGCTTGCAGGATAAGCTCAACGACTGTCGCCTGGGCCGGCTCTGGACCGACCCGCAGGACTCGCCCGACTGCGAAGAGAGCTACTTTGAGAATGAGGTGCGCGACTGCCAGCTCGGCTGCATGCTCAACGCCACCTGTGAGGCGCTCGGGCGCAGCTTATGCTCGCTGGGCGGTGAGAGGGTCAGTGATTGTCTGCGCGCCTGTGAGCCCGATCGCGTCTGCCCGGACGGCACACCGGTGAGTCATCAGCAGTATTGCGACGGGGTGGAGGACTGCGCCGATGGCTCCGATGAGCCTGCGGAGTGCGAGGCATTTATGCCCTTCTTGTTCTGCGAGGACCCGGACTTCTACGAGGATCGTTATACGCCTGATGAAGATGATGATGACGACGATTGAGGGGGATACTCGCTGGGGGGGGGGCAGCGTTCTTCGCGAGGCTGTGCTGTGCAGTAGGTGCGCCACGGGTTATAAAGGTGGGCAGAACAATGTTTTCGCCTCGGGAGAGCGGCGATGGATGCGAAAGAGGTGTTGAACAAGTTGCAGGCCCAGCTCAAAGGTCTCTTTGAGTCGGGGACGCGCTACCAGGTCGAGAAGATCGGGGTGGTGGTGGGCTTTCTGGTGCTGGTGATTGCCAGCGTGGGCTGGGCGATGAGCGGTCCGGACGATGGCAATGAGCTCGGGGCGAGTTTTGGGGATGAGGAGCTGACCAGCCAGCTGGAGCGTCGGCAGTATTATATTGAGAATAAGGGGAGCAAAGACTGGACCGACGTGCGGGTGGTCTTTGATCGCAAGTACCTCTACACCGCCGAGCGGGTGGAGGGCGGGGAGCGTCTGACGCTGAACGCCGAGTCGCTGCGCTATTTTTACCATATCCCCAGGCCCTGGGGGCGTCAGGACTGGGAGCGGCTGGCCGAAGAAGAGCCGCCCGGGGTGCAGCCGGCGGCGTCGTACAGCCCGAGCTTTGTGCAGATTCGCACCGAGCAGGGGCGCATCGATCTTAACGTCGATGGCGAGCGCAGCCGGTGAGTGAGGCCGACGTTAGCGCAACGCATGTGAGATCGGGGGAGATCGGCGTGTACGTGCACGTGCCTTTTTGCGAGCGGCTCTGCCCCTACTGCGACTTTGCGGTCTCGGTGCAGCGGGAGATCCCGCACGAGGCCTATGTGGCGCGGGTGGCCGCCGAGCTTAATGCGCGGGCCGGGGAGTTTGAGGGTTACGAGGCGGTGACCCTTTATGTGGGCGGGGGAACGCCCTCGCTGCTCTCTGGCGAGGCGCTGGGGGCGCTTTTTGAGGCGGTGCGGGATGTTGTGAGCGTGCAAAAGGGCGCGGAGGTCACCCTGGAGGCCAACCCCAACCAGCTCAGCGCGGCGAGCCTCGAGACCTGGCGCGCGCTGGGGGTGGAGCGCTTAAGCGTGGGGTGTCAGAGCTTTCAGGATGCGCAGCTCAAGGCGCTGCGGCGCAACCACTCAGCGACGCAGGCCATCGAGGGGGTGGAGCGGGCGCTGGAGGTGATGGAGCGCGTCTCGCTCGACCTGATGTTTGGAGTGCCCGATCAGACGATGGCCGCCTGGGAGGCCGACCTCGCCATCATGCAGAGGCTGGTGGAGGAGCAGGGGCTCGACCACGTGAGCGCGTACAACCTGACGGTGGAGCCGGGCACAGCGTTCTGGATTCGGCGAAAGCGCGGCAGCCTGCACCTCCCCGATGAAGATGCGAGCGCGGCCTTTCTGGAGCGTCTGGTCGAGTGCACCGCCGAGGTGGGCCTGTGGCGCTACGAGGTCTCCAACTTTGCGGTGCCGGGCGGGGAGAGCCGCCACAACAGCGGCTACTGGCTACGCAGGCCCTATGTGGGCGTGGGGGTGGGGGCGCATAGCCTGCGGGTGGCCGCAGACGGGCGCTCGTGGCGGCGCGCCAACGCGCGAAAATACGCGAGCTACATGTCGCAAAATGACCCGGGGGCGCCCGAGAGTGAGGAGGCGCTGAGCGCGCGGGAGTCCTTTGCGGAGCATCTTTTTCTGGGGGCGCGAAGTCGGCTGGGGCTCGACCTTTCGGGGCTTTTTGAGCGTTACGCCGGCGTGCTCTCGGAAGCGGATAAGGTGCGGGTTGGCGAAGCCATCAACGGCCTGGCGACCCTGGGGCTTCTGGAGCGGCCAGAAGGCTCGCCGCACCTGTGGCGGCCGACGTTGCGGGGGCTGGATCTGGGCGATACGGTCGCCGAGCGTCTCTATCTGGCGGCGACACCCGACGCGCATTGATCGCGGCGGTGGGGGAGGATGAGGTCTGCTGGTCAGGCTCGTCCTTGAGGTCTGTGCGGCGTGTTCGGTGGGCGCGTGGAGGCTCTGAGATGGGTCATCTTGATGCGGCGAGTGAGGTTTTTTGAGCCTCAGTTTGCGGCGTTAAGTGTAATGTTTTCAAGGGTTTAGGCATGTGTTCGGCGCGGCGGCTAAAAGCGGTGACCGATTAAAATAGATCGAAATGAAGGCGGCTGCGTACAAGGTGGTAGGGCGCGGTGCGCCGGTTGACGTTTAAACGACCTGGATGACGAGGAAAGGATGCGAGCGATGAGCGCGGGCAGATGGGTAGCGGTGATGATGGCGGCAGCGCTGATGGTGGGGTGCGGCTCCAAGCGCTCGTCGGTGGATGGGCTGGCCGAGGGGCAACTCGGCGATACCGAGGCGCCGCCGTCGATGGGCGGCGTACTCGGTGATGATGAGGGGTACGAGATGGTGAAAGCGGTGCGCGGTGAGCAGCTCACTGAGGAGGAGATTTCGAGTTTGCTGGCGAGGCTGGAGCCGCTGGAGGCAAAAGAGGGCGATGAGGTTGAGTTTCGGCGTCGCAGCGACACGCTGCCGCCGGCGGTGCCTGGAAAAGAGGTCAGCGAGGCGTGGCCGCCGGATCTGACGCAGGTGGTGAGCGAAGCGCCCGAGGCCGGTGCGCTCGAAGTGCTGGCGTTTCGGCCCGAGGGGGCGGTGGAGGGGCCGATTCAACTCTCGGTGGGCTTTAGCCGCCCGATGATCGCGGTGGGGCAGGTCGGCGAAGCTGAGGCGCCGGATATCACGATCGAGCCGCAGCCGGAGGGGAGGTGGCGCTGGCTGGGTACACGCACCGCTGTGTACGAGGTGAGTGAGGCGTGGCCGCGGGCCACGGCCTATGAGGTGGAGGTGGCCGCCGGCGCGACCTCGGTCGATGGTTCGACGTTGGAAAAAGCCGTGCGATTCGGGTTTGAGACGCCGCCTGCCGAAGTTAGCGCGGTGTATCCGAGCTACGGGGTGCAGGCGGCCGATGCGCCGGTGCACGTGGTGTTTAGCCAGCCGGTTCCCGACACGATGGCCTCGAAGATCACGGTGTTGGCGGGTCGTAAGACCATCGCGATGCGTCATGTCAGCGGGGAGGAGGCTACCAAACTACAAAAAACCGATAGCGTGAAGGGGGCGGCTGACGAGGGGCGCGTGCTCACGCTTGTGCCCACCGAGAACTACCCCGACGACGCGACGGTGCAGGTGACGGTGGCCGCGCCGATCGAGAGCAAAGAGGGGCCGCTTCTGGGGCAGGAGGGCCGTGAGGCGAACTTTCGGGTGCGCGGGGCGTTTCAGGTCGAAAGCATCGGATGCTACGTCTCCGAGCCCTGTCCGCCTGGACGTCAGCTCAATGTGAAGCTGACCAACCCCATCGCTTCCGACACCGAGTTTGAAGACCTGGTGAAGGTGACTCCGGAGGTGCCCAACCTTCAGATCAGCGGGGGGAGTGACCACCTCTGGCTCAACGGCGACTTTCTGCCGAAGACGACCTACGCCTTTGAGGTTCGCGCCGGCCTTGTGGATGCCTTCGGACAGCCACTGAAAGGGGACCGCAGTGGGCAGGTGGAGATAGGGGCCTACCCGGCCTTTGTGGCCGGGCCTCCGTCGGACATGCTCGTGTTGCCCAAAAATCCCGCAGCGAGCCTGCCGGTGATGCTCGGTGGCCTTCGCTCGTTGCGGGCGCGGGTCTTTAAGGTGGAGGCGGCGCACTATCCGGCGTTCTTGCACTCGCGCTCGGAGCCGGCGCACTTTCCGGCGTTCTTGCACTCGAGCTCGGGGCCGGCGCGAATTGGCGAGCTCGTAGACACGCAGATGTTCCGCTTTCGCGGCGAGGAGGTCGACGCGCGCCATGAGGTCGAGGTGGTGTTGAGCAAGGCGCTCAACAGCGCGGGGACCGGTCAGGTGATGGTGGTGCTCGACGAGCCGACGCCCTGGCCGAACCATCGCCGGCGGCACGAGGGGCCGAGTTGGTCGTACTGGGTGCAGGTCACGGATCTGGGGCTCGATCTGACCAGCGATCAGCGTACGTTGGAGGGGCGGGTGACCCTCCTGAGCAGCGGTCAGCCGACGAAGGGCGTACAGGTTGTGGTGGATGGCCAGGAGGTTGCCCGCGTGAATGACCACGGGCACTTTTCGGTGGATGTCCCCACGGATGCGGCGGTTCTGGAGGTGCGCCAGGGCGGTGGTGATGTGGTGATGATGCCGCCCAACGCGCAGACGGGCTGGTGGTCGGAGCGCGAATGGAACCGTCTCGAACGGCCGGAGCGCGACCAGGCGGTGTGGTATGTGATCGACGACCGAGGCATGTACAAACCCGGCGAAACCGTCACCCTCAAAGGTTGGGTACGCGCCCGTGAGCCGGGGCCGCGAGGGACGCTCACGTCGCTTGGTGGTGCGCAGCGGGTGACCTATCGGGTGCGGGAGTCGCGGGGCAATGAGATCACCAGCGGCACTGTCGATCTCGACGCGTTCGGCGGCTTTGAGTTCGACGTGGAGCTCGCCGACAACGTCAACCTGGGCTGGGCACATGTGCAACTCTCCGTGGATGGCGAGGCGGCCGGGACGACCACCGCACACAGTTTCCAGATTCAGGAGTTTCGTCGGCCGGAGTATGAGGTGAGCGCACGCGCGATTGGCGAGCCGCATCGCGCCGGCGAAGAGAGCCGTTTCGAAGTCGAGGCGGCCTATTATGCCGGTGGCGGCCTTGCCGGAGCGCCGGTGACCTGGCGTTTTGCGGAGAGCGCGGCCGGCTACACCCCGCCAGACAATGAGGGGTGGACCTTTGGCGCGTGGCGGCCCTACTGGGGGCATTGGGGCTGGCAGCCTCCGTCGGAGCCGCAGGTCGTGCCCGAGGCGTTGCGCGGCGGCCACCAGAGCGTGACGGACGCCCGGGGCATCTCGGCGCTCGACCTCAGCTGGGAGGCTCCCGATGACGGCCTTCCTCGCCGCGTGCAGGCCACGATGTCGGTGATGGACGTCAACCGCCAGAGCTGGGAGGCCAGCGCCAGCGCGCTGGTGCACCCGGCGGCGGCCTACGTGGGGCTCAAGAGTGAGCAGACCTTCGTGCAGCGCGGTGAGGCCTGGGAGGTGCTCACGCGTGTGGTCGACGTGGATGGCGCTGAGGTTGAAGGGGCCAGCGTCGAGGTTGTGCTCTACCTGGCGCGCACCCCCTGGAGCTTCACGGTCGAAGACGCCGAAGAGTTCGCGCGGTGTACGCCAGATGGTGAGGGGCGCTGTGTGTTCAAAGACCTCTCGGCCGACTCGTACCGTGCGGTCGCGACGGTGGAGGATGAGGCCGGCCGGAGCTCGGTGAGTCATCTTGGCGTGTGGGCGGCCGGTCAGGACACCCGCGGCGCGGATCTTGTCGAAGAGAAGCAGCTCGTGCTCATTCCCGACCAGGAGACCTACAGCCCTGGCGAGGTGGCAAAGGTGATGGTCAACGGACCTTTCTATCCGATGGACGCCACCGTGGAGCTGCGACGCCAGGGGCGCTATGAGACGCGGCAGGTTCGCTTGAGCGCGGAGAACCCCGTGGTCGAGATCCCGATTGAGGACGCGATGACCCCCGCACTCACGCTCACCGTGCAGAGTCTCGGCGTGGACGATGCGGCCTCGCCGGATGCCTTCGCACGCGGCGAACTTCAGCTGAAGGTGGAGCCGGTGGAGCGTCGCCTTAACGTGGCGATCGAGCCCGCAGAAGATCAGGTGGATCCTGGCTCAGAGCTCGGTGTGGATGTTGTGATTACCGATCATCAGGGCAAGGCTGTGAGCGGTGCGAATGTGGCACTCTTTGCGGTGGATGAGGCCGTGCTGGGGCTCTCGAACTACGCGCTGCGTGACCCGCTGAGCATCTTCTACCCGGAGCTCCCTGCCGGGGTTTACGATATGCGCACGCGCCGCTGGTTGATCGTGCCGCCGAGCGCTGATGAAGCTCTTGAGCGGGAGGAGGCGATGGACGCCCTGGCCAGCGACGAAGCGGAGGGTTTTGGAGGTATTGGCGCGGCGGAGATGGCACCCAAACGAATGATGCGGTCCGCCGCAGCGCCCATGGCGTCCGGGATGCGAGGAGGAGGTGGCGCGCCCGCGCAGGCCAACACCCCCATCGCCGTCCGCGAGGTCTTCGACGCGCTGGCCTTCTTCGAGGGCGATCTTGTCACTGACGCCGAAGGTCGCGTGCGCGTCGAGCACACGCTTCCCGACAGCCTCACCCGCTACCGCCTGATGGCCGTGGTGGTGGAGGGCGACCGTCGCTTTGGTCACGGTGAATCGCAGGTCGTAGCTCGCCTTCCCCTGATGGTGCGTCCCTCGGCGCCGCGTTTTGCCAATGTGGGTGACCGCTTTGAGCTTCCGATCGTGCTGCATAACCAGACCGATGAGGCGCGCAGCGTGGATCTGGCGCTGCGCGCGGTCGGCGGCCTGAAATGGTTGGAGAGCCCCGGGCGTCGGGTCGAAGTCCCCGCAAACCAGCGTGTGGAAGTGCGCTGGAAGGCCGAGGCGACGTCCGCCGGTGAGGTGAGGGTGCAGATGGCTGCGGCCAGCGGGAGCTTTGCGGACGCGGAGCTGATCACAATGCCCGTGCTCACGCCGGCCACAACCGAAGCGTTTGCAACCTACGGCTCGCTCTCTGACGAAGATGTGATCCAGGAGCTGGTGCAGGTCCCTGAAGAGGCGTTCTCGCAGTACGGGGGCCTGGAGTTTTCGGCTTCGTCCACGCAGCTGCAGGCGCTGACGGACGCGTTCATTTACCTGACGACTTACCCCTATGCCTGCTCCGAGCAGACGGCGAGCCGGCTGATGTCGGTTCTGGCGCTCTACGATGTGCTCGATGCCTTTGAGGCCGAGGGGCTGCCCTCGGTGGATGCGCTGAAGGCGTCGCAGCAGGAGTGGGTCGACCAGATCGTGCAGGCCCAGCGTGGCGACGGCGGGTTTGGGTTCTGGAAGGGAAGTCGTCAGTCCTGGCCCTTTGTGAGTGTGCACGCCACCCATGCGCTGTGGATGGCCGATGAGGCGGGGCTGGAGGTTCCCGCCTATGCGCTGCAGCGTGCCCGCGCCTACATCGCGCAGGTGGAGCGCTACACCACCGACTACAGCCCGCGCTCTCGCGCCACGGTGGATGCCTACGCGCTGCACGTGCTTGAGAAGATGGGTGTGGCCGGCGATCGTGCGCTCGACGACGTGGTGACGCGTTACGGCATTGAGGTGCTTCCTCTGGAGGCGCTGGGCTGGCTCTTGCCAATCGCCGAAGGCACGCAGTGGGAGGCGCGCTTTATGCAACGTCTTCAGAACAACGTGCAGGAGACCGCCGCCACCGCCGAGTTCCAGGAGGCCTATGAGGCCGGCGCCTACCGCGTGCTGCACTCCGGCCGCCGCACTGATGCCGTGGTGCTCGACGGCCTGATGCAGACCGACGCGCAAAACCCGCTCACCGAAAAAGTGATGCGCGGGCTGATGGCGCACCGCAAGCGCGGGCGCTGGAGCACGACCCAGGACAACGTCTTTGTGATCCTGGCGATGCGCCGCTACTTCGACACCTTCGGGTCGGTGAGCCCGAACTTTGTGGCGCGAGCCTGGATCGGCGACGCGCATTTTGCAGAGCACGACTTCTCGGGCCGCACTGGCGAGCGCTACTCGTCGGAAGTGCCGATGTCGTACCTGCAGGAGCTCGACGATGCGACGCAGCCGGTGGTCATTGAGCGCGATGGTCAGGGCCGGATGTACTATCGACTCGGCATGCGTTACGCGCCCAAAAACCTCGATCTTCCAGCCACCTCGGAGGGCATGGAGGTGGAGCGCATCTATGAGGCGGTCGATAACGAGAGCGATGTGCGTCGCGCCGAGGACGGGGTCTGGGAGATCAAAGCCGGGGCGCGCGTGCGCGTCACCTTGACGATGACGCTTCCGGCCAGACGTTACCACGTGGCACTCGCCGACTGGTTGCCGGCGGGCTTTGAGCCCATCAACACCGAGCTCGCCGTGAGCGATGTGGAGCCCGGGCTCAACGGCGGAAGCACCACCTGGCCGGGCTCCTGGTGGTGGGGCTGGCGCTGGTACGAGCACCAGAACACCCGCGATGAGCGCGTGGAGGCGTTTGCTTCGATGGTGGGGCCGGGCGTGCACACCTTCAACTATGTGGCGCGCGCGACCACTCCGGGTGAGTTTGTGGCGCCGCCGGCCAAAGCCGAGGAGATGTACCACCCGGAGACGTTTGGGCGCTCGGCGACGGAGCGGGTGCGGGTGGTGGCGCCGGCCGCTGAGTGAGGACCTGCCCTGGCGAGCGGCGGAAGGTGCGCCGCTCGCCAGGGTCAACTTCGATGAATGGGAGTGAGGATGCGTGGAGCAAAGTTGGTGGTGGCCCTGATCATCGCCGCAGGCGTCGGAAGTCTTACGACGGCGGTGGTGGCGCAGACCGAGAGCGCACAACCCGTGGTGGTCAACGCTCACCGCGTGCAGCAGCGGGTCGGCGATGATGGTCAGGTGCGCGTGGCCAACCTGCTCCGCGGCGACGAGGCCTACATGGGGCGCTGGACGCTCGCCCCCAACGCCCAGACCTCGCCAGGCACCGCGGCGGCCGAGACCTACCTCTATGTGCTTGAGGGCAGCGCCGTGGCGATGATCGCCGGCCAGAGCTACATCATCGGGCCTCATATGGCGGTGTACGTGCCGGCCGGCGCCGAGCTGAGTTTTACCAACGGGGCGGAGCGTCTGGTGGCGGTGCAGGTGTACGCGCCGGGCGAAGAAGCGGCGCGTTATCAGGAGTGGCGCCTGCGCGATGATGGGGAGTCCTGGCCCCGGCGTCGCACCCGACCTCGGGTGCGAACCCGCCAATCCGCGCTGCCGATTGAGGCGCCGGCATCCGGGGAGCTGGCCTTGCAACCTTAAGCGCGGTGCGCATCCTTGCCCCACACCAATGAGAGTAACGCGGCACCGGCGCGAGGATGTGAGATGGGCGACAAAAGCACGATTCAGCGAGTCTTATTGACCGGCGCAACCGGCTTTGTCGGCAGCGCGCTTTACCCGGCGCTTGTCGACGCGGGCTTCGAGGTGGTTTGCGCCACACGCAGCCCCGAGAAGGCGCGCCGCGCGCATCCCGAAAAGACCTGGGTGGGGCTCGATGTGGAAGACGACGCGTCGGTGCGACGCGCGATGGAAGGCTGCGACGCGGCGTATTACCTGGTCCATCGCATGAGCGACGCCGAAGACTATGAGGCGCGCGAGACCTCTGCGGCCATGAATTTTCTGGAGGCCGCGACACGCGCCGGCGTGCAGCGCATCGTTTACCTGGGCGGGGTTAAGCCGCGGCGAGAGCCTTCGAGGCATCTGCGCAGCCGGTTGGTGACGGGGGCGATTTTGAGGAGTGGGGATGTCTCCACCATCGAGCTCCGGGCGTCGATGATCATCGGCGCGGGAAGCGCCAGCTGGCAGCTCCTGCGCGATATCTCTGTGCGCCTCCCCGTGATGCTCTGCCCGCGCTGGTTGCGCAACCGCACCGAACCGGTGGCCATTGATGATGTGGTGCGCGCGCTGGTGGCAGCGCTGACGCTTAAGCAGGAAGGCAGCGCCAGCTTTGATATCCCCGGCCCCGAGGTGGTGACCTTTCAGGAGTGCGTGCGCCGCGCCGCCGAGGCGGTGGGCAACGACCCGGTGATGGTCAACGTGCCGCTGCTCACCCCCCACCTCTCCACCTACTGGCTGCGTCTTGTGACGGGCACCAACGTGCACCTGGCCCGGGAGCTGGTCGAGGGCCTTAAGACCGATCTCCTGGCCCGCGACGCGCGCTTCTGGGAGCTGGCCGGCGTCGATGATCTCGTCTCCCTCGATGACGCCATCGCGCGCGCCCTCGCCGAGGAACCCGCGGCGGGCAACACCTACGAGCGGGCGATCAAGCGCGTGTACCGCGACCCCCACGCCAGCGCGTGACGTGGGGGCTTCGAGCGGTCTTCGTTCTGCGGAACCCGCGCCTCAGCGCAGCACCAGCGCGTTGGTCCAGTAGTTGGACTTGCCCGGGCGGCTCTTGATCAGTGCGTTCTCGGCCATCCAGGCCTCAAGCTGGCCGTAGTAATCCTCACTCATCGAAAAATCGAAGGTGAAGCAGGGCACCGTGGCGTCAAAAATCGCCTGTCCGAGCTCGGTATCCAGCGAGTTCTCGGTGGCCTCATTGTAGATCGCGCGCGCTTCTTTCGGGTGCTGGTGAATGAAGTCGATGCCGCGTCCCATCATCTTGAGCAGCGCATCGAAGACCTCGCGTTTTTCCTCAAGCAGCGCCGGGCTCGTGATCAGAATGAGCTGGCAGAAGTCCGGCACGCCCCAGTCTTTGAGCGCGAAGAAGTCGGCGTCGACGCCGCGGTGACGCGCCTCCACGACCTCAAAATTATAGAACGCCAGCGTGGCCACATCGGCCTTATCTTCGAGCAGGGCATCAGTGTGGTAAAAGCTGTTGTTCACGCGCTCAAAGTCGTCGGCTGTGCAGCTGCCGCCGTCGGCGCGCACCATCGTGCCCACGATCGCCGGCCCGCCCGGGCCCGGCGCGCCCGGGTACTGGATGCGTTTGCCGACCATGTCGCGGGGGCGCTCGATGCCCGAGTTTCTCAAGAACATCACGCCGCCGTTGGTGTGCAGAAAGCGGGCAAAGCCCACCACCGCATCGCCTTTGGCCTTATCTTCCACCAGGTGCAGGGGCTCTGTGATCGCCACCTCCATCTCACCGCGCGCGATCGCGTCGACGGCGTCGAGGTGTTCGGCGGGCTCAATCAGCTCGAGTTCAATGCCGGCGTCCTTGAACCAGCCTTTGCGCTGGCCAATGAGGAAGGGCAGGTGGTCGGGGTTGAGGAACCATTCCAGTCCCAGTCGCAGCTTTTGCATCGCAATCCTCGCAATTCAGGGTGGGGTGCATGTAGGAGAACGCCCGAAGCGATCGCAGATTCGAGGCGCAGTGGCAAGGTGGGAGGTTGGGGCTGGCGGAAGGTGGGGGAGTGCGCGGCGATCGAGAAGTGGGGAGGGGCGCGGCGTTCGGAGAGGTCGGGCGTAAGAGATGCGGCCGGATGCAAAAACGCCACACGGCACCTGGGAGGTGCGGTGTGGCGTTTTTTAAACGTAAGAGCTCATAAGATGAATTGTGATTTGGGTGACATGTATGTTTTTCAACCCCCGCTCGGCGGCTGCGGCCCCGGATCGTTACTCTCATCGGGGCACTCATCATAAAAGTCAAAATCAGACCCTGCCGGCCAGCCAATCTCAGTCAGACGGTCGCGCGGAACGCACACGAAGTCATGAAAATAATTGCCTTCGTCGTCTTCGCCGAGAAGCGGCCACCAGGTGCAGGGGGTTTGGCGATTCAGTTGGGTGCCGTCAGAGGTCGAGATGATCGGGTCTTTGCAGTGGTAATAGTACTCTTCAATGGGTTCAGATGAGCCACAATGCCTCGATGTACCCCCAAATCCATCGTCGCGAACGCAGTAGGGACTTTTGTCGGCGTGTTTTAATAGGCTCCATTGAAGCATGTAATCGGTTTGAAACTCCATCTGCTCCATATCTGTGCATCGCGGCGGACGAAGTTCGACATCTTGATCACCAGCGTCTTCTGAATCGATCGAAGAGGCTTCGGAGCAGGCGACAAGGGCCACACACCACATAAAGAATAGAGGTTTGGATAAACGATAAAACACACGCATAGATCTCCTTGAGACGATGTGGCGCGAGGACTTGAGATAGCTATGCGTTCACCCTGTGGGGGGAGGGTGTTGCGGTCAAGGAGGGATCTTGTCTCTGCCTGGAGTGGGAGGGGGAAGGAGGTGGTGAGAGGTTGGCGGGGATGGGGTAAGTCGTCGCGCCAAAAAGGTTTTTCTGACGAGCAGTCGTGCGGCGGTTAAACCCACGCATGGGTGGCGGGTGTGCTTTACGAAATGAGCGCGATTGCGACTTGAAACTTGAAAGCAACGCCGCCTCATGGGTAGGTTCTGCGCGAGATGGCCTTTGTCGGCGGTCGAGCTTCGGGCTCGCTGCCGCAGGTGACCCCCCGGGCAACCCGCAACATCAGGACGAAAAGATGAGCGCTTACGCAGAGTTGGCAGAGCATTTTGGGAAGATCGGTCGGTTGGGCGACGCCGTGGGCGTGCTCTACTGGGATATGGCGACGATGATGCCGGCCGGGGGGGCGGAGGCGCGCAGCGAGCAGATCGCCACGTTGCGGGTGATTCATCATGAGCTGCAGACCGACCCCAAACTCGCGGCGCTCTTTGAGCAGGTGGGTGGAGAGTCGCTGGACGCCTGGCAGAAGGCCAACGTCGAGGAGATGCGTCGGCAGTACACCCACGCCACGGCGGTGCCCTCGGATCTGGTGAGCCGGCTGAGCCGCAAGGGCGCGCAGACCGAGATGGTCTGGCGCTCCGCGCGCGCCGACAATGACTTCGCTCGCCTGGCCCCCCACCTGGCCGAGACGGTGGAGCTTGTGCGGGAGACGGCGCGTATTAAGGCCGAGGCGCTCGGCGTGACGCCTTATGATGCGCTCCTCGACCAGTATGAGCCGGGCGGGTCTTCGGCGAAGATCGACGCCATCTTTGATGATCTGGCGGGCTTCTTGCCGGAGTTTCTGGAAGCGGTGCTCGCGCACCAGGCCGCGCAGCCCGAAGCGGTGATGCCCACCGGTGATTTTTCGGTGGCGCGTCAGGAGAAGGTCGCGCGTGAGCTGATGGCGACCCTGGGCTTTGATTTTGAGCATGGCCGCCTGGATACGAGCCACCACCCCTTCTGCGGCGGTGTTCCCGATGATGTGCGCCTGACGACCTATTACGATCCCAAGGGCTTTATTAAGGGGATGATGGGTGTGCTGCACGAGACCGGGCACGCGCTCTACGAGCGCGGCCTTCCGGCCGAGTGGCGCTACCAGCCGGTGGGCGCGGCGAGGGGGATGAGCGTGCACGAGAGCCAGTCTTTGCTGGTGGAGATGCAGGCCTGCCGCAGCAAGGCGTTTGCGACCTATGTGGCGCCGATTTACAAAGATGCGTTTGCGGGCTCGGGCGATGCCTGGGAGGTCGAGAACCTCTACCGCGTGATGACGCGGGTGGAGCGCAGCCTGATTCGCGTGGACGCCGACGAGGTGACCTATCCGGCGCACGTGATTCTGCGCTACCGCCTGGAGAAGGCGATGCTCTCGGGCGACTTGCAGGTGGCCGATCTGCCGGGCGCCTGGCGCGAGGGCATGAAGGAGCTCTTGGGCATTGAGCCGCCGGACGACCGCGACGGCTGCATGCAGGATATCCACTGGATGGACGGCACCATCGGGTATTTCCCGACCTACACCCTGGGGGCGATGACGGCGGCGCAGCTCTTTGCGGCGGCCGACCGGGAGCTGGGCGATGTGGAAGCGCAGCTTGAGCGTGGCGAGTTCGGCGGGCTTATGGGCTGGATGGGTGAGAAGATTCACGCGAAGGGCTCGTTGCTCTCGACCGACGCGCTGCTCACTGAGGCGACTGGCGAGACCTTGAACGCGCGTTACTTCAAAGATCACCTGCGCCGCCGCTACCTGCCCGAAGGATGAGTCTGTTGGTCGAAGGTAAAACGATGGAGAAGACGCCGCGGGAGGAGGTGCCGCGGCGTTTCTTCGACGATCTCGAAGGCTGGCTGGGGCAGCTCGACGCCAAGAACGCCGCGCTGAGCGCGCGCATTGAAGCGCTCTGTGCGGAGTATCCGAGCGCCGGGCGCCTTCAAGGGGAGCTGGCGAAGATCGAGGGAAGTGACCAGCGCTTTGCCGCGCGGCTTCGCGCCTGGTCCTGGGCGGAGAGTTTTGGGGCGTTGCTCGGGGAGTGGCGCGAGCGTTTGAGCGCAGAAAATGGCGGGGATCGCCAGGCCGTGTGGGGCTGGAGTGAGGCGCGCCAGCGCTTTGTGGTCACCGGGGAGGGCGGTGATTTTCGGGGCAGCAGCTCGACCTGCGCAGAGCTGATTGAGGCGCTGGTGGTGGAGGCCGGGGAGGTCAGCTATCCGATTATTTTCAACCACGACGTGGAGGTAAACCACCGCGCGGTCGCTCGTGCGGCGGCGATGTCGCTCTCGAAGCTCGCTGCGTTGCGGGCTGGCGAGGAGGTCGGTGGGGCCAGTGTGGCGTTCGAGGAGGATGCGGCGAGTGGAGAGGCCCGGGAGGTGGTGCCGGAGCGGGAGCTGGTGCGACAGATTGAAGATTTTGTCACTACCGACCCGCGGGCGCACGAGCAGCGCTGGGTGACGCGGCGCGCGCGCGGGGCGGTGGAGGAGCGGGAGCTTCGCGAGGCCGGTGGCGCCCGGGTGCGCCTTGTGGTGGAGCGTGCGCACCTGCGTGTGCGTCGCATCGAGCAGGCGCGCAGCGAGGTGGTGCGAAAGCGCCATCACGTCTTTGTGGACCCGGCGCCCGAGCAGGTGCACGACCGTTATTTTGCGAGCGAGACAGCGCTGGATGAGGCGGTGGAGTCCTGGCTAAGAGCGCGCATTGAGGCCGGCTTCCGCGTCTTTGAGGAGCGCGTCGCCGAGGCTTGAAGCGGGTTTTGCGGTGTGCAGGTTTTGTGGGTGTAAGTATCCGAAAAATAAGGGGATGGGGCGATGTTTGGGGCCGCGTGAGCGCGCAGGGGGCCCCGGTGCGCCGGCTTGACTTTGAGGTGGAGCTGGCATAACCGGGAGGGTGTTTTGCCTTCTGCGCAGCTCCCCGGTGAGCGACGTATCTCAGATTTCCAGGAGCCAGAGACGATGGTGCGACGACGCAAGAATCTCCTTTTGGCAGGATGTATGACCGGGCTTTTGATGGCCCTGAGCAGCTCCACGGCCCTTGCCGCTGATAACTCCTCTGAAGAGGAGGTTCGCTACCACCAGCTCGCCGATGGCGAGACGCTGGGCACGGTGGCGATGCAGTATCAGGTGGGCATCGATGAGCTTTTGACGTGGAACGATCTGGAGAGCGTGCACGTGCCGCCGGAGACGACCCTGGTGGTCAAGAGCAGCGAAGAGGTCAAAGGCTCTTCTGAGCCTCTGCCGGTGATTCATGTGATTCGCCGCGGCGACACCTTTGAGGGCATCGCGCGCCGCTACGGCGTGTCGATTCGCCAGGTGCAGCGCTGGAACCGCCGGCTTAACCCGCGCCGCCTGCAGCTGGGCGCGCAGGTGCGGCTGCATATCCCCGGGGCCGACGGCAAGTCGGTGAGCTATGGCGCGGCCAACGGCGGGCGGCTCTACAACGGCGTGGCGATGCAGACGACCCCGGGGATGCGCGTGCGCAATGTGGCGCGATCCTACGGTACCCAGCGGGTGGTGCGACTTCTGCAGGCCGCCGGCGCCGATGTGCAGGCGCGCTGGCCCGATGCGCCGGACCTGGTCGTGGGAAGCCTCAGCGTGCGCAACGGTGGCCGGCTGCGTCCGCACCGCTCCCACCAGAGCGGTCGTGATGTAGACCTGACTTACTACCACCGTGGTAACGTGGAGCTGCCCGATTTTCGCGACATGAGCGTGGAGACCTTTGATGCGGTCAAGAACTGGCACCTCTACAAGACCCTGATCGACAGCGGGCAGGTGGAGTTCATGTTCATCGACTATCAGCTGCAGCGGGCGCTCTACGACTACGCCATCTCGATTGGCTACACGCCCGAAGATCTGGAGCCGATCCTGCAGTACCCCCGCGGCGCGAACGTGCGTGCGGGCATCATCCGGCACTCGCGCGGACACCTCAACCACGTGCATATCCGCTTTACGTGCGGGCCTGAGGATCGCGGCTGCCATTGATAAATGGGGCTGTGAGGCCGTGGGCCTTTTAGCCCGAAGATGTTTGAACGATGTGCTGACGCAACGACTTAAGTGAAGGTGATGTATGGCCTGGATTGAAGGTTCGGCGACGAAGACGGTGGTGATGAACGCTCCTCTCGATGAGGTGGCCGAGGTGTTTGTGTCGCCGGCCCATCTCAAAGAGAGCATGGAGAACCTGGAGCGTTTTGAGGTGGTCGACGAGCACACCTACCGCTGGTTGCTCAAGCCGATGGGCGCCAAAGGCATCACCTTTCAGGGGGATTATACGGTACGCTACGAGCGCCAGGGGGATGTCGTGCGCTGGGAGAGCCTGGAGGGCGGCACGATGAAGACCCGCGGCAGCGCGCGTCTTCGTGAGCTCGGGGCGGGGCGCACCGAGGTGAGCTACGAGGAGACGCTGGCCAGCGATCTTCCGATTCCGAAGCTCGGCGCGAAGTTGTTTCGACCGATCGTGGCCGGTGAGATTGTGCGCGGGGTGGAGAGCTTCCTCAATGAGGTCAAGCGCTACGTCGACGCCGGGAAGCACCGCAGCGGTCAGAGCTGATGGGCAGGCCAGCCTGTGGCGCGTTTGGAGAGTTCGGGGGGCGCTTTGTGGCCGAGGCGCTGTGGTCGCCCCTGGCGGAGGTGGCCGAGGCCTTTGAGGAGGCCCTGGGTGACCCGAGCTTCGCGGCACGGGTGCACGGCTGGGCCGAGCAGCGTCTGGGCCGGCCCACGCCACTGAGTCATCTGGGCGGGCTCTCGGAAGCGCTGGGCGGCGCGCAGCTCTGGCTTAAGCGCGAAGATCTGCTCAGCGGAGGCTCGTTTTGCGGGGTGGTGGCGCTGACCCAGGCGTTGGTGGCGGTGCGGCTGGGCCGCACTGAGCTCGTGGGGGAGACGGCCACCGGCGACTTTGGCGTGGCGCTGGGGCAGGTGGGGCTTGCGCTGGGGCTGAAGGTGCGCGTGTTTATGACCCGCGACGATATGGCCGCCGAGCCTGCAGCGGTGCGGCGAATGGAAGAGATGGGGCTATCGCTGGAGCCGGTCGAAGGGCCGGCCCGCGGACGTCGCGGGGCGATGGCCGAGGCTCTGCGTTATGTGGCGTGCGGGCCGGAGCGTGCCTTTTACGTAACGAGCTCTCTGGCCAGCCCCGACCCTTACCCGCGCATGGTGGCGTTCGGGGCCGAGATCATCGGCAATGAGTGCGCCCGACAGCTGCGTGAGCGCGGCGTGAGCGCCGACTATGTGGTCGCGCCGGTGGGAAGCGGCGGGTTTGCCTGCGGGCTTTTTGGCGCGTTTGTGCAGGAGGGCTCGGTGCCCGGCGTGCAGCTGGTGGGCGTGCAATCCGGCGGTGACGCCAGCCCGGGTAAGGGTGCTGCCAGTCTGGTGCGGGGGCGAGTGGGGGTGCATATGGGCACGCGCTCCTTTGTGCTGCAGGACGCGCTCGGCCAGGTGGTCACGCCGCTGACCGACGCCGCGGGGATGGCGATGCCCGTGGTCGGCCCTCAGCATGCGCGCTGGATGCGCACCGGCCAGGTGCAGTACGTGGAGCTCGCCGACGCGGAAGCTTACGCCGCGGTGCGCACCCTGGCGCGCGCCGAGGGCATCCTGGCGTGCCTGGAGAGCGGCTACGCGCTGGCCTACGCGCTGCGCCTTGCGCCCACACTCCCCGAAGATGCGCACGTGGTGGTGGGTTTGAGCGGCGACGGCGCGCGTGACTTAGGGCGCCTCTCGCGCACCCGGGGCGAAGGAGCGACATCGTGAGCGATCGGTTGCAAGGGCTGGAGGAGCGCGTCGCGGCGCGGCGGCCTCTTTTGATGGTGGCGCTGGTCGCCGGCGATCCGCACCTCGACGCCACCCTCGACTATATGGGGATTCTGGCCGAGGCGGGCGTCGATGTGGTCGAGCTTATCGTGCCCTTCTCGGAGCCCGCCTACCACGGGGCGGTGCTGCAGCGGGCGATGGCGCGCGCGGTGAACGAGCAGCTGGAGTGGGCGCAGATCGAGGAGATCGCCGAGGAGTTTCGGCGCTCGTATCCCTCGGTAGCGATGATCGTCTCGACCTACCTCAACCGTCTGATGGCCGCGCCGATGGGGCCGACCTTTGCGGGGCTTAAAGCGGCCGGGGTCGACGGGTTGTGGATCTACGATCTTCCGATGGAAGAGGCCGGGGAGGTGGAATCGCACAGTGAGGCTGCGCAGCTTCCGCTGGTGCGGGCGGTCTCGGCGACGACGTCGCTCGAGAGGTTTCGGGAGATCGCGCGTCGCGCTCAGGCTCCGATCATCTGGACCGGGCATAGCGGCGGGGAGCTTTCGCTGACGGGTGAGGCCTTTGAGGAGCGGCTGCGCACCTTTGGGGAGTACACGCGTCGGCCCATCCTGGCGTCGATGGGGGTGACCACCGGCGCCGAGGCCCAGGCGGTGGTGCGGGCGGCCGACGGAGTGCTCATCGGCAGCTCGGTGGCCTGGCTGCTGGAGGGGCGCGGGCCGGATGTTAAAGAGCGCCTGCGCCGCCATGTGGTGGAGCTGCGCGCGCGGGTCGATGAGGTCGCCGGTAAGGCGTGAGTCCAGCCGGGTCACCGCGGAGAAGTTGGCGCGGTGGGCGGGTAAAAGGCACCTGGTCGAACTTAATCGTCAGACTCGGAGGGGCTATGCGATCGGGCGTTTGCGACCTCGTCGGCGTTGCGGTCGGAGCGCCGGGGGCCAAAGCCCAGCTGGCGGTTGACCTCCGGCAAAAAGTCCACGCTGCGCAGGTGCAGGTCGCGCTGGGGGAAGGGGATCTCGATGCCCGCCTCGTGCAGGACTTCCCATAAGATGAAGTTGAACTTGCCGCGCAGCTTGCGCTCGGTGGTGCTGCGGCAGTCAAAATGCACGAGCAGCTCAAAGTCGATGCTGTTGTCGCCAAAGCCCACCAACCAGACATCCGGGGCGGGGTGTTTGAGGATGTTGTCGTCGCGGCTGGCCGCCTCCAGCAGCAGCTCTTCGACCTGGCGCGGATCGGAGTTGTAGGAGACGCCGATGGGGATGTGCACGCGTACGATGGAGTCGTGGAAGGTCCAGTTGATGATGCGACCGCTGACGATGTCTTTGCTCGGGATGAGCATGTCGTAGTTGTCGGGGGTGCGCACGACCACGCTGCGCGCGCCCACCGCCTCGACGCGGCCGTAGACATCGTTGACCGAGATGAAGTCACCCTTTTTGACGGCGCGGCCAAAGAGCAGAATAAAGCCGCTGATGAGGTTCTCGGTGAGGTTCTGCAGGCCAAAGCCGATGCCCACGCCCAGGCTGGCCATCACCACCATCACCGCCGAGGGCTGCACGCCGAGCGCCACCATGCAGAGCACAAACGCGACCACGATGAGCGCGTAGTTGATAAGTGTGTTGACCGCGTAGGCCACGCCCACATCGACGTTAAGCGCCGGGTAGACTTTGGCGTTGAGCAGCGCTTTGAAGAGGCGAATCGAGAGGACCGTCGCCACCACGATCAGCGCAATGGTGAGCAGGCTGTAGATGGAGATGGCGACGTTGCCCACCGAGACGAAGGGCACTTTTAAGAGGGCGACGACCGGCTCGTAGAGAGCGAGCAGACGAAGCGCCAGGGTAACTACCAGCAGGCCGCCCAGGGCGAGTGTCCATTGCTCGATGGCGCGCAGCAGCGGGGAGGCCAGCGCGTCTTCTTCGCCGCCGGCCTCCTCGCGGGCTTCTTCGCGCTTGTGGGCCACATAGGCGCGCAGGCGCTCGGCGGCCGAGAATGAGAGCGTCAGCAGCACGATCAGCGCATAGCCACGCGCCAGGATGAAGGTCGCCGCGTGCACAAAGCCGGCGGCGTTGAAGAGCAAGAGCGCGATGGTGACCGCGAGCATCCCGTAGTAATTCGCCGAGATCGCGCGCCGCACCATCGCGTAGAGCGGGGAGCGCTGGGGGGCGGGGAGCAGCGCCAGCACCGCGTCGCGGGCAAAAAAGAGGTAGAGCGGCGCCAGCGCCAGGGTCAGCCGGAAGGCGAAGTACACAAAGCCAATGGCGTCCGGCCGGTAGTCGAAGTGATAGAGCGCGGTGAGCAGCAGTAAAAAGCCCAGCGAGATGCGCAGGGTGATCAGCGCAAAACGCTCCAGGCGCAGGTAGTGCTCGGTAGCGCCCGCGTCGACCGGGCTTAAGCGTAGCGTGGTGACGATGATGGCGTGGGCCGCGCGGTAGGCCAGCAGCCACCACAGCGCATCGGAGAGCACGCGGGTCCACGCCACGCTGGAGAAGGCGGCCTGGATCGGGAAGTAGCTCAGCGCGACGAGCAGGGCGATGGCCGCAGCGCGCCCCAGCAGGAGCGCCAGGCTGCGCAGGAGGCTTGTGAGCCAGGGGGAGAGGTCGACGTGCACCAGAATCTGGGTGCGTCGGGCCACGCGCTGGGCCTGACGGTCGAGCAAAATAAAGAGTACCCCGAAGACCAGCAGGATGAGGATGGGCACCGCCCAGTCCACCAGCACCCAGGGGTTGACCTGGGCGATGTTCTCGCGCAGGTCGCGCAGGCCATCCCACAACGCGTAGGCGTCGGTGAGGAGGTGGTCGGCCAGGCTCAAATCGAAGAGGAGAGGCTCCCGAACCAGAAAGTCGGCGTAATTTTGTTTCAGCAGGGTCTGAGCCTGCTCCAGGCCGGGCTCCACCGAGTGCACATCGACGCCGGGGGGCTCGGGATCACTCTCCCCACCGCTCTCCTCGCCGCCACCTTCACCGGAGGGCTGGGGCGGACCGACAAAGGGGATGTCGAGCTGCTGCGCGTGGAGCGGGCCGAGCATCGCGAAGGTCATCGCGAGGAGTGAGGCCAGCGTCAGCAGAAAGCGCAGCGTCGGGCGTGACTTTTGAGGCTGGGAGTCGAACATAGGTGCCAGGGCCGTCGACGGAAGATCATCGGGGAGGTGAAGGTTTCGTAAGCGCGCACGTCAATGTACGTGGCGACGCGACGTTCGTCACCTGCGGTGAGGTGCCCTGGCGCGGTGCGGGACGGCCTGCGACGGGCCCTGAGCCTGTGGTTGCCTGACCCACCCCCTGCTGTTATAACTCCGTGCTGTCCACAGACCTTCGCGCGACGTGTCGCGATATCCATTTGAGGAGATACCCCATGAAGATCGCTCGTTTTTTCGCCGTGTTGCTGGTCACGCTGTTGCTCTCGTCGGTCGCAGTCGCTCAAGAGGCGGTGCAGAATGAGGAGTTCGGCGTATCGGTGACGCCGCCGAGCGCCTGGGAAGTCAACGCCAGTGATGACAAGGCCGTCGCCAACTTCAAGCACGCCGAGACCAGCAGCCAGATTCAGGTCATCGGCACCAAGCTGATGAGCCAGGACGTGGCCGACGTCTTCTTCAGCACCTTCCACAAGACCCTGACCGAGTCGAGCTTCGAGCAGCAGAGCAGCGCGGCGTCGACCATCGGTGAGCGTGAGGGCAAGCTGAGCAGCTACGCCTACACCCACTCCGGCCAGACCGTGAACGTGGTGGTGTTTGAGTTTCTGCGTGAGGGCACCGCCTGGCTGGTGATCGGCTACATGCAGGACAGCGAGGCGCAGAACCTTCGCGGCGACTTTGATTCGGTGGTCTCGTCGATGAGCTTTGAGGCGGCCGAGTGAAGCTGAGCTTTGCCAGCTTTTGCAGGCCCGCCGCTCTGTGGAGCGTGCGGGCCTGTGTCGCTCTGGCGCTCGGGGGGAGCGTGATGAGCGCGCCCTCGCCAGCGCAGGCCCAGACGGCCGGGCCGCAACGCGGTGAGCCATTGCTCTCGGAGGCTGATGCGGAGGTGCAGCGCGCGGACGACGGCCTGCCGCCCACCGCCAGCGGTCGCGTGGAGCCGGAGGCAGTCGAGGCGCGGGCGGAGGCGGTCACCCTCGAGGAGATCGGCGCGCGTATACGCCGCCCCACCGGGTGGATCATCGTGCCTTCGGGGCGCGGCGCCGTGGCGACCTTTCGGGCCACCAGCGACAGCGAGGCGCAGATCGAGGTGCGCCTCAGTGGAGAGATCCTGGTGGGGCGCGCCGAGCGCTACGCCCAGAGTTTTCAGAACCAGATCCAGGGGGCGGGTTTTCGGGTGGAGACGGCCGAGCGCGACGTCGACTTCGGCGGTCGCACAGGCGATCTTCTCACCTACGGGGTCGATGCCGACGGGGAGTCCTACAGGCTGATGACCTGGCTGCACCACAGCGAGGAGCAGATGTGGGTCTTTTCGCTCTTCTGCGTTGAGGGGCGCCTGGAGGCCTACCGCGAGGTTTTTGAGGAGCTCATCGTCGCGATGACGTGGAGCGACGGCGAAGGCGCCGAGTAAGGATTCCAAGAACGACAAGGAGGAGGGGCGCCGCCGGGGCGTTTGCCGGCGCGCGGGTGTGGGCGCAGCCCCCCGGCGCGCGATCAAGCTCGGGAGAGGGGGCAAAGGTGCAGACCGAGGCGTCGTCCTCGGCGCGTGGCAGGCAGGCAAAGTGGGTGGGGCAGTCGGCATCAAGGTTACAGGGCTCGGAGCAGTAGCCGGTGCCGGTGGGCGCGTGGTCGATGAGGCAGAATTCGGGGCAATGCATGAGATCAAAAGCGCAGTAGTCGCCGGGCTGGCCGCGGTGCGGATCGCAGACGCCGTCGACGCAGCGGCCGGCGTCGGGGCAGTCTGTGTCACGTGCGCACTCGCGGCCCTCGGCGGGGAAGAGGGCGCAGAGGCCGAGCTTGTCGTCGGCGCTCAACGTGCGCTGGCGGCCGTCGCGCAGGTAGGCCGCGCTCATCGCGGCGGCGTTGTGGGCCAGTGTGTGGGAGAGGCCCAGGACGTGGCCGAGCTCGTGGGTGATCACCGCCTGCAGGTCGACCGCAGGGCGCTCGGGCTCGGCAAAACGCTGAAAAGGGTCGGGCGATGGTCGCCAGACGACAGCTGTGCTGTTGAGGGTGACGCTTGCGCGCTCCTCAGGAGAGGTGGGGTAGGTGGTCCAGGCGATGCGCTCGGCGTTCGGGCCGATGCCCGGCTCAAAGTTCAGCTCCACCGCCTCCACTTCGCTGACCTCCTCGCCAGCCTGCACCTCGGTCTTAAAGGCGACCTGCGCACAGCTGACCGCGTTCCAGGTGCGGGCGGAGGCCTCCATTGCCGCGATCACATCGCCGGGCTGCACGCCTTCGGGGAGCGGTCCTTTAAGGCGCAGCGTCAGCGGCAGATGTTCGGGCTCGGGGGCAAAGCCGTTGAATTCGGCGCGTGGGGAGTAGAGGAGGTCGGCCAGGGCGCCGGGGGGGGAGGTGGGAGCGGGGTCCCAGCGAAGCTCGGCAGCCACGGAAAAAGGCGCGAGCGAAGCGAGCGCTGCCAGCAGGGCGGCGCTTCGACGCAACACCCTGGCGAGCGCGCGGGGCATGGTCACTCTCCGGCAGGTGTGTCGAGGCGCTCGATCGTGGCGCGCTCGCGTAAGCTTTGCAGGAGGGCGCGGCGTTTGGATTCGAGCAGCGCGCGGTTGGCCCGCTCGCGCAAAAGCGGCTCAACCTCGTCGAAGTCGCGCACGCCGGCTTCGCGGCGCTCGTGCACGCAGTAGACCGTCACGCTGCTGCCGTCGGGCGCGGGCACCACCGCGCTCTTTGCCGGCGCGTCGCCAGCACCGAAGAGCCGGAACCCGGCCGCGGCCGGAAGCTGATGGCGCTGACGCCAGCCCAGCTCCCGGTGCGTTGCCTCCTCGGGGAGCGTGTCGGGGGCGCATTTCGCGCGGCTGATGCGGGCGGCGCGCTGACGGTCGCGGGCCGAAAGGGTGACGCTGCTGACGCGTACTCGCTCGGCGGCGGGGCGGCCGGCGGCCACCCGCGCATAGATCTCGCGCAGCTGCGCCTCGCTGACCGCGGGCTCCTCGGCCGACTTTGAGCCGTCCTCACCCAGAAGCGTGTGCTCCAGCACCATCGACTCGTGGACCTCCCGACGAAAGTCGCTCATCGAGAGGCCTTCGGCTCTGAGGTAGCGCTGAAACGCGGTGGTGGAGCCGAAATGCTCTTCGACGCGCTCCTCAACGGCCAGGTCCACGCGTTTGGGCGCGATCTCCACGGCACTCTGCGCGATGTGCTGGCGCAAAAGCTCATGGTCGATGAGGCGGTCGATGACCTCGGCGCGCTTGGCCTGGCGAATGTTTGCGTTAAAGGGGCGGCGCGCGTGGCGGTAGAGCTGGTCGATGCGATCGAGGCGCTGCTCCACTTCGGCAGCGTGAATGGGCACCTCGTTGACCCTGGCCACAACTTCCGACGCCTCCACTGCGGCCGCAACGCCGGCCTCCTCTGCACCCTCCGGGCTCACCTCGCCAGACGCCTCCGCTGAGACTTCGGCAGGGGGCTCCTGTAAGCCCGGGTCGCAGGCCAGCACCGGGATCGCCAGGAGCAGCCCGAGGGTCTTGGAGGTCAGGATGTGCAGTAGGTGGTTCATAAAGGCGTCTTACAGGGAGTGGCCGGGGCAAGCAACAGGGGCGCGTCGCGTAGAGAGAATGCCGCGCATCGCCGCGTGCATTCCCGGCGTGGAGCGGCAGCGAGGGCTTCGACACGAAAATGTGTCGAGAAATTTAGATCCATTGCGATGCGGCACCGTTGGTAGTCGGGAAGGCTTTGATGATCGCGGCTCAGAGTGGAGCTGCCCCGACAAATAAGGAGAGGTCATGAACACGTCGCAGGTTGCATGGATCGTACTGGGTGTGGTGGTGGGGCTGATGGTGGGCCTGCGTCAGGCGCCGCAGCTTCAAAACACCGAGACGGTGCTGCCCTCGCTGGCCACCGCAGCTGGCGAGGCGCTGATGACGCCGCTGACGCCGTCTGCGACGACCAGAGAGAGCGAGCAGAGCGGCGCGCTGCAGCTGAGCGCGGAGCTGGCGCACGCGCAGGTGCTCGCTGAGCGCGAGTCCGAGACCTACCTCGATGTGCAGCTTCAGACGGGGGAGTCTCGCGCGGAGCGTCGCCCGGCGCTCAATGTGGCGCTGGTGCTGGACCGCTCCGGATCGATGGGTGGCGAGCCGATGGCGCAGGCCCGCAACGCAGCGGCGCGCTTCCTGGAGCGGCTGCAGCCCGGCGATCGCGTCAGCGTGGTCTCCTTTGGTGCAAACGCCCGTGTGGATGTGCCTTCGCAGCCCGTCGATGCGCATAACCTCCCCTGGTTGATCCGCACCATCGATCGCATTGATGCCCTGGGCGCCACGCACCTGAGCGGTGGCATTGAGGAGGGGGCCCGCACGCTTCTGGCCTCGCGCCAGGCAGGCTCGGTCGACCGCATGATCGTGATGACCGACGGACTTCCCACCGCCGGTATGACCGGTGACGAGGAGCTGCAGCGCCTGGTTCGCGGGGTGCGCTCGCAAGGCATCTCAGTCACGACGCTGGGCTTTGGCACAAGCTACAACGCCGATTTGATGGCGTCGCTGGCCGAGGAGGGCGCCGGCAACTACAGCTACATCGCCCGCGCCTCCGACTTCGAGCAGGCGTTTAGCGAAGAGCTCGACGCCCTGGCCACCACCGTCGCCACCGGCGTCACGCTCACGCTGATCCCCTCGGCCGGCGTCCACTTCGAGGAGGTCTACGGCATGCCCGTCGACGTGGGCGCCGGGCCGCTGACCCTGGGGCTGGGCGATCTTCGCGCCCAGACCAGCCGCCGGGTGATGGTGCGCGTCAAGACCCGCGGCATCCCGCGCGATGGCAAGGCGGCCATCCGCGCCATCCTCACCTACCAGGATCGCGTGGCCGAGCGCCCCGTGGAGAACGAGCTGCTGGTGGAGGCCAGCACCACCGGCGATGACGTCGCCATGGTCAGCAGCCTGCGCCCCGAGGTGATGGTGCGCGTTCAGGAGGCTATCGCCCTGCGCGCCATCCGCGAGGCCACCCGCGACTACTCCCGCGGCGATCAGAAAGCGGCGACCGAGCGCCTCAAGCGTGAGCGCAGCCGCATGGAGGATGTGATGAGCCGCTTCAGCCTGCCCAAACGCGCCCTGGCCCCGATCTCCGATGAGATGCAGAATGTGAGCTTCGGCATGGAGCGCGCCGCGCCGAGCTCGGCTGCGGGCCGCTCGCTGAGTTTTGAGCGCAGCGAGCGCGACCTGGAGCTGGAGCGTGGTGAGGCCGCCCCGGGTCGCTTCTGATATCGCCATAAAACAACGTCTTCGCCCGCTCGCCGGCGCTTGACCCACGGGGGCCTGGCCCCCAGATTGTGCCGCGGCAGACGAGGTCTGCCGCGGCACTTTTGTTGATGGTGAGCGAGCCCCCAACCCTGCGAGGCCCTATGAGCACTTTGAGCTGGCCGGCCGACGGCCCTATGGAGATCCACAGCCACTCCACCGTCAGCGATGGCACCTACGAGCCCGAACGCATGGCCGAGCTGATGGCTGAGAAAGGCGTGGCCCACTGGGCGCTCACCGACCACGACACCACCGGCGGCCTGGAGCGCGCGCGCGTGGCCTGCGCCAGGGTGGGCGTGAGCTTTATCAGCGGCATTGAGATCAGCGCGCAGTCCGAAGGAAAGTCCATTCATGTGCTCGGCTACGGCTTTGACCCCGAGGAGCCCAACCTCGCCAGCTACGCCGAGAAGATGGAGGTCGCGCGCCACGAGCGCATGGCCGAGATGGTGGAGCGGGTGCGTGGGCTGGGCCTGGAGGTCACGCTGGACGATGTGATGGCGCAGTCGATCCAGGGCAACGTCGGCCGGCCCCACCTCGCGCGCGCGCTGCACGCCCGGGGGCTTGTCGACACCCCGCAGGAAGCGTTTGATCGCTGGCTGCGCGCCGATGGCCCGGGCTATGTGCCCATGGCCTACCTCTCGGTGGATGATGCGCTGGAGCTTATCGCTGGCGCCGGCGGCATGGTGATACTCGCCCACCCCGGCCGCTACACCACCATGGTCGATCATCTGGATCGCTGGCGGGAGGCCGGGCTCTTTGCCCTGGAGGTACGCCACCCCTCTCACGATCTGGCCACCGAGCGCCGGCTCGTCGACGTGGCGCAAAAGCACGATCTCAGCATGAGCGCCAGCAACGACTGGCACGGAAGCCTCCCCGACGACATCGAGCGCCTGGGCCGCGTGAACTTCAGCCCGGCCTGGCGCGACGCCTTCTTCGAGCGCTTAAGCCAGACCGCCTGGGCCGAGAGCCAGGGCTGGCGCTGAGCCTGCCGGCGTAGAAAGGGGAGCGCCTTTTCTGCGCGCCCCCTCATGATCCAAAAAAAACGCGCCGAGTCGTCCCGGCGCGTTTTTTTATGATCGAAAAAATTAGAAAAAAAGTTCGAGCTGTTGGGGGAGGTCGTCGTACTCGTGGTCCAGGCGCACGCCCACGCCCAGCAGGCGCACGGCGCGTTCGCTGCGCTCGAGCGCCTCGGCCAGGAGCGGGGCGTAGCTATCGAGGGTGGGGTCGGTGAGTTCAGCGCGCTCAACCGTGGTCTGGCGAAAGTCGTCGAATTTGACTTTCACAAACACCGCGCGAATGGGCGGGCGTTTTTTTCGGCCCAGGCGCCGGTGCAGGCTCTCTATCAGGGCGGGCAGCTTGGCGGTGCAGGCCTGAAGGTCGGGCAGGTCGTTGGCGTAGGTGTTTTCCACGCTCACGCTGCGGGCGACCCGCTCGGTGCGCACCGGCCGATCGTCGATGCCTCGCGCCAGTTCGTAGAGGCGTTTTCCGCGCTTTCCAAAGCGGCGCACGAGCTCGGCGAGTTCGATGCGTTGGAGATCGCCGCAGGTCTTGACGCCCATGTCATGGATGCTGCGCGCGGTGACCTTGCCCACGCCGGGGATGGCTTTGACGGGCAGCTCCTGCATAAAGGCCGCCACCTGATGGGGGGCGATCACCGCCTGACCGTCGGGCTTGTTGAGCTCGCTGGCCACCTTGGCCAGAAACTTGTTGATCGATACTCCGGCCGACGCCGTCAGACCGGTCTCCTTGAAGATCGCCTCGCGAATGGCGCGGGCGCAGAGCGTGGCGCTGCCGTGGTGGTGGGGGGTGTGCGTCAGGTCGAGAAAAGCCTCGTCGAGGGAGAGGGGCTCGATCTGATCGGTGTAGCGCTCAAAGATGCGGCGGATCTTCTGGCTCTCCTCGCGGTACACGTTCATGCGCCCGGGCACGATGATGAGCTGGGGGCAGAGGCGCATCGCGTAGGCCGAGGCGATCGCCGACTTGACGCCGA
The DNA here is from genome assembly GCF_007997015.1 of Lujinxingia vulgaris. Classification (NCBI taxonomy): domain Bacteria; class Deltaproteobacteria; order Bradymonadales; family Lujinxingiaceae; genus Lujinxingia; species Lujinxingia vulgaris. Next base: position 579,912 of record NZ_VOSM01000002.1, read on the forward strand.
ACTTTCGGGCCTCGTAGTTGGCCGTGGCGATCACCCCGCGGCGTTGCGGATCGCCGCCCACCGCGATGGGGCGACCCCGCAGCAGCGGGTCGTCGCGCATCTCGATGGCTGCAAAAAAGCAGTCCATATCGACGTGAATGATCTTCCTCATGAGCTCTTTCGCCTTACTCTGGGCCGCGCTCGGGTTCCGGGCAGGCTCGCCGGCTCTTTGTAACAGGCTTGAAACGCTTGAGAAATTCTCAAGTCCTCCTTTGACAAGCCGGCGGCCTTTTCTCTATGAGAGCCCCGGACCTCAGGTCCAACCCTCACCCTCAATCCCCATCCAGAACATCCTATCGGGAGGTCGTACATGCAGTACGTCAATCGCAAGTCCCTGGTTGTCTCGCTGGTTCTTTCCCTGGCTGCCTGTGGCGGCTCTGAGATTCAGGCTGAGCCTGCACCGGACCTGACCATCGAGTCGATCGAAGCCGGCGACGTCTGCGCGACCGGGGGCATCATCGTGTATGTCGATGGCGTCGAGAGCGCCACGGTCTGCAACGGCACCGACGGCGTCGACGGCAATGATGGCGAGCCGGGCACCGACGGGGACGCTCCCGAGGTGGTGGTGGAGACCATCGAGCCCGGCGATGTGTGTGAGGCCGGCGGCCAGGAAGTGCGCGTGGAAGACACCGACGGCACCGTGCTCAACACCGCGGTGGTCTGCAACGGTGTCGACGGCGAAGCGGTCGCTCCTCAGGTGGTCATCGGTGAGGCCCAGAACTGCGACTTCGGCGGCGTCTCGGTGACCATCGGCGACGCGGATCCCTTTGAGGTCTGCGACGGCGCCGACGGCGAAGCTGGCGAGCCGGGCGAAGCCCCCTCGGTGAGCGTGGGCAGCCCGGCGGACTGTGAGTTCGGCGGCGTCTCGGTCACCATCGGCGATGCGGCTCCCTTTGACGTGTGCAACGGCGCCCCGGGTGCCGATGGCGAGCCGGGCGCAAGCCCCGCCATCGACGTGACCAACATTGACGCCGGCGGCGTGTGTGGCGAGGCCGGTGGTTACTTGATCACGATCACCGACGCTCAGGGCGTCGAAGAGACCGCCACGGTATGCAACGGCGAGGGCGGTGGTACCACCGACCCCGACCCCGACCCGGTGACCGTGATCACCGAGTGCATGATCGTCACCGACGCGGTGACCACGCCTGAGGGCACCGCGGCTGACGCCGACGGCCTGGTCAGCGTGGAGGTCGATGGTGTGGGTACCGATGTACCGGCGACCTTCGTGGCTGAGCTGGGCTACGGTGATGTGGGCACCGACCCGGGCACCTGGACCTACGCCGAAGGCATCGCCGATGCCACTGGTGAGCTTCTCGGAGAGTTCGGTAGCTCCATCGTCGCTGGCGAGTATGGCTTTGTCTGGCGCGTGGCGCTGGAAGCCGGCGACGCCTGGACCTACTGCGGTGTGAACGGCACCTTCGACACCTTCACCGAAGCCGACGCCGGCTCGCTTAGCGTGACAACGGCAGCAGTACCGCAGACGATCGTCGGATGGGATTTCGCCACCGATCTTAACGCCAGCGAAGGCACCGGAAGTGGGGAGTTCTTTCTCAACGGTGTGCCCACGACTTGCCTCGCGGAGAGCGGCAATCAATGGCGTTGCGATAACCTCCCCGAAAGCACCGACTTCTTTGACGCCGACGGTGTCACCCCTCTGGCGGACACATACTACCGTTTTGAATCTTCCTTCACCGCGTTCCAGAGTATCAGCGTGGAGTTCCAATACCGCGCCACGGGGACTGGGCCTACGCTGATGCAAATCGCCGCCGAGTTTGCCGATGGCTCACTGGAGTTTTTGAGCGAGCCCTTCGTGGTCAACAATGATGGTAGCTATCCCACGGAAACTCTGGCGCTTCCGCCGGCTGCCGGTGAAGCCGGGCCGGTCGCCTACCGCTTCTACCCGTATGGAGCCAGTGGTTCCGGCGGAAACATCCGCTTCACGAATGTCACCTTCACCGGTACCGCCCTCTAATGCTGCGGGCAGACATCGGTAGCTGATTAAAAACCCCGGCGAGTCATCGCCGGGGTTTTTTCGTTCAGGGAAAGGGGCCAGAGGCTTAGCGGCGCACAAAACAGGGTCAAGGTGGGGAGGAGGCCTGGGTGCCGAGGCGTGCGCGTTACGGCGTCGGAGGCTTGTAGTGCCCCCCATAAATCAAGCCACTAACTCGCCAAACTGAGCACCATACTTAGCCGGTGATTTGTACCCGAGCGCCTGGTGGGGTCGCTCGGTGTTGTAGAACTCAACCCAGGTCTCAATCGCCTCCCGGGCCTGCGCAAAGGTCTTGAAGTTCGTCATCCAGATGCACTCTTCTTTGAGCGAGCGGAAGAAGCGCTCAATCAGCCCATTCTGCTGCGGCGTATAGGGCGTGATGAACTCCTGGGTCAGGCCGTACTGCTTGCAACTCCCGGTAAACGACTTCGATGTGAACACCTTGCCATTGTCGCTGCGCAACACCGGTCGCGACTCGCCGTTGGGGTAGATAAGGCCGAAACGCTTCAAGCACGCGCTCTCCAGGGCTCGCTGCGCCTCCACGGCGCGCCCGCGGCGAGCGACGTCGATGCCAACAATCTCGCGGGTGCAGCAGTCAATCACGGCCATCACGCCAATCCAGCCGTCCTGCTCGCAGTACAAACTCGTCGCGTCCATCGCCCAGCGCTCGTCAGGTTGCGACGCCTGGGAGATGGATTAAATCACGCGCAAACGAGGCGTATTCACGATGCAGCGGGCCTGCCAGCCGTTTTCGCACATCAGGCGCTCCACGCGTTTTTTGTTGATGCAAAGCAGGTCTCGAAAACGCAGCCACGCCCAGATTCGGCGGTATCCCCAGGTCGGGTATTCTTTGACGAGCTCCTCCATACGCTCCACGAGCTCACGCTTCTCGCGCTCCTTCTCCAGGTTGACCACCCGGCGGATCACCCCATTTTTCTGCCTCCATACCGTGGAGCGGTTCAGCCCCAACAATCCGCACAGCCTCCGCTCGCTCATCGTCGGGTGACGCTCCATCAATCCTCGGAGCGCCACCCGGAGCCAAAAGGGTCGAGCCTGGCCATGTGATGGACCTCCTTGATGACGTCGATGTCCATCACCAGCTCGCCAATCTTCTGCTGGAGCCTGGCGATTTGGGCATCTTTGCGCTCAATCTCTTCCTTCGGGCGGCTCTTCAACCCATTCTCACCCGCATCCAGGAAAATCTCGTACCACTGCTCAATCTCGCTGGGCTTGAGGTCGTACTGGCGCGCAGCCTCATTCACCGTGGTCTCTCCCCGGATAATCTGCAGCACCAGCGCGGTACGACGCTTCGAGGTCCAACGCTTGATTTCTTCAGGTAACTCTTCGCTCATCTCACCCTCGTAAACTGACGTCCTGGCCAACACCCAACCCGATTCTGACAGGTTTGGCCTGGCCAGGCACCATTGTCATAAAGGTGGCTTGATTGTCAGGGGGGCAGAACACAGCTTTTCAAATTGTTACGCTTGTGCTAGCGGTTTAAACGCTCATATTCTTAGTTTCACTGAATTTATCCCACCAGTTTCAAGAGGCCCCCCGTGTTTTTAATTCGTCGTGATGCGTATTGGAGATGGTCATTTGTCGTGCTTGCCATCTTGATGTCGGGCAGTGTTTTCGTCGCATGCGGTAGTGATTTGCCACCTCCTCAGGAGGTCAGCGATCCTGATCCCGTGCAATTGTCGAACGTGGCGGCTTCGCTGGACTCGGATACCCCCCATCCCATGCTCGAGGAAGCCACAACTCTGCTTGGTGAAGGTTTGAGTCCGGCGGAGCACGACTATTTCGCGAGCGTGAACTGGGTGGAGATGGATCCTGAAGCGATTCTTTTTGACCCGGTGATGCAGAAAGCAGTGGCGCGTCTGAAACCCATCTCCGAGCGTTATGATCTCTTTCAGCCCGATGGGAGTGTCGCATCCCTTAGCTGTACCTCGGATGAGTGTCAGACGCTACGAAATTGGGTCGGAATAGGAGTCGCCGTTGTGGGGACGGTGGCGGCCTGTACGGCAGGGGGCGCGGTCACGTTTGGCTTGGCAGCTGTTGGGTGCGGCGCGCTTCTGGCAAGTTGGATCGGTAGCGCGGATGCCAATGCGGCCGATCTCGAGCCTGGGGACTTCGCCGATCGAGCCGCGTGGGAGGAGGCCCAAGAGCAGAGCGATGAGGGAGATGTGGGCAGTGACTTCGACCCGGATAGCGGCGGCGACGTGGATGTAAACACCGAGCCTGATGGGAGCGATGAGCCTGATGGGAGCGATGAGCCTGATGGGAGCGATGAGCCCGATGTGAGCGACGAGCCCGGTGGAGGCGAAGGAGGGGAACCGGACACTGATTCCGCGATTACGAATATCGTCGAAAGTAGTTATCCATATGTCAATATCCCCGACGGAAATAACCGTACTATGCCTAATGAGTTTGAACCAGACTTATACTCCTGGGTTAATGATTTAATGTTGATTTCAGAGTGTGAATCCGTGCTTGGTGTCGAGGTCAGGGTGGATATTTATCACACGTGGAGTGTTGATCTGTATGTTTCATTGAGAAGTCCAACAGGCGTAGAAGTAGCGTTGCATGATAGGTTGTTGACTGGGCAAGATTTACATGATGTTAATACATTCGTGGCCACGACCTACCCGACGGAAGTTATGCCGAGCGAACCACTGGATGTGCTACTCGGCCAAGAGGGAGGAGGTGTGTGGACATTAAATGTCGCGGACACGTACCCGGGAGATACGGGTATATTGAATGGTTGGACGTTGACGTTGGCATGTTCGCGCTAGTCTTTTTGAGTTTGAATAGAATGCTAAACAGTTAGGGAATGTCGCGACAGCTGCTTCGAGGCGGAAAAAAGTGAATGGGCGTTTTTCGATAACCGGGAAGGTGTGGGAAGAGTAGAAAATCTCGAGTAAACCTTCAGCCCCCCTATTTCCCTAATCGTTTATGCCAGCGCGAGCACCGGCGCTGCCCTCTCACCGCGTAACGCTTCCATCGGAGCGGTGATGTAGTCGAGCAGGCTACGCCCCTGGCGAGGGCAGGTTTCGGCAGTGGTCCAGAGTCGCTCCATCAGCCGCAAGCCCGCCTCGCTCTTCGAGCCCCACGAGAGCTTGCGCGGAATCACCGGGCCGCGCAATGCGCGTTCGGCACTGTTGTTTGTGGGCTCAACACCCTCGTGATCGAGGAAGGTCCAGAGCATCACGTGTTTGGCATCTTTGAGCAGCCAACCAATAAACCCGGCCCGCTCCTCGCGATCGAGAGCTGCACCATCACCGCCCCCTCCGCCGTGGCGATGTCGGCCGGCACCAGCGCCGACGCCTTCGGCCAGGTGGTCGTCGAGGAGTTCGGCCAGGGCGTGGTCGATGTCCCCGCCAGCTTTGTGGCGGAGCTGGGCTACGGCGACGTGAGCGCCGACCTGTAGTGCCCCCCATAAATCAGGCCACCAACTCGCCAAACTGAGCACCATACTCAGCCGGTGATTTGTACCCGAGCGCCTGGTGGGGTCGCTCGGTGTTGTAGAACTCAACCCAGGTCTCAATCGCCTCCCGGGCCTGCGCAAAGGTCTTGAAGTTCGTCATCCAGATGCACTCTTCTTTGAGCGAGCGGAAGAAGCGCTCAATCAGCCCGTTCTGCTGCGGCGTATAGGGCGTGATGAACTCCTGAGTCAGACCGTACTGCTTGCAGCTTCCGGTGAAGGACTTCGACGTGAACACTTTGCCATTGTCGCTGCGCAGCACCGGTCGCGACTCGCCGTTGGGGTAGATAAGGCCAAAACGCTTCAAGCACGCGCTCTCCAGGGCTCGCTGCGCTTCCACGGCACGTCCTCGGCGAGCGACGTCGATGCCAACAATCTCGCGGGTGCAGCAGTCAATCACAGCCATCACGCCAATCCAGCCGTCCTGTTCGCAGTACAGGCTCGTTGCGTCCATAGCCCAGCGCTCGTCAGGTTGTGAGGCCTGAGAGATGGACTGAGCTACACGCGGGCGAGGCGTATTTACGATGCAGCGGGCCTGCCAGCCGTTCTCGCACATCAGGCGCTCCACGCGTTTCTTGTTGATGCAGCGCAGGTCTCGAAAACGAAGCCAGGCCCAGATTCGGCGGTAGCCCCAGGTCGGGTACTCTTTGACGAGCTCCTGCATCCGCTCCACGAGCTCACGCTTCTCGCGCTCCTTCTCAAGGTTGACCACCCGGCGACTCACACCCTTTTTCTGGCGCCAGACCGTGGAGCGGTTCAACCCCAACAACCCACACAACTTCCGCTCACTCATCGCCGGGTGACGTTCCATCAATCCTCGGAGCGCCACCCTGAGCCAAAAGGGTCGAGCTTGGCCATGTGCTGGACCTCCTTGATGACGTCGATGTCCATCACCAGCTCGCCAATCTTCTGTTGCAGCTTCGCGATTTGGGCATCTTTGCGCTCAATCTCTTCTTTTGGACGGCTCTTCAGCCCGTTTTCACCCGCATCCAGGAAGGTCTCGTACCACTGCTCAATCTCGCTGGGCTTCAGGTCGTATTGGCGCGCAGCCTCGTTCACCGTCGTCTCCCCGCGGATAATCTGGAGTACCAGCGCGGTACGACGCTTCGAGGTCCAACGCTTGATGTCTTCCGGCAACTCTTCGCTCATCTCACCCTCTTAAACCGACGTCCTGGCCAACACCCAACCCGATTCTGACAGGTTTGGCTTGGCCAGGCACCATTGTCATAAGGGTGGCTTGATTGTCAGGGGGGCAGAATAGACCCGGCCACCTGGATCTACCGCACCGGCATCAGCGATGTGACCGGGGAGCTTCTGGGCGACTTTGGCACCGAGGTTGCCGTCGGTGAGTACAGCTTTGTCTGGCGCGTGGCGCTCGAAGAGGGAGACGCCTGGACCTACTGCGGCGTCAACGGCACCTTCGACACCTTCGCGCCGGCCGACGCCGGTACCCTGACGGTGGCCGCCGCTGGCGAGCCGGTGACGATCGCTGCCTGGGATTTTGCCGGCAGCTCGCTCACCGCGTCCGAAGGCGTGGGCAGCGCTCAGTTCATCGAAGGCGGCGTACCGACCTCCTGCAACTTCTACGGAAGCGACGATGAGTGGACCTGCGACAACTTCCTGATGGACACCGAGTTTTTCCAGCCCGACGGCGTCACGCCGAAGAGCAACGTCTACTTCCGCTACGAGGCCGACTTCACCGGCTACAGCGACATCAGCGCCTCGGGGCTCTTCAAGGTCTCCAACTCGGGTCCGACCCACCTGCAGATCGCCGCGGAGTACGGCGACGGCAGCCTGGAGTTCATGGCCGAGCCCTTCGAGATCACCGCGCGCAACACCGAGTTCAACGCGACCTTCGTGCTGCCCCCGGCCGCGGGCAACTCGGGCCCGGTGGCCTACCGCTTCTACCCCTACAACCCCAGCAGCACCGGGGGGAACATGCGCATGATCACCATCAGCTTCGCCGGTACCGCCCTCTAAGCCTTCAGGCACATCTCGGTAGCTGATTGAAAACCCCGGCGAGTTATCGCCGGGGTTTTTTGATCAGGTTTTTCATTCAGGTTTTTTCGTTCAGGGAGGAGGGTGATGTTGGTGGGGAAGGGGCTTTGAGGGCGCGGGTCGCCCGCGAACCAGGAGGCTTCTGTCAGGAGAGGGGGGCCAACACCCCCTCGGGGCAGAAGAGGCCCGGCCTCGGAGGCTTAGCGGAGCTCCCAGGCCAGAGGGCCTCTGGCCTGGGAGGGGGGGCGGCCCCCCCCTGAGCAGAGAGCGTCTGGCCTGGGAGGGGGGCGGACACCCCCTCGAGAGCAAGCGGAGCGTGTCTGGAGCGCTGGCGGCGCAAAAAAGAGGCAGGCTGAGCCTGTCTGGAGCGCTGGCGGCGCAGAAAAGAGGCAGGCTGAGCTCAGAGGGGGGGAGGTGACCTCCCCCCGGGGGGCTGACTGAGCCTGTCTGGAGCGCTGGCGGCGCAGAAAAGAGGCACACCGAGCCCCGGGGGGGGGGGAGGTGACCTCCCCCCCCCGGGGGCTGACTGAGCCTTTTCGGTGTGCTGGCGGCGCTCAGTCGAGGCAGGCCGAGGCTGCCCGAGGCGCCGGCGGCGCAGCGGGCGACCTACTCGTGGCTGTTCTGGCCCGAGGCGTCACCCTCGGACCCGCTCGCGTCCCCGGCATCGGGCTCAGGAAGCGCATCCGCGTTGATCTTAAAACTCGCCACAACCTCCTCGCCGCTCCGCAACACCGAGGGAAGCGCCCCGGGGCCGCTTGCGGCGTCGGCCGGCATGAGCGCGCCACCGGGCATGATATGCAGCTCGCTCTCGAGCACATCGCCCTTTAAAGCGCGCACGATCATGGTGCGCGTGGCCTCCGCCTGAAGCTCGGGCAGCGCGTAGCTCATCATCGCCGCGGCCGCCACGCGCCCCTGGCGCACCTCCACCTTGAGCTCGGGCTGGCCCGTGCGGGGGCGCTCACCGGGGAGCTCAAACTGCAGGCCGCCCAGCATGCGGGGCAAGAGCGCGCGGCCGGCCAGATCGGCCTCGGGGCCTTCGAGCTCGCCGTCGCCGTTGACGTCGAAGCGGGTGATTAAGAGCCCGCTGCGCGCGCCGGGGGCCTCGGTGTAGAAGAGCGCCACGTCGACGCGATCCTCAAAAACCTGCACCAGCACCTGGCGCTCCGCGCCGATGTCGTGGGCGTCGGCCAGATCCGGGGGCAGCGAGAGGGCGCCGAGGGTCAGCATGGCCAGCAGCGCTGTCAGAACACAGCGCTGCGCGCGATGGGGGTTGAACGAAAAATTAATGGCCATGGCCCCAGTGCTCAAAGATCAGGCGCACATCCCGCAGGTCGCCCTGGGTGCGATCGATGGGCGTGTTGTGCTCGTGCAGGTGCAGCGGCACGCTCTTGGCGTCGAGGCGGCGCTCGCCAAAGGGCACATAGTCGCGCAGCGCCCCGGCCATCTGGGCCGCCTCAAAGGTGCCGTCGACGCAGCTGGCCGCGGTGGGGTTGGGGGGCTCAAACATCGTGCGGCCCTCGCCGGCGCGGTCATCAATAACCCAGATCGGGTTGGTAAAGGCCAGCGGGCGAACCTCGCCAGTCTCCGAGGGGCTTAAGCCTTCGACCGCCCCGCCAAACCCAAAGGAGCCGGCCAGAGAGCCCAGCGCGGCCTCGAAGTTCACCTGGGGGATCTCCTCGGGCATCACCACCGGGAAGAGGTTGGTGTCGCCGGTGGCCTCCATCACAAACCAGGTGTCGCCGTCGAGCTCAAGCGTCACCGAGTCGCTCCAGCTGCCCTCCTCGCCAAGCTCGATGGTGCCCTGGTAGACGACCTCCCCGTTGGCCACGATCTCAAAGCGCTCCACGCCCACCCAGTCGGCCGCGTGGGCCTCCAGATCGAGGGTGACCTCGCCAGTGGTGCTCACCACGGTGGAGCCCAGGGGCTTGCCATCGACCGACATGGCGATGAAGGGGCCGTTGGTGACCACGTTGTTGTGGTTCTGCAGGGCATCCACGAGCTGGTCGGGGGTCATGGCCTGGGCGTCGTTATGGCCCACGTAGAAGTAGTTGCGGGGGTAGCCCGGCTCCGGATCGCCGGCCGAGGCCGCCGAGTGGCTGTCGGAGTTGCCGGTGGCCGTATAGCGGCGGTAGGTGCCGTCGGGGCGGCGGGTGTTGAGGAAGGTGTACCAGTCATCGAGCCCGCCGGGGTAGGCGACCTCATCGTCGTCGCACAAAATCACGCCGGCCTCATCCGGGAGCGCCTCGTACTGCTCTTCGGTGAGCTGGTCGACGATCTCCTGGGGTAGATCCACCTTGTCGACGGGCATGCGGTAGTGGCGAAGCAGGTGCACGCGCTTGCCGTTGTAGATCTCGATGGCGTCAAAGTCGTCGGAGAAGGTCGACGCGTAGGTGCCGTCGTCGTTTTGTTTCACAAAGGCCGGGCCGTTGGGCGTGGAGACCGTCGCGATGATCTTATCGGTGCTGCCCGGCTCGGCGCTGTTGACCGGGAGCTCGGCCACACCGGTGAGGGCGTTGACGTAGTGCTGATTGAAATACCCGAGCAGCGAGTCGCGGGGGTGGTTCACCTGCACGATGGTGCGATCAGGCCCGAGGCTCCCCATCTCGCGCAGGGCATCGAAGATCTGCTGAGGGGGCACATCCTGCCAGGCCATCGAGCCGCGGTTCATCGAGGTGATGTCCTGGCGCAGCGGGAAGGCGTTGAAGTGGCCGGCCTCAAAGGTGGTCAGCTCCAGACCCACGATCGATCGCAAAAAGGGCTGGAGGTTGTTGCGGTAGATATAAGGCATGTAGTCGGAGATGTAGTTGTGGTCGGTGGCCACGACCACGTCCACGCCCTCGGCAGCCACGCTGATGACGCGCTCGTTGTAGTCGAGCCCGCTGTCGATCGAGCCCTGGGCGTGCATGTGGAAGTCGCCATTGAGGTAGCCCTCGACCTTCATCTGATGCTCGATCGTGGCCTGAACGCGCGCGATGCCGCCGGCGCTCACCTCGATGGGCTGGCTAAAAAGCGAGTACTCGGTGCCGCGCGAGACATACGCGGTGTAGCTGCCGGGGCGCAGGTTGATGTGCGCGCGGCCGTCGGCGCCGGCAAAGGCGATGCCCTCGATATAGCGGCGCGGGGCGGTGTCGCCTTCGTCGTAGCTGGCGAACTCGCTGGTGCGCCACTTCTCACCGACCTCCAGATCAAAGAGAAAATCGCGGGTGTTCTGACCGGGCTGCGGCTCATAAACGCCAACCACGGTGAGTTTGGCGGGGACTGGCGAGCCGGACTGATCGACCACAACAACCTCCACGCGGCCGGAGCCCGGGGCCTCGGCGCGCAGGTTGAGCGGCTGGCTTCCCACCTCAAAGGCGCTAAAGCCGGAGGTCTCACCGGTGGCGCGCACCCGGTGGCAGTAACGCCCGGCGGGAAGATCGAGCTGGAAGTAGCCCGCCTCGTTGGTGAAGACCTGGTTGAAGATGCGGGGGCGAGCGCTCTCGGTTGGCGTGCACGCCTCGTCGAGCGATGCGGCACCCTCGATGCCTTCATAGATAAAGACCTGGGCGTGTGCGCCGACGGGCTCGCCAGTGAAGGCGTCGAAGGCGCGGCCTTCCACCTTTACGGTCTCTTCGTCGCGGATGCGGTAGAGCTCATCGCGCAGGCTGGCCACGTCGCCGTCGCCCAGGATGAAGTAGTTGGTGAACTTGAAGCGATCCGGGAACTCGGCGCGCTGGGCCACGCAGGTGTCGTAGCGCTGCAGGCATTGCTGGCCGAGCTCCTGGCAGTCGCCGCTCTGGCAGTTTTCTTCGATCTCGGCGCAGACCTCGGCCGCCGGTCGCTCCGGATCGCAGAAGGAAGGCGCCAGGCGCGTGGGAAGCTCGTGCGTGAAGACGCCGCCGAAGCCCGAGGCGTAGAAGAGAAAGAGCATGTCGTAGGGGTTGGTCTGCCCGCCGTAGGCCTCGTTCTTGTTGTAGACGAAGTTGGAGTCGGGGGCGGCGGCCGAAGCAAAGCCGTAGCTCACGCCGCGCTCGCTGGATGTGGCCACCAGATCGGTGATGTGGCCCGGGAAGGCCGGCAGCTCGATGGGGCGCTGGTAGACCTCTTCGAGCCCGAAGCGCAGATCGAATCCCATCTCCGGCAAAAAGATGCTGTTGAGCGCGCCCATCCCCAGCACCATGCCCGTAGGTACGGTAAAGCCGCTGAAGTTGATGTCGGGCAAGAAGGTGCCGATGGCGTTGACGATGTCGCGGTTGGGGAAGGTCAGCGACGCCTGGGCGTTGTTGACCAGCTCCGCCTCCACTTTGACGTGACGGGCGCCAGGCTCAAGGATGTAGCGGGTGGTGAAGCCCACGAGCGGTACGCCGTCAGAGGTGGGGAGGTTGCCGCGCACCGCGTCGGCCAGATCGGCCTCATACGCGTTGACCATCGCCTGGTTGAAGAAGCGCAGCATGGTCACAAACTCGCCACCTCGCCCCCGCACCTCGATGATCGCCGCCTCGCCATTGGAGCCGTCGTTGACCACGACGATCTCCTCCGGGTCCACCACCTCCAGAAAGAAGGCCGGGAAGAGCTCGCCGAAGGCGTCGCGCCCCCCGCCGCCGAGGGGATCGCCCTGGGTTTCGGGGCGTTTTAAGTCGGCGTCGATCAGCGATCCGCCAAAGATGCCGGAGCCGCGGTTAAAGGTGCGATCCTGGATGATCAGACGTACCTGATCGTTCTCCAGGACCCAGTCGCCGACCTCGCCAAGGGCGGTGGGGCCGCCGATGAGCTGGGTGCGGTGGGTAATGCGCTCGGCGCTGGCGTAGGGGGCGGGCCCCTCGTCTTCGCAGCCGCTTAAGGCAAAACCGGCGGCGATGATGGCGAGGGTGGCCAGCGCGCGGAGCGCGCCGGCCTGGCGAGTGCGGGTGGGGTGGGTCGACAGCATGTTCACGTCACCGGGAGTGGGGGAGGGCACGTCGAGGCTGCTTACCAGCTGAGCTGAAGGAGCAGATCGAGGCGATCGTTGTCGAGACGGCGCGCGTCCTGCTCGGTGGTCAGGGTGTAGTTGGCCATCACGCGCACCGGGTAGGTGGGCGCGTTATAGTTGAGGCCGATCGTGTGGTAGGTGAGCGCGTCGTTCTCAAAGATCACGCTGGGCTCATCGCCGTAGCTGCTTGAGGGGTCGTAGCTGGCCAGGCGGTAGGCCGGCTGAATGCCGAAGGGGGCCTGGTAGGCGAGCTGCACGGAGTAGCCCAGCGCGCTGAGCTCCGGGTCATCGGGGAGGTCGGGGGAGTCGACGCTTGCGGCCACGACGTTGGCCAGCACGGAGGCCCCGAAGAGGTTGACCTGAAGGTCGGCCGTCCAGCCCTGGCGAACGCGGTCGACGCGGTTGGGCTCCTCGCCAAAGGTGTCGTCGTTGTAGAAGACGGCGCTCCCCAGGGCGACTTCATCGCCCCAGTGCAGCATGAGCCGGCCGAAGTAGGCCAGGCGATCGTTTGCGTTGAGCGAGGCGTTGGGGCCGTTGCCGTTGGTCGCCGCCAGCGCGTAGCTGATGCCGGGGCCCTCATCATCTTCGCCGCCGAAGAAGTAGTCGCCGCGAAGCTGCACCCCGATCTGGCGGCCGGCCGAGAGGCCGTCGACGTTATAACCTTCCACATTCTGCACGCCGCGGTTGGCCACCGCGCGGTGCACGAAGAGGAGGTTGCCGGTGGAGATCAGGTCTTCGACGTCAAAGGGCGCTTTGAACTGCCCGACGTTGATCTCCAGAAACTCCAGCGGCGCATAATAGGCGTAGACGTCGGTCATGCGCAGGGCGAGCTCATCGACCGGGGAGTCCTGGCTGGTGCGCACGAGGCGGCTGCCGGCGTCGAACTGAAAGACAAAGCCCAGCCCGTTGTCCATCTGCCCGGTGGTGGTCAGACGCGCATCGGCCATGGTGAAGCCGTCGTTGCGCCCGATGAGCGCGACGTTGGGATCGTCTCCGATGGCGGTGTAGCCGGCGCGGATGTAGCCGCCCAGGCTGAGCGTCCAGGGGCCGGCGAAAGAGTCGCCGTTACCGGCGATGACCACGCCGCCAGACGGGGCTTGAGCAGGGGAGAGGGCGACGGTGCCCACCGGAGGCTGCTCCGGGCTGAGCTCTTCGTTGACCTCCTCATCGCTGAGCTCGACCTCCTGCGTATCCACGATCGTGGCCTGGCGGCCCTGGCGCTCTTCCACCGGATCGACCAGCTCGCCGGGCGCCGCTTCGCGGCGCGCTTCTTCTTCGGCGGACTGCTGCGCCTGGCTTACGGCCTCCTCCGGCGCCGCCTGGGCATCATCGCCTTGTCCCTCCGGGTCGGCCTCGGGGTCGCCTTCGCTCAACGCGGGCGGGTTGGTGCCGTCGAGCTCACGCTCTTCGGGGCTATCGGGCTCCTGGGCCCACGCGTCGGTTGCAGTGAGGAGGGAGAGCGCGACGATGGCGATCGCCGCCCTGGACTTCATACGCACCATGATCAGGGCCTCTGCTCAATCATTGAAAGGGAATCACATCGCGCCACGCGCGTTACTTCATCGATGGCGGCCGCAGGCTGGCTCTACAAGGGGAGTAGCAGCGGACGCGCCGGGCTGGAGATACCGCCCAAGGTGTACACCACGCCAAAATCAGCGTCCAGCCACCGGCCCGGCTCGCCGCAGAGCAGTCGCAAAGTGGGTCCCCACCACCCGCCACCGTAGGGGGACCCCTTGTGGGTCCCCGCCCTGGGAGTTCCGGAGGGGCACAAGACCCCTCCCTACGGATTGGGTGGGTTCTCCATAAAAAAACCTCGTGGGACTTTGCGATTGCCCTGCCGGCTTGCCGTGGCGTCTGATACGTCAGGGCGCTTGCGCCTCGCCACTTGCGCCACGCAGGTCGCACCGGGCCGGTCGCAAATGGGTCTCCCGACATCACTACGCCCGCGATCCTGTCGTTTCCTTTTGGGCTTCCTTCTATATATAAGGAGGGCGAGAGGGCGCGAATGACGAGGGACCAAAAAATTTGAAAAAAGCGTCTTGACGAGCACGGCGATCCGAGTATTCTCCCGACTCCCTGACGCGGCCCAGCCCGAAAGGGGGCCGGCTCCAGGAGGAGTGGCCGAGCGGTTGAAGGCACCGGTCTTGAAAACCGGCAAGCGCAAGCTTCGTGGGTTCGAATCCCACCTCCTCCGCTCTACAAAAATCCTGCTTGCAGGATGTTGTTTGATAAGTGAATAAGAACGAGTACGGAGAGGTGGCCGAGTGGCTGAAGGCGCTCCCCTGCTAAGGGAGTATACGGCTTAAAACCGTATCGAGGGTTCGAATCCCTTCCTCTCCTTCTCGACTCAACGTTCTGCCCTGGCACAGAGCTTTTGAAACGCATAAAGAGCTCGCTTCACCGCCTCGCAGAAAAATGAAAAAAGAGTCGAAAAAGTGCTTGCAAGACTGAAAAGGCGGTGTTAATAAAATGACCACGCCGGACGGAAGAACGGCAGCAAGCACATAGCACGCACCTGTAGCTCAACTGGATAGAGCAATGGTCTACGGAACCATAGGTTGGAGGTTCGAACCCTTCCAGGTGCACTTCGAAACGCTCTTAGGCTTCTAAGAGCGTTTCTTTGTTTTCGGAGTAAGGTCTTACATTGGCACGAAAGAACGTCGACACCATCTATATGATGCAGGCTCTGGAAGAAGCGGAGCGCGCGCAGGCCGAGGGCGAAGTCCCGGTGGGCGCGGTCGTTGTTCATGATGGCCAGGTCATCGCTCGCGGCTTTAATCGGCGCGAGAGCTGGCAAGACCCCACTGCCCACGCCGAGCTTATCGCGGTGCGACGCGCCGCCGAGGCTCTGGGTAGCTGGAGACTCCATGAATGTACGGTCTACGTGACCTTAGAGCCCTGTCCGATGTGCGCGGGAATGTTAGTGAACGCGCGGGTAGGACGGGTGGTCTTCGGAGCACGTGACCCGAAAGCCGGCGCAATGCGCTCGCTGTACGCGATGGGCGAAGATCCTCGATTGAACCATCGAATTGAGGTCAAAGAAGGTGTCCTTTCAGCGGCCTGCGGGCGAGTTTTGAGCGAGTTTTTCCGCACCATTCGCGAGAGACGTAAGGCGACGGTAAGTGAAGATGATTCATCAACTCAGGAATCATCTTAAGTGCGGAGGGGTGGCCGAGTGGTCGAAGGCGCTTGATTCGAAATCAAGTGTACCTTCACGGGTACCGTGGGTTCGAATCCCACCCCCTCCGTTGTTTATGCTCTTAAGATCTCGAAGGATGAGATCTTTTTGGAGAGGTGGCCGAGTGGCTGAAGGCGCACGCTTGGAAAGCGTGTATACGTTAACCGCGTATCGAGGGTTCGAATCCCTCTCTCTCCGCTCGACTCGGGTGGCCGGTTGACGGTTCACCCGGGGCCCCGCTAGGGTGGGGTTGTTCGACCCCTGAGCGGCCAGTGCGACCGCTGGCCTGGCACCCCGTCAGGTCCGGGAGGAAGCAGCGGACCAGGTTCAGGGTGTGCGCTGGCCGCTTGAGGGTCGAACGTGTTTAGTCCTACGAATCCCGCGATGCCTTTCAAAAAGGTGTCGCGGGATTTTTTTTTGCCCGAAATTCAGCGGATTTTGAGCCATCGGGCGGCGAACTGGCGAGTTCGATTGACCCGGCTCGCGTCGCGGTGCTAACAGGGCCGGGCTCGACGCGGCAGGAAGCTGGTGGAAAACCAGCGCTGCCCCCGCAACTGTGATCGGCGATGAGCGTGTCATATCCCACTGGTTCTGCATTCAGAGTCGGGAAGGGGACGCGTGAAGATGACCCGAGAGCCAGGATATTGCTGCGTGGAGATAGTTTCCCCCAATCGCTTCGGGAAGGTGGCGAGAGGAACGCAGCAGATCGAGCGCAGGCGCGCCGATCCTTGAGGTCTGAGGCCAGCTGGCCCGGGCGTTGAGTTGGGGTTGTCCCGCTGCCGACCTTCGATCGCCATCCGAAGCACGCTGTGATGGAGATCGAGATGAAGACGCTGAAAAATCGGGTGGATTTGATGGCGCTGGTGCTGGCCGCGGGCCTGTCGCTTGTGGCCTGTGGTGAGACTGACGAGCCGGCCGAGGTAGACTGCTCGACCATGCCATGCGACCCGGAGCCCGAGGAGCAGGGCATCGAGGTGGCCGGGGAGTGGGAGACGAACTTCGGCGGTCAGGAGACGATCACCGAGGAGGTCTGGGGCCCGATGCTGCTGACCGAGTACGACAACGCCGCGCGCGAGGCGATCACGCAGAACACCCCCGACGCTGAGTACGGCCCCAACACCTACAACGTGATCGTGTGGACCGAGCCGGTCGACGATTCCTTCTATTACTGCATGGTGGCCTTCGATCAGGAGACGGTGGAAGAGGCCCGTGCGATCGAAGCGGAGGCCGACGCCAGCGATCCGGAGAACGGGGGCTGCGGTGGCTTCTCCTGGACGAAGATGACGCGTCTATGAAGCATTCGGCAGCGAAACTCCTGAGCACGTTGATGCTGGCCGCCGGGGGGGCGGTGGGCTGCGGAGAAGCCGTGGACCCGGTCGATGAGACGCCGTGGTGGGAGGGGCTTCCTTACGCCACCGAAGTTGTTTCGTTTGTGCCTGGCGAGGGCTCGGGATTTGGGGAGCAGGCGATGCCCGAGGTCGTGCTGGGGCCGCCCCAGGGCAAAGGCGATCGCGCGGCTTCTCTCGATGTGCTCAGCCTTGGCGATGGCGGGGAGATCGTACTGGGCTTTGGCGATCAGACGATCGTCGACGGCCCCGGCCCGGACTTCGTGGTCTTTGAGAACGCGTTTTATGCCGATGGCGATCCGGAGCAGATTTTTGCGGAGCTCGGCCAGGTCGCCGTGAGCGAGGATGGGGAGACGTGGGTGAGTTTTGCCTGCGATTTTACCCCTGACGACGCGCCGCCTTATACCGGGTGTGCCGGCTGGACGCCGACCCGGGAGTACGATGCGCTGGAGCATCCAACGCTCTCTCTGGAGATCAGCGGCGGCGATGGTTTTGACCTCGCTGACGCAGGCTTAAGCCAGGCGCGCTACGTGCGCATCAAGGACCTCTGGGGCGTGGGTGCCACCCCCAGCCAGGGCTTTGATCTGGACGCCGTGGGCATCCTGAACGCCGAGTAAGTTCGTCTCTACAATCACGAAAAAGGCCGCGCTCCTTGAGAGGGGCGCGGCCTTTTTTTGTGTTTTGAGCCTCCGAAGAGGCTTTATTTGATCCTGAGAGGATCAATAACCGCGCTCGGCCATATCTTCGCCGTCGGGGGCATCTTCGACGATGGTCGCCAGGCCGCTGACCTGCACGTCGACATCGAGGGTACGATTGGCGATGCGCTCAAGGATCTCTTTCTTGACCTCAGCCAGCGGCAGCGTGCCGCGGCGGCCGTCTTTGTAGGTGCGCAGCGCCACGTTATGGGCCTCGGCCTCCCGGCCGCCGATGACCAGCATGTAGGGGATCTTTTTGGTCTCGGCTTCGCGGATCTTAAAGCCCATCTTCTCGCTGCGATCGTCGACTTCGACGCGCACACCGGAGCGCTTGAGATCGCGGGCGACCTCCCAGGCGTAGTCGTTCTGCTCGTCGGTGATGGGAACGATGACCGCCTGCACCGGGGCAAGCCAGGTGGGGAAGGCGCCGGCCAGGTGCTCCAGCAGGATGGCGAAGAAGCGCTCCAGGCTGCCGGCGATCGCGCGGTGAATAACGATCGGAGTGCGCTCGGCGTTGTCACTCGCCGTGTAGGTGAGCTCAAAACGCCGCGGCAGCTGGAAGTCGAGCTGGATGGTGGCGCACTGCCAGGAGCGGCCCAGGCAGTCGCGCACCTGGAAGTCGATCTTCGGGCCATAGAAGGCGCCGTCGCCTTCGTTGATGGTGAAGGGCTTGCCGGCGGCGTTGAGCGCCTCTTTCAGCGCGCCTTCGGCCTTATCCCAGAGCTCCACCTCGCCCATAAAATCTTCGGGGCGCGTGGAGATCTCCACGTCGTACTCCATGTTGAACATGCCGTAGGTGCGCTCGACGAGCTCCAGGAGCATGGAGATCTCCTGGGTGATGTGCTCCTCGGTGGTGAAGATATGCGCATCATCCTGGCAGAACTGGCGAACGCGGGTGGCGCCGCCGAGCGCGCCGGGGAGCTCGTTGCGGTGCAGGTGCCCGAACTCGGCGACACGCAGCGGAAGCTCGCGGTAGGAGCGTTTTTTGCTCTTGAAGTAGAGCATCGTGTCCGGGCAGTTCATCGGTTTGAGGCAGTAGTTCTGACCGTGGGCCTCAAGCTTGAACATGGTGTCCTGGTAGTGCTCCAGGTGGCCGGACTGCGCAAAGAGATCTTCGTGGTAGATCAGCGGGTTGCTGATCTCCTCGTAGCCCTGCTCGGCCTCGATCTCGCGAAAATAGTTCTGGAGCTGGCGGTAGGAGGTCCAACCTTTGGGGCGCCAGAAGATCGAGCCCGGGGAGAGGCGGTTAAAATCAAAAAGCTCCAGCTCGCGGGCCAGCTTACGGTGGTCGCGGCGCTTGGCCTCTTCGAGCATCAGCAGGTACTGGTCGAGCTCGTCGCGGGTCGGAAAGGCGGTGCCGTAGACGCGCTGGAGCATCGGCTGGTTTTCATCGCCTCGCCAGTAGGCGCCGGCGACCTTGAGCAGCTTGAAGTTCTTGCACTGCTTGGAGTAGCGCACGTGCGGGCCGGCGCAGAGATCGATGAGCGGGCCGCTCTCGTAGGTAGAGACTGTGTCGCCCTCGATGCCCTCAATGAGCTCGAGCTTGTAGGGCTGATCTTTGAAAAACTCGCGGGCCTTATCTTTATCCCACTCCTCGTATTTGAAGGGGACATTGGATTTGACGAGTTTGGTCATTCGCTCCTCGATCTCCTCAAAATCGTCGGGAGAGAGGGCGCGGGGGAGCTCAAAGTCGTAGTAGAAGCCGTCTTTGATCGGCGGTCCGATGGCCAGGCGAGCGTCGGGGAACATCTCGAGGATCGCGGCGGCCATCAGGTGGGCGGTGGAGTGGCGGACCCGATACAGCTTATCGGCGCGTTTATCGTTGGGTGCTTCCGCCATGGGGCTCTCCTGGGGTAAGAGGTCAATCATCATCGTGATGGCGTGCTGCGGGCGTTTCGGCGCAGCACAGCTTGAGTCGAAATCGATTCGAGCGCGCGTGAGCGCTTCACGCAGTGACTTAGACTTAGCCCGAAAGGCCGGCGAGCGTAAAGTGCAGCGAGGGGAAAGTCGATGGGGAGAGGGGGATGTGAAGGCGCAGCTTGACGATCTGCGTCTCGATCCCATTGAATAGCGCGGCCCGCGACGATGTTTGAGCCAGTTCCCCGGTCCCAGTGCCTTTCGAAGCGCGGGGCTGGCCTTGAAAAAGTAGACCCACAGAGATCCTGGAGACGAAGTGATGAAGCGAAACGAGCGGTTTAAGAGGTCGGCCCTGGTGCTGGCGATGGTGGCGATGGTGGTGGCGCTCCTGGGGTGCGACTCGGGCTCGGAGGAGGCCGCCCAGGCGGAGTCGCCCGAGGCGACCGCCGAGGGAGCCGCGGCCGATGAAGCTCCGGCGCAGGGCGAAGCCCCCGGTCAGGGCGGGTCGGCAGCGCCGGCGGTGGAGTACCCCGGCGTGGATCTCTCGAAGCTGGGCG